>CAZVSA010000032.1:0-11617 GCA_964629955.1 uncultured Luteolibacter sp.
CTGTCTCTCCGCAACAGGTGGGGCTGTATTTGGCGGAGAAAGCGGAAGGGCCGGGGGTGTGTCATATCAATCGGGAAAAAATGGGACGGCCCGGCGGTCCGTCCCTACCAGGGCAGGCCGCCTCCGGCGGGGTAGGGCGAGACCGCCGGGCCCGCCGTGACTGTCTCTCCGCAACAGGTGGAGCTGTATTTGGCGGGGAAAGCGGAAGGGCCGGGGGGGTGTGCCATACCTGCCGGGAAAAAATGGGACGGCCCGGCGGCCCGTCCCTACCTTGGGAGGGAGAGAATCGAAGCGATGCGGGAAACGTTTCCGGCTTTTTGGAAATGTTTCCGGGCATACGCGAGGGCGGCATTTCCCCTCCGCTGTCTTTCCCCGGGATCCGCCGCTTCCCGGAGGGCTTGCCGCAACGCGGCATGATCGCCGGGCGGCACCACCCAGCCGGCTCCGCCGTCCGTGATCCAGCGGGCGGTGCTGCCACCGGGGCTTCCGACGTGGATGACGGGCCGCCCCGAGGAAAAAATCCCCTGCAGCTTGCTGGGAACCATACAGCCATCCCAGGACGGCTCCAGCGATGCCAGGTGGACATCGGCGGTGGAGAGATGAACGGCCAGTTGGCGGGAAGGAGCGTAGCCGTGAAGCTCGATGGGGGCTCCGGGATGCGTGGCCATGGTATGTTCGATCTCTCCGCGGCGTTTGCCGTCTCCGAAGAATGCGAACCGGCACCGCGGGAGAACGGGATCCCGCGCGGCGGCAAGGAATTCGTCGAACCGGTGGCCCAATCCCATGTTGCCGGAATACATGAAGACCAAATCGTCCCGGCCCCATCCTCTTTGCTCCCGGAGGGCGGAGGTTTCCTCCGGGCGGGGCGGAGGCGGGGCGGAACTCCACAGGGGAACCATGGAAACGGGGTGGTTGGCCGGGGTGTGGGCGGCGAGCCGGTCCACCATATCGTCCCCCAGGCAGAGCACCGCGGCGCAACGCCTGCCGCCGAAGCCGGCCCGGGCGAGTCGGGCGAGAAACCGATAGGAGAGCGAGCCGGGGGAAAGCATGCCGTGCGCGGCCATCACGTCCGGATAGAGATCCATAACCCAGTGGGCATGGTCCCCTCCGCGCAGGCGGGAGAGAGCCCGCGCGAGCAGGGAGAGATAAGGAGGGCTGGTGAGGGCGACAATCCGGCAGGGCTTCGGCGAGAGGGTGGCAAGCGTCCATGCGGCACCGGCGTAGTAGCCCGCGTAGCCCGCGATTTTCCCGGGAAAGGATTTCCGCCCGGAGAGAGAGATGCCGGTGCGCAGGATCCGGATGTTTCGGGAAGCAGGCGGCGCGGGATCGCCATGTCCTTCTCCGGTGTAACTGCCGCGGGAGCAGAGGACCGTGATCTCGTGCCCCTGCCCGGCCAGGGCTTCCGCCACGTCTTCCAGCATCCGTCCCGTCGGCGCCGCATCCGGGGGATAGTATTGGTTGAGCAGGACGATGTGCAAAGCGCGGGAAGCATCCGGTGGCCGCGGGATGCTGGCAAGGCGGCAGTGATGGATTCCCTTAAAAACAAGCAACCGCGCTCGGACCCACGCTCCATCCCGCAGCCGCATGACATTTCAAGTTGGTCGGGAGGATAATAATATTGTGGCCGTTTTCGACTGATATCGGATAGGGCGGGCCCGCTGGGCCCGCCGTGCATTCCCGGGAGAATGATTCCAGTCGGCGCGCCCGGCGGGGTCGCGCCCTGCCTTTAAAAGTCACCCTGCCACGGGGCGGGCGCCCTCATCATCGGCCAACCCGCCGGCGGCCTCATCGCCTTCCCGGTCCTCGCCTGGGAAACCGGCGGGGGCACGGCCGCTTTCCACGGAAAGAGAGCCAGCCGCATGCGCGACAGGAGAGAACAATACCTCCGGCTGCAGGTCCGGCAGCCACCTGCGGATTTCCAGCCCCAAACTTTCCCCTGCCGAGTACAGCCTCTCCTGAGCCTCCACGGACAGCGTGCTTGCAGTGATCAGGATGCAGTTGGCTCCGGTTCTGGCGATGATATCAGGCAGGTCATCAACCCCGCCGAATATGAAAAACCCGCTCATCCTGCGCCTCCTCAATCCGGGAGTGTCGTCAATAAAACCGACAAAATGGTCATCTTCCCAAATTTGCGGCGAAGACAGCCTCAGATAGTTCAAAAACAATTCCCCCAGGTCTCCCGCCCCATAGAGCAGAATCGTCCTGCTCGCGCGCTTGCTTTTCATCCGCCGCTTGCGGTGCATCGAATCGATCACCCCCTCCTGCAGGGTGAGGGAGATGCTCCGGGGAATGAAAATCAACGGCATGATCATGGAGCATGCCAATCCGTGGAAGACCAGAATCCGGAAGCTGAAATCCCCATGGGCGACGCCCTGGACGGCGAAACTCATGGTGATGCCGCATGCGACCCATATCGATACTTCCACGAAATCATATTTGGACGCCCTCATCCAGCGCCGCGTGTGCGCATGGCCGCAGCGCAGCCCGATCATCACGCAGGCAACAAGAATGCATATCATGGTGATGTCCTTTCCCGCCGTCCATTCCTCCCGCAGCGTCTTGGTCAGGATCCAGGAGGATGCGAACGCCGCCGCCGTGGAACAGACCAGATCAATGAAAAAGCCCGCCGCCACCGTTCTCTTGAAACCCTGCGGCTGCCGGACCACGGCGCGCAATCCTTCCCCCGTATGCTGGAACTCGATCGGGGCGATGTAACGCAAGCCGATCACCGCGATCAGAACCACCCCCACCAGGGAAATCGCAAGCATGTTCTCCCCTCCGATCAGCGGGATGAGGGCAATGAGGGCGCTCACCAGCGCCAACCCGTACATCACCAGGGCGGCCTGCCGCTGGGTCAGGCCCCAATGAAGCAGCCGGTGATGCAGATGGTCCCGGTCGGGATCGAACACCCGGATCGCGGCCTGTCCCGGCCGGCTCACCGCAATCCGGCGGGCGACACGCCGCCATATGGCCAGAAACACATCGAACAAGGGAACACCCGCCAGCAGCAACGGAAGCATCAGCCCCCCCACCACCGCATTCCTGCCAACCGTCGCCACTCCCACGGACGCGATGAAAAACCCGATGACCATGGAGCCCGAATCCCCCAGAAAGATCCGGGCCGGATGGAAATTGTAACGCAGGAACCCTCCCAGCGCCGCGATCATCACCCCGGTTACCAATATGTTTTCCGGATGCGGCCCGGCATAACACAACACGGAAAGGATCGTGAGGGAAATCATCGCCAGCCCGGCACACAAGCCGTCCATCCCGTCGATGAGGTTGAACGCGTTGATCAGCACGACATACCAGCCCACATGAACCGCCAGATCCACGAACCAGGGAATCTCCAATCCGAAGATCGCTCCGCCCGCATCGCCCCGGTGAAGATACATGATCACGCTTGCCAGGCACTGCACCCCCAGCTTGATCCAGGCCGACATTCCCTTCCTGTCGTCCATGATTCCGACCGCCAGCAGCAATCCGGCCGCGATCATGAAGCAAGCGAGCCAGCCCCCGTCCAAACCTCCGGTAAACCCCTTCCCAAGAAAAGCCAAAATGCCGAACCCCACGGCCAGACAGGCGAATACCGCCACCCCGCCCGCCCGCGGAATCACTTGCTTGTGAATTCTCCGCTCCCCCGGATGATCCACCATCCCGATCCGGGGGGCGAGCCGGATCATCAAGGCCGTCGCCGCCAGGGAGCACACGAGGATCAGCGCGAACAGCCAGGAAAAGGTAATGATGAGTGACATGGCTGGAGGAAGGAAACCGGGAGAATCCTCATGCTGAATTGATTGCGTTCCGCGTTTGACCCGAGGCAACCATCACGCCGCTTCCAGCGGCATCCGGCCAAACGCGCCGAAGGATTGGCATTCCAGCCCGTTTTAATCAAGACTGGAAATTGTAGATAAGCAAAAATCCACCACTCCGCCCGGGGAAATCTTTCGAGAATCCCCTGGCTTGAACGATTCGCGAAAAAAGAGGATTCTTCCTTTGGTTCATTGATTATCAATGAAGTGTGAGAAAAACCAAACGGAAGGAACCTCCATGCCAATCCTGCTCCCAGCCACTGCTTTTTCAAGCCCCGGATGGCACAGGGTCGGCGCATCAAAACATCCGGGAACGGCGGGCCGGGCCTCAGGGCATACGCCGTCGCCTGAGATTCGCGTTACAGTCCGATTGCGCATGAGCCACTTGCAGAACCCCTGGCGATCCCCGGGAGCCGCTGGATTTTCTTGAATACGGCGAGCGGCTGCCGGGAACCTGGCGGAGATGGCTCTCCCCCGCCGGACCTTTCGGAGAAAGATCCCTGCCACGCCACCATCCCGTGAAATCCGCCTGATCCACGCGCCATTCGGTCCTGTCCCCGCTTTGGGGACTTGCGACTTTTGGCGCGGCGACCGTAGGGTCCAGGTGTCAGTGATTCCCTGCAAAGCAGTTGCTTTATGACTGCTATTTTTGGGAGCTATACAAACTCATTCACCTGCTCCCGGGTGAGATCATCTCCAATCCCATATCCATTTTCATATATGAATTCGTGCCTTCCTCGCAAGGCCCTTGGTACCGGAAAAATTCCCAAGCGCAAGCGGGGCCGCAACCGCGGCTTCGCTCTGGTGGTGACTTTGTCCCTGATGGCTTTGTTGTGCCTGCTGGCGGTAGGGCTTCTGGGGCTATCCTCCGTCGAAATCCGGAATTCGGGTCATCGTTCCGCTGTCTTGCAGGCCCGGGCCAACGCGCGCCTGGCGTTTCAGATGGCGATCGGCGAGTTGCAAAAAGAACTCGGCCCGGATCAGCGGATCAGCGCGCCGGGTGGCCAGCAACTGGATGCGGATCATGCAGGCGCCCGCGGAAATTGGGTGGGTGTTTATGAATCATGGCCCGCGTCGAGCGATGACCGGCCCGAGCCGGTGTTCAGAAAATGGCTGATCTCCGGCGACAAGGACGTTACTTCCAACAAGAACGCTCCGAAAACGGAAACGGTTCTCGCTTCAAGCACCGTCGAGCTCGCCGGGGATACCCCGGACAGAGATGCGATCGGCGCGGGGCTGGTGACGGTGGAGAACGGAGGTTATGCGTGGTGGGTTTCCGAAAACAATATGAAAGCGAAGCTCGGCAACACGGTCGGGACGCCCGCCACCGGGATCGATGCGATTGCCCAAATGCAAGCCGCCCCCAGAGCCGCCCACGAGCCGTTTCTGGGTGATGCGATCTCCAGAGACGACCCCCGTTTCGACAAACTGCCGAGCATCGGAACGGCCGATCTTGTTTCCAGGTCCGCCAATCCTCTCTTTCACGACGCCACCACCATCGCCGATGGCCTGGTGACGAATGTCCGCGCGGGCGGTTTCAGGGAAGATTTGAGTTTCCTGCTGGAAAAGCCCTACTCGCAGGCGATCAAGGATCCCTTGTACCGGGTCGGCTCCACCAACGGAATCCATTTCGGGGAATTGTGGGCGGATCACAACATCCGGGGAGAGCTGGAGACATCCGGACTGCCGGCCCATGCCGACGGCGGCACCCTGGCCGCGGGAATTTCTTATCTCAGGGCACCGGCCGCCATTGATGATTCTTATCACAGCCCGTTCCGGAAATATCATCAACCGACGCGCATCCAGCATACTCTCATTTATTCGATGATCAGCCGTCCCAAGCCCGGAAGCCAGACCGGCGAATACGATCTCCTGCTGGTTGTGGATCCGGTCGTCACCTTGTGGAATCCCTTCAATGTTCCGGTATATGTCCCGAGAAGCTCCTTCACTTCCATCCAGTTCTGGGCGGTGCCCTATCGGTTGAGCCTTCGGATCCAGTCGCCGACGGGGAACATCCGCACCTACGAGGCGAATGTTCCGCAAATCTCCGGCACGGGTTTCAACCAGGCGCTGTTCGGAAGAGGGGAGGATCTCGTCATGCGTCCCGGCGAGGTTCAGGTTCTTTCGCAATCCTACAACGAAGCCGTGGAAGCAAGGTGGGGAGGGATCGATGCCAAGCTCGGTTGGAATTTCGGTGCGGGTTTCGAGTTCAGTCTGACCGTCCAGCAGAAGGGCGACAATGGGGTGGTGACCAATCCCAACCAGTTCAATCTTCCGCCGGTCCATGCCGGCGACCGGGTCGGTTTTTCGGTTTCACCCGCCGGGGGCGGCCAGTCCCACGGTCTGGCGCTCACGTTTTCCCGTCAGTTCATCGGCACGGAGGATGCCGGACTTTATGGAATCGGGAATTTTTCGGTCGATTGGACCAGCGTTCCGCATGGGGAGAGGGACGGGAATCTGGCGGCGAGTTCCAGGCCCGAAGTGTTCCGGGAAATCCGCCTGGATCCGAGTTATCAGAAAAGGGTGTCGGAGATGGAAGTTCCCGCGGGAAGCAACGGAGCCACCGCGAAGTGGCCTTTGTTTGTCTTCACGATGGGATTCAAAACGGAAGAAGATCCCCACTATTCCGAAATCGCTTCCATTCCCACCCCTTCGTCGCCCCCACCGCCCCGCTACACCGGCAGGTCGCTCCTGAGCGTGAATCCGAAATCGTTCGTCCATGACCTGGGCGATCTGTCTCCCGAGTGGACCAAGGAGACCCCCATCCAGATCGGACTCCGCCGGCTCACCAGCCTCAACAACGTGATCGACACCACCGGAGCCGGTTTCGGTTTTTTCGGGGCGGCGCACACGGTGATGGGCAGTTCCCATGTGATCACCCACTCCGTGCCCACGTCTCCGGTTTTCTCGCTGGGTGCGCTCCAGCATTCCGTGGCGGACGGCCTGCCGCCCAATGCGGACATTCCCGGGGACTCGAATCTGCAACGTGTCCAATACCTCCGTCCCTCGGTTTCCCACGCCATTTCCAATTCGTTCGCACCCTCCATCATGGCTTCCAACAAAACCGGCGTGACGAAAGGCAGCGGGAAATATCAACGCGATCTGGCGGACCATTCGTTTTTGGCAAATCGCGCGCTTTGGGACGATTACTTCTATTCCTCCATTTCCCCTGAAACCACCACGGCCCATCGCAATCCGGGAACGGCCTACTCCCAGCAAAAAGGGCGTCTCGCCGCCTTCCTGGGGGGCAACGGCACCGCGCCCGAACCGCTTCCCAATTCCCGGTTCAAGCCCTGGGCACCCGATCCGCAAACGGCGTTGAATGAGATTTTCCAGGGAAGCGCCCCGGCCGCCGACGCCTCCCGCCGCACCGCCGCGCGGATACTGGTGGATGGCGCGTTCAACGTGAATTCCACATCCATAAATGCATGGAAATCCGTCCTTTCATCGCTCAAGTCCGCATCGGTTCCGGTGCTGGAACCGCATGCCGATTCCGGAACTCCGGTTCTCGTCGCCACGTCCCATACCCCCGTCGCCGGGTTGTTGATCGCAGGGGGAGGGGAAATCGGCGACTCCGACCTTCACAGCCCTTCCGATCCCATGCAATGGGTTGGTTTCCGCTCGATGACGGATGACCAGATCGGCGAACTCGCGGGGGCCATCGTCAGGCAGATCAGACTTCGCGGTCCGTTCACCTCCCTGGCCGATTTTGTCAACCGGCGTCCGGGAACCAACGTTGAACTGGCCATCTCAGGGGCGCTTCAAAGCGCGCTGGATGACGAGAGCGTCAGCATCAATGAACCCTGGCGAAGGGACAACCGTTCGCTCGATGTCTCCGTGGCCGCTTCGCAAGGCTATGAATTTCCCGAGGCGGAGGCCGGAGTGAAATCCGTGGGTGCGCCCGGTTATGTGAAACAAGGCGATCTGCTCACCACGCTTGGCCCGCTCATCGCCGTCCGGGGGGATACGTTCACCATCCGCGCTTATGGCGACGCCCGCAATGCCGCCGGCGGGAAAGTGAAAGCCTATTGCGAAGGCGTGGTCCGGCGGATTCCCGACTATGTGGACCCTGCGGACGAAGCCCATGTCGCCAATCCCATGTCCGTTGTGAACGAACGTTTCGGCAGGAAATTCCAGGTGATTTCATTTCGTTATCTCAATCCAGAAGAGATCTGACATCACACTGCGAAAAACCGACAAACCCAATCATGATCCCATTCTTGAAATCCGCCGGAATTCCGCTCCTTGGCGCCATCATCCTCGGCGGTCCGGGGAGCGTCCTCGCCCAGATCACCAGCGCAAGCCCGGCCATCGCCCAGGTCAGGGAGAGGGGACCGTCCGTCCGCGCGCTGCTGCTGGTCCCCGGCAATCCCAATTTGGAGTTGGTCACCATTGTTTCGGGAGTTGCATCGGAACCGTTCAACGTCGGTGCTTCGGGATTGAGCATGCCGTTTTTTCCCGGATCGAAGGCATTCGCGCTCGCGGTGAAAGATGATTCGCTGGAAGAAGGCTATCGCAGCGTTTCATCCGTCGCCCTGCCGGAAACCGGAAGCGATTTCATTCTGTTGCTGGAGCCGAAGGAAGGGAGATCTTTCAACAGCCATGTGATCGACAGCCATGGGGAGGGATTCGGAGCGGACGCCACTTTGTTCTTCAATGCGTCTGCAAGCCCCGTGGCCGCGATCATGGAACAGAAGCGGTGGATGATCCGTCCGCGGCGGGTGGAAATCGTCCCGGCACCGCCGAAGAAAGGGGATGTCCCGTTTTATCAGGTGGAGCTTTATTATCCCGAGGGGGACAAACCCAGAAGGTTCGCGAGTTCGCGCTGGCTGCACCGCGAGGATGGCAGGAATTATGTGTTCATTTTTCAGGCGCGGGATTCCGGAAGATTCGCATATCAGACCATCAATGAGACGATCTCCAGCTCATCCGGAGATTAAGGTGGCGAAAGTGTCGCGACACGGTCCCGGATATCATCCCGATCATGGATCATTTTCCGCGTTCCAGTTCCCTGGTGGTGTAGGGTTTTCCGGCGCGTGCGTTGGTGGCCCTGCGGAGTCTGGAAACCTGTTCGGGAACGACCTGCCCGGCTTCGTTGTCCCACGCATGGCGGGTGTAGGTGGCGAGGTCCGCGAGGGTTTCATCGGTGATCGCCGGGTTGGAATAAAACCCGGGCATGTCCGCGGTGGGGGTGTATTCGACGCCATTCACCGTGACGGGGCCGGTCATGCCGTGAAGCATGATGGCGATGAGAACATCCGGATTTCCGGTGACCCATTCGGATTGGTTGAGCGGCGGGCCGAGGCCCGGCATGCCGGCACCGTCCGCACCGTGGCAACTCGCGCAAACGGCGATGCCAAGGTATCGTTCCCTGCCGCGCTGGAAGGAGGCGAGGTGTTCGCCCTTGAGAGTGTTTTCCGCCGGTGGTTTCGCCTCGATGGCGGAAGCCGCTTCGGTCAGCCATTTTTCCAGATTGCCATCGCCGAATTTGGCTTTGAAGGCTTCCAGAAATGTCAGTTCGTGACCGTCGAGCCCGGCGACCGCGAGCTGGCGGACATAGGGTTTGTCACGATGGTCCTTGAGGAGATCCACGAGGGCGTCGAATGCCGGACCGGGACCGAAGCGGCCGAGGGCGCGGGCGAGATAGATGCGCACTTCGTTGTCGTCCGTCTTCAGTGAGGAGATTGCGGGAAGCAGTTTCGCGATCTCGGCGGGGGAGGTCACGCGGGTGCCGGCCCAGAGGGCGGAGGAGACGACTTTCGGGTCTTCGGATTTCAGCATGCCGATGACCGGAGCGGCGGTGAGGCGGTCGAGACCTTCGAGCGTCCACAGGGCCTTGATTTGACCGAGCGGGTAGGCGTCCATTCCGGCGAGGCGTTCGAGCAGCGGAACGACCGTGGCGTCCCTGCGGTTCACGAGGAGGCGCTGGGCCATGTCGCGGTTCCAGCCGTTCGGGGAGATGAGTTGTTTGACGAGATCGGCGCCGGAGAGTGTTTCGAGGTTGATCGTTTTGTTGAGTTGGCCGTGCTGGTGGCGGATGCGATAGATGCGGCCATGGCCGAATGCGGGAGATTCGAGGCCTCGATCGAGGGATTGTTGGCGCAGGTATTTGCTGAGGAAGTCACGGTGCTGGATGATGCCGTGATACATGTCGAGAATGTAGAGCGTGCCGTCAGGCGCGTTGTAAGCATTGACCGGGCGGAAGCGTTCATCGGTGGAGGTGAGAAATTCGTCCTCTCCCGTCGGGTGGGTGCCGATGAGTTTTCCCTGATCCTTGTTTTCCGTGATGTCGACCGCCTTGACCAACTGGACGCAGGATTCGCAGGAAAAGGCGCGGCCGTACCATTCCCGCGGGAAGTTGCTTCCCCGATAGATGACGGTGCCGGCGACACCGGTGGCACTGATGAGTTTGTAGGTTTCGGGATCGAGAGTGTCGTTGTCGAAACCATTCACCTTCATCATGTAGGCGCGGTTGGTGCCCGGCGTCACGCGGCCCGGCCAGACGGTGTCGGGGCCTACGTTCTGGATCTCGCGCACGTCCATGTCCACGCCGGGGTTCCCCTGGGCGAGCTGCGGGGCGATGTAGTTGCCGTGGAGGATGGTGGAGTTTCCGGTGAAGAAGAGGCGTCCGTAGTCGTCCATCGAGATGCCCCACTGGCCCCGGAAAAGGGTTTTTTCCATGACCCACCTGCCGTCGATCCGGCGGTAGCGGCGGTCGGACTTCGCGTTGTAGAGCCAGTTGTCGAGACCGTGGAGGAGACCGTTGGGTTTGTGCTCCACGTTGCCGCCCTTGGCGTATTCCGGATCGATGACCTCGGGTTTTCCCACGGGTTTGTCGCCATCGCGGCGGACGTGATAGAGCGTGTCATGGTCGGAGAAAAGAATGCCGTCATCGACGACCGCGATGGCGCGGGGCAGCAGGAGTTTGTCGAGGAAAACGGTGCGTTTGTCGAATTTGCCGTTGCCGGTGGTGTCTTCGAGGATGGTGATCCGGCCCCTCGGGATGTCTTCGCCGGTGGCGTTTTCGTCCGGCATGTAGCCCACCATCTCGCAGACCCACATGCGGCCCCGGCCGTCGAAATCCAGAGCCACGGGTTTCTCCACCAGCGGCTCGGTGGCGACGGCTTCGATGACGAAACCCCCGGCGACCTTGAACGACCGGATCGCCTCGTCCGGAGAGAGCACCGGGGCGGGCGGGATCAGTTCGACGGGGACGACGGGCTCTTCCTTTTGTTGTCCATGCAGGCTCGGAAGCGGGAGAAGTGCGAAGGGAATGTAAAAGAACGCGTGGCAGCGAAATCTCATCGGGTGATTGAAAGGTTCATGGGAAGGACATCGACCGGCGGGGAATCGCGATCTAGCTTGGGCCTCTTTCCGTGGTCGCGGGTGTCGGCAGTTCCCGGCCTGTATAGAGATTGTATTGCTTTTGAATCCAATCCGCCGGAGGCAGCGCGGACTCGAGCATCAGGAACCGCACCTGGATCGTCAGTTCCTGATCTTTTTCGATCGTGGTTTTGAAAAACGCTCCGAAGCGGGCGTAGTCGCGGTAGGCGGAATACTTTGTTTCCTTCGGGTTTTCCGGATGGTTCAGATACACCACGCTGTAGGTTTTTCCTTCCAGAACGAACGAGCAGGCCAGCCATGGATAATCGAGATCCTGATGGGGTTTCGCATCTTCCTTGGGATAGAGGTAGAGGGTTTTCGAGCGATCCAGCTCGTTGGCCACCCGGAATTGGAGGCCCGCGTGTTCGGGGTCGCCGTCCAGGATCGCGGATTTCCCGTCGAGAGTTTTCAGGCGGCTGGTC
>CAZVSA010000032.1:11627-20708 GCA_964629955.1 uncultured Luteolibacter sp.
TCCACCATCGCGTAAGCGGGTGCCGGCGGTGGGCGGAAGGTCATCGTCCGGTTTTCCTCCAGTGCGGGAGGGCCGTCCTTGCCATTTTCCCACAGCAGACGCGAGGTGAAGCCGGCGCCCCGGTCTTCCGCACGGACGCCGGTGAACTCCTGATGAAGCTGGGCGCCTCCGTGGCCGTGCCAGTTGTCGAACGTCTTGCCATCAATGGTGATCCGGTTCCAGCCGATGAAGATCCCGCGATGGTGGTTGAAGTCACCGCCAAGCGCCTTGGTGATCGCGAGGTCTCCGCTGGAATCATGGATTTGCAGAAAGGTCTTGAAGGTGTCGTCCCGGCGCTTGCCGCTGGAATGGTCATAGTCGTACATGTAGCGGCCGATGAGTTTTCCGGCTTGCAGGACATCGAGGTGCTTTTGTTCGGGGTCGTCCTTGATTTGATAAGCGGCGCCCCGGGCCGGAGCACCGGCGGAACAAGCGAACGATGCCAGAAGCGCGAAGGAATGGATTTTGAGGAAGCGGGACATGGGAATGCCAATACGGGTTGTTTCAGCGAAAATCATAACGATTTCCATTTTCCCGGGACGACCTTCTTGTCGACGGGGAAGGGTGCGGCTGGATGAAAAACCCGCGTGCTCCGAGGGTTTCATGGAAGTCTTTATAAGGATATGCGGCTCATCCGGCTCCAGGTAGTCCCCAAATCGGGGACACCCGAAAAAAGAGAAATTTGAGTCGATTCCCGGAGGGAAACGGGGGAGGATTCCGGAGTGCCATTCCGCCGGGCACCACCATGCATCCACCATGAGATGCCTTCTAACAATATTATGCTTTGTCTTCATCTTCTGCCCCCGGAGCATCCGGGCGCAGCAGGACGCCACGTCGATCGAAGTGTTCGTGGACCGCGCGACCCATCCCACGCCCGGTCCCAGGGTCACGGTCCCTTTCGGTGTCGCGGAACTCCGGTTTCGCGTCAGGCCGCAGTCGTTCCGCACCCGCTACCGGCTCGAAGGTCTCGATGCGGACTGGAAAGAGCGAACCGATCCCGTCGCCTTCATGGTTCAGTTCCTCAATGGAAACGGGGACCGGATTCTGCAAAGGACCTATGCGACGACGGGAATCAGCGAAGGCTGGAACAACTCCGTGGAGGAATCCACCTTCACCGAACGCCGGGAATCCATCACCGTGCCGGATGGGGCGGAATATCTGTCCATCATCATTTCCACGGCGGGTCCACCCTCGGCCGTGGGATTTTTCGCCGTATCGGGCATCACCATCACCTCGGAAGGCGGCGGGGAAAACCCCGGCACCACTTTCCTGCGCGACTGCCGTGTTCCGGGATCGACAGCCCCGCTTTGGATCAAAAGCGGCACCCATCCATCCATGGCCCATGCGGTCAATCTTGAAGACGACGAGGCATCGCCCATCCTGATCCTGCGGGACGACGACGCCACGGCGCACGCCGATTGGGCGACAGGCATCTACGCCCTGCCGAAAGTAAGCCCCGGAGAAATCCTGGATGTGCGCTGGAAGGAAGTTCACAACATCGGGGCGGGAGGGGATTTTGCCGTGAGCTACGAGCGCCTCCCGCCGGGCGGTTACCGGCTGGTCGCGGAAGAACTCACACTTTCCGGCGATCCCGTGGGGAGGATCACAAGTGTCCCGGTGGTCGTCCCTCTCCCTTACTGGAAAAATGTCTGGTTCTGGCTGGGATGTTCGCTGGCCGTCGCGGCTCTCGCCATTCTCTACGGGCATCATCTGATCCGCAGGAAAATCAACCGCCACCTGCGCCACGCACAGCTCATCACCGACGAGCGGCTCCGCATCGCGCGGGATTTGCACGACGATCTCGGAACGCGTCTTTCCCATATCTCCCTTCTGGGTTCCTATGCCGAAAGCAAGGTTTCCGATGAAGAGGCGCGTGCCTCCCTGCGCCAGATCACCAACATGTCCGGCGAACTCATCAGCACCCTTTCGGAAACCGTCTGGATGCTGAATCCGAAAAACAACCAGTTGGAAGCGCTGGTGGATTTCCTCTGCCGGTTGGTCAGCGAGCTTTGCAGGCTTTCGGAAATCCGGTGCCGGATCGATGCGATGTCCGTGATGCACAATCCCACGCTCAGTCATGAAGTCCGGCACAATGTGAGTCTCTCCGTCAAGGAAGTGGTGAACAACGCCCTGAAGCACGCCTGTGCCACCGAGATACGGATGCGCATCTGGCTGGAGGGCCACATCCTGCGAATTGCCGTGGCTGACGACGGGGTCGGAATCTCAGGTGACGCGAAGCGCGGGAACGGATTGGAAAACATCGAGCAACGGATGGCCTTCATCCGCGGAAAGTGCCTGATTGCGGAAATCCCGGAAGGCGGCGTGAGAGTCTCCTTGGATGTCCCGCTCGGGTGAACCAATTTACAAAATCATATGGAAATGGCGGCAAACAGGAAAACGGTGGTTTTGGTGGAGGACGACTTCCGGCTTCAACAGCATCTGATGAAGATTCTCGGAAATTCCCCGGACATCGAGTGCCTGTATGCCGTTTCATCCGCGGAGGAGGCATTGAAACGAATCCCGATCCAGCCTCCCGATGTCGTTCTGATGGACATCAATCTGCCCGGCATATCGGGGATCGACTGCATCCATGATCTGAAGAAAAAGACGCCTGAAATGGAGATCGTCATGCTCACGGCCTACGAAGAGGAGGACAATATCTTCCGGGCATTGAAAGAAGGGGCCAGCGGTTATCTTCTGAAATCAAGCACGCCCGATGACATTGCCAATGCGATCCGGGATGTCTTTTCCGGCGGCGCTCCGTTTTCAAGCCATATCGCCCGGAAGGTGGCGCAATATTTCCATGCCGAAAAGCATGTTGAGATGGAAAATGAAAAACTATCCCCGCGCGAAAGGGAGGTTCTGGAGCTTCTGGCCTCCGGATACATTTACAAGGAAGTGGCGGACAAAATGAACATCACTTTGGAGACCGTCCGGACTTATGTGAAAAGAATCTGCTTGAAATTGCACGTCCGCAGCAAGGTCGAGGCCATCATCAAATTCCGCTCGTAGTCCGGGCCGTTTTCCAGTGAGGTTTTTTAATCCTAAATAGGAAGAAAGCGAACCACGGAAGGCACGGAAAGCACGGAATTTCAGAAGATTGGAACCATGCATCTTTCCCAATAACGAATAACAAATAACTTTCTTCCACCTTTTCCGTGGTTTGCGATCTTTCAATTCCCTGGATTTGAAAGGGAAACCTCCGGTTCCCGGAGAATCTGCAATTCATGAATGGACCAGAAGTTTCCTTCCGCCCTTCCTTTCTGGGTGATGCGGAGGAAGCGGGCGGGTGTGGGGGTGAAGCGAATTTCGGTCACCGTGCTCCCGCCTCCCGTGGCGAGGGGGGCGTCCCAGTTGGAGCCATCCATGGAAACGGCAAGCTCGTAACCACGCGGAAAGTCGTTGGCGGAGCCGCCGGTATCGAGAATCACGCCGGTCACGGTTGTGACTTCCTCAAGCTCGATCCGGAACCACATGCCGGGTTCCATGAATTTTCCGGTGGTGTAGCGGGAGTCGGCGAAGCCATCGATCGCCTTCGGAGCGTCATGATTGTTCTCGCTGGCGGTGACGAGCAGGGTTTCGTTGGAAATGGCCTGGGGAAGAAGCGCCTGCAATTCGGGATAGGTCCATGGCTGGGATCGCGAGGCGGTTTCCCGGCGGGCTTTGGCGACATCTTCGGGTTTTATGAAGGAGCCCCGGTTGCCGAAGCTGTTGCGGGTATAGCTCAGAACGGCGGCGATCCATTCATCATCGAAGGATGCCATGGGCACCATGAGACCTTCGTATTTTTTTCCTTCGATTTCGCCCTGCAATCCGTTGAGGAGAACATAGAGACCACCTTTCGGATCCCCGTTGATGGTCCTGGAGCCCGCCAGCGAAGGGGCGATCATGGCCCCTTCCAGCCCGGCGACGTTCACTCCCCGGCCGTTGTCGCCGTGGCAACTGGCGCACATCGTGGCATAGATTTCCTCGCCCTTCCTCATGACGGCGCGCTCCCTGTCCGACAGCTCGGCGATCTGCTGGCCGGGAGGCAGCATGAGATAGGCGCCGATCTGCTTGAGCCCCTTGGCGTTGGAATTCAACACCGTTTCCTCCACGAGTTTCATGTGGTCCGGCCATGCGAGGTATTTGGCGGTGAGACAGGCTTGAAGGGCCACTTCGGGAGCGGCGTCCTGCATGAGTTTTTCCATATCTTTCCGGAAGGAGGTGTCACCGGCGAGATGAATCGATTCGCTCACACGGATGGCGGCGATCCTGACCTGCGGATGTTCGTCTCTCATCGCTTCGCGAACGAGGGCGGGAGTGGCGGCATTCAGTCCCTGAAGCGTCCACAGCGCGTGGATGCGGGCGAGGTATTGCTTGTGGGAACGGACACCCGCCTCAAGCTGCGGCACCACCGAGCGATCCTGCCGCAGGATGATGAGACGCTGCGCGGTATCGCGCCACCAACCGTTGGGATGAGCGAGGTGGGAGACAAGTTGGGCGGTGGTCTCCGAATACATTTCGGGTTGTTGGACACGCTTCGTGGATTCATGTGTCAGTTTCCAGATGCGCCCCAGACCGGCGATTTTGTCGAACTGGTATTGTTCCACCACCTTGCGGAGATAGCTGCCGGGATTCACCCAGTTCGCTTCCTGAATGATGCCACGATACATGTCCGTGACGTACAGCGTTCCGTCCGGGGCGTTGGTCACGTTGACCGGGCGGAAGCAGAGATCGGTGGAGCGGAGAAACTCGGATTGCTCCTTCTGATAGGGATTCGAGAGAATTTTCAAGCCTCCGTCCACGGTGACCCTGGCACGGCGTACGAGGCGGCCCACGGGTTCGCCGAAGAAGACATCTCCCAGCATGTCCTCCGGGAGTTGATCCCCGCGGAACACCTCGATGCCGGCGCCTGCGGAAAATCCCAGGAGAGTTCCCTGCGGCTCGCGCACGCGGCTGGCTCCTCCCTGGAAATCCCGGACACCCGCCGCGGGGAAAACTTCCTTGAAGCCGTCCTCAAACTGGTCCTGAGGATTGAACATTCCATAAACCACCGGAGCCTGAAAGCTTACCGGCCCTTTCTCCCCGCCCGCATTGACATAATATAAACTTCCATGGTTGTCGTGTCCCAGTCCCCATTGGCCGTCATTGGGCTTGGTGTCTTCTTTTTCGACACCGTCAGGAGTCCAGCGCAGGCGGAAGGTGTTATAGGTCGTGTAAATGGCATTGTCGATGGCCCAGACGAGGCCGCTGGGCTGGTGCTCCAGATTTCCGCCGCGGGGGCCGCCTTTCCACCAGAGTTCCTTTTTATCGGCCACACCGTCATCATCCGTGTCGGTGTAGAGATATAGATCGAGGCTGTCGGTTTCGTTGACGACGATCTCCCCCTTGCCGAGCGGCAGGATCATGCGGGGCAGGACGAGGTTGTCCACGAAGACGGTGTGCTTGTCGAATGTGCCGTCGCCGTTGGTATCGACGTGCATGGAAATGCGGCTTTCCGGCGTGTGCTGGTCGTTCCCGTCGATGTCCTGCATGTAGGTCCGCATTTCGGCGACGAACATCCTGCCATCTCCGTCGAACACGGTGACGACCGGCTCCTTGATGACGGGTTCGCTGAGCACCAGTTCCATGCGGTATCCATCGGGGAGAAGGAAACTTCCGGCCTGTTCGGCGGCGGATTGGGCCTGGACCGGCGGCATGGGAGGAAAGGTTTCCTGCTGTGCCTGCGAAGCGGAGGCGGCGATCAGGCTGAACAGTGTCAGGCGGGTTTTCATCATCGGGTTGGTGTGGGAAAGCGGCCCCGGGAAAGCGGCCCCAGGCGTCCTGCAAGGCGTCGGCCGGAACGGGCGCGCGCGGAGGAGAAGAAGAGATATGCTTGTTTGCCGGTTTTCAATTTCACATTCGCCGCTTTTCCCGGCACATTTGCGGGATGCTCCGAAACGTCCGGTCCCATGTCGATGGAAAACGTGCCGTTCGGGATGTTCCCCGCGGGGTGTTGTGATCGCGCGGCTCCGTGCAGGATTCCTTCCAAGGGTCCGAAATGATATATTTGAAATTTCGTATTCCGGGGCACCGGCCGGCCGGCATCTGTCCTGCAAAAATCACATCCAAAGATATGGCCGCCCCGATGGCCGAGCCAGTCCCTAAAGCGGGGACACACTCCGGCGATTCCTGTCCCCGCTTTGAGGACTACCCGGCCCCGGCCCCCCCGGTCAATGATGGCGGAGCGTGAATGGCATGGAGCCCCGGCTCCACGGCTTTTCGCCGATCGGTCCAAACCTTATTTCCAAAAAATCGCTTTTCCCAAGACAAAACCCATGAAAACCAAGAATCGGAACCTGCTTGCTTCCATCGGCTTGCTGGCGGCGGCAAGCCTGTCCTCCCCCCTCCAGGCCCAGGTCCTGACGTGGGATCCGGGCCAAACCGGCACCGGCAGCAACGGTGACGGCGACTGGGACAACGACACCGCCAACTGGGCCACCGGCACCGGCAACGTCGCCATCGGAGCCTCCGCCCAAACCTCTCTCACCGTCGCTCTCGCATCGGGCGTGAACACTCTCACGGTGGCCAACCCCGACGGGCTCGAGGTGGGGCAGACGCTTTCCACGGACCGTTTTCCCGCAGGCACCGTCATTACCGGCATCGCGGGTGATGTCATCACCCTCAGCAACAATTCCACGAACACTCATAACGCGGGCCAGCAGATTTTCTTCGCCCAGCCTGAAGCCGTTGTCTTTGGCACGGGAGAAGGAGCGGCGGGAACCGTCATCGTTTCGGAAATCCAGGCTGTGGATGGATTAACGCTCGATGCCGCCGAGGGGGGAGAAAATTATATTTTCACCGGAGACGGATCGATCACCGTTAGCTCGCGGCACGGCTCCACAACCCCCATCCTGGTTCACTCCGGCGCCACCTTTGAGAGTGCGTTGAACTGGCGGAACATGACCTTCTCCACCGCCGGACAAACCGTGACGCTGGCCGGCGGATCGACCCTCGGCTCCGCCGTCGGCTCTTTCAACGGCAACGTCAGCGGCTCGTCGAACGACATCGCCAAAGACAGCACCCTTTCCATCACCGATGGATTCTACTTCGCCGGTGGGGCGGGCAACTCGATCAACATCGGCGATGTGGAAGAGGAAACCGGAGGACTCCAAATGTCGGGCGGCACCATTACCGCGGGCGGCAATTTCCAGATCGGCACCGATGGAGGCCGCAGCGGGTTCGCGCATCTGACAGCAGGAACCATCAACAGCCAGGGGCAGTTCACCATCGGCCGCAACAGCATCACCACCACCGGCAGGGTCGTGGTCGATGGCGGCGTGATCAACCAGACCGGCACCAACGACAACGACACCAGTTTCGCGATCGGCCGCAGCAATGGCGTCGGCACGCTGGAAGTCCGCGACGGCCTGGTGCGCGTGGTGGGCAACGGCATCCACGGAAACTCGGGCGGCATCCTGGTGCTGAACGCGAACGGCGCCAACGCCGCCGCAAGCGGCGCCCTGCTCATCGGCGGAGGCACCGTTATCGCCAAGGACCTGCGTTTCAACGGCGGAAACAAACTCTGGGAAGGCTCTCCGGAGGGCTCCTCGTCCCTCGTCATGACCGGAGGGAATCTTTATCTCGGAGGAATCATCCGGCACAAAACCCAGGAAAGCGATCCGAACGGCGTCACCGAAGCCGGAGGGCTCCGCAATGTGGGAACGGATTCCTCCACCTACAGCATCGATCTCGCGGATGCCACCATCGGGGCCAATGCAAACTGGAGTTCCGATCTGGATATGACCCTGTCGGGTGGCGTCACCACTTTCAGGGCCGCCGACGAGTATGGTTTCGATTTCGACATCACTCTCACCGGCGTGCTCGGCGGGGAAGGCGCTCTCGCCAAAACCGGCTTCGGTCCGCTCATCCTGAGCGGCGGCAACACCTATGAAGGCGGCACCACCATCGAAGAGGGCATCCTGCTGGCCAACAACACCTCCGGCTCCGCCACCGGCTCCGGCGCGGTGAACGTGGGCGATGGCGCCACCCTCGGCGGAACGGGCGTCATCGGAGGAGAGATCACCATCGACGACGGCGCCACGCTTGCTCCCGGCGTATCGGTGGGAACGCTCCAGGCATCCGCCGGTGTCACCTTCCATGCGGGCTCCGCTTTCTCCGTGGAAATCAGCGGAGGAAGCGCGGACCGGCTGAACGTCGCCGGCGCGCTGGACATCGACGGGGCCGAGCTTGTCATTTCTCCAGAGGGGGTTTCGGCATCGGTTTATGTCATCGCCAGCTACGGCTCGCTCTCGGGTGCCGGGGAATTCGCCGGTGTCACGGGCCTGCCGCCCGGTTACGAATTGAACTATGGCTTCAACGGCGGCACCCAGATCGCCATCGTTCAGCCAGGTGGCGGCGGCGACTACTCCGCCTGGGCGGCGGTCAACGCCGGTGGCGGCGGCTTCGACGAGGATTTCGACAACGATGGCGTGAAAAACGGCATCGAATACTTCATGGGTGAAACCGGCTCCTCCTTCACTTCCAATCCCCAACCCGTCAACGGCGTCATCTCCTATCCGAGGGACGCCATCGCCACCGGGGTTTCCTTCAAGGTCTGGCTTTCCCTGGATCTCAGTGACTGGGAGGATGTCACCGACGATGCCGATTCCAGCGACCCCGCTTTCGTGAAATACACCCTGCCCGCCGGAGAAGACAAGATTTTCGTCCGCCTCGAAGTCATCGAAGACTGAGCGGTTTGGCATATATGAAATTTCATCTCCATTCGATCCATATCCATATCTCCCCAACTCCTTAGAAAACCCATGAAAACCAGGAATCTTTTCTTTTCCGTCAGCCTGTTGGCGGCGGTCGGCCTGTCCTCCTCTCTCCACGCCCAGATCCTGACCTGGGATCCGGATCAAACAGGAACCGGCAGCAACGGTGACGGCGATTGGGACAACGCCACCACCAACTGGGCCACCGGCCCCGGCAACGTCGCCATCGAAGCCTCCGCCCAAACCTCCCTCACCGTCGCTCTCGCATCGGGCGTGAACACTCTCACGGTGGCCAACCCCGACG
>CAZVSA010000033.1:0-8388 GCA_964629955.1 uncultured Luteolibacter sp.
ACCACCCCGTATTTTTCGGCGGCCCGGGCCATTTCGCGGCCTTCCCAGACATTGTGGGAAACGGGCTTTTCCACATAGACGTGTTTTCCGTTCGCCGCGGCGGTGACGGAAATGAGCGCGTGGGTGTGGTTCGGCGTGGCGATGACCACGGCGTCGATGTCCTTCGATTCGCAGACCTTCCGGTAGTCCTCGTACTTCGCCACCTTGATCCCCCGCTTGTCGAGGTCGGCGGCCACGCGATCAAGAACGTTGGAATCGACATCGCAAAGTGCGGTGACTTCCGCCCCCTTGCATCGGATGACTTCCTCCATCAGGCCCTTGCCACGGCTGTTGAAACCGATGATGGCGACTCTCAGAGTGCCGTTGGCACCGGCGGCGCGGGCGTAGGGGGCGAGCAGCGACCAGGTGCCGGCGAAGGCGGAGGTGGCGAGGAATTTACGGCGTTGCATGGTTTTCTGGTGTTTCAGGGTTTGGTGGAAAAGTTTTTCCACAGGGAATCGATGGCGGCGCTTTCCAGGTTTCCCCGGTGGATGACGATCGCATAGCGGAGGATCATTTCCTCCCCGCTTTTCAGGACGTGATTGCCGGAAGCCGCGTCCTTCCCCTCGAAATCGCGGACACCGAAGGGATTGGCCGCCACGAGCCCGTAATCGCGGGCGTGCCACCAGGTGGGATGGCGGAAACTGGAGGGGTGCTCGAGAAGCGCGACGACGACGGGCTCGCCGAGTTCGTCCGGGCCGTGAGTGGCCACCCATGTGGCGCGTTTCCCCCAGACAGCGCCGTCGGTAAGGCCCTCGCTGTTGAGAAGCCCGCTCTTCGCCTCCGGACCCTTGACCCGAAGCGTGCGGTCCATGCGGAGCGCGAAACTGCCTTCCTTGGTATCTCCGAAAACGACGTCCCCGTCCCGCGCGCGCAGGGTGCAGGTGACATCGAGGATCAGGGTATGATCGCCCGATTTCCGGAAATCGTAGCGGCGGGTTTCCGCAAGGTGGACCTTCCCGTCCGGCCCTTCGCCCTCAACCCAGGCAAGATCCGCGGCGAATGCGACACCGCCTTCCTTCGTTTCCACCTCCCCGGTGAAACCCTGATGCCGGATGAACGCATCCTTTCCGTGCCAGAAATCGACGCCGTTCACCATGCCGTGGGCGAGTCACAGACCCCGGTGGTGGGGGTGGTCGCGCTGCTCCGTTTCGTGCTCCTCATTCATCGGCCAGTGGCGGGTCACGTTCGCCCCGGACGGGGAACGGAGCGGGTAAACGTAGGGAAAACGGTAGTCGGTGCGGTATTCGGCAACAAGAGTCTCCCCGTCATGAATCCGCACGGATTCTTCCGATTTCGTGGCGCGGAGCTGCGCCGCGACCGGCAGGGCGAGCACAAAAAAAACGGCGGCGGAGAGGGTTTTCATGAATGATCCAAAAGAGAAGCGGATAGGAAACGGCGTTCGCCAAGCGGATTTTTCGGAATAGTTGCGGGGGAACGTCTCTCTGACCCCTGTCTGATGAGTGAATTCGCCGATCTAGTGGACGCACATTACCAAGCATTGTTCCGTTTTGGAATTTCGCTGACCCGTGATGCGGACCGTGCGGCGGACCTCGTGCAGGAAACTTTCTGCATCTGGGCCGAAAAAGGCGGACAGCTCCGCGACCGCAGCAAGGCCAAGACATGGTTGTTCACCACCCTTCACCGGGAATTCCTCGGCCAGCACCGGCGCTCGTCGCGCTATTCGGACGAACCCCTGGACGAGGAAACCGCCCAATCCCTCCCCGCGCCGGAGGAGGACGCCGAACGGCAGATGGACGGCCACCGCGCCATGGAACTGCTCGGCGCGCTCGACGAATCCTACCGCGCGCCCCTGATGCTCTTCTACCTTCAACAGCACAGCTACAAGGAAATCGCCGAAATTCTCGGCATCCCCATCGGCACGGTGATGTCCCGCCTCTCCCGCGGCAAAGACATCCTCAGACGCCGCATGACGGAAGAGCCGGCCAGCGCGCCGAAGAACATTTTCAAACTGGAACCCGAGGCATTCAAACGACATCATGGATAAGGAACAGGCGCGTTTCATTCTCCGCAGCTTCCGCCCGGATGGGGCGGACAGCGGGAATGCGGATTTTGCGGAGGCGCTCCGGATCGCCGCGGAAGACCGGGAACTGGGCGCCTGGCTGGCGGAGGAACGCGCCTTCGATGCCGCGTTTTCCCAGGCTCTTGGGACCGTGAAACTGCCAAAAAGCCTGCGGGACGACATCCTCGCCTGCCTGGCCGCGGAGCGCGGAGACCTGCCCCAGGCGGAAGACGCCATCGACGCCTCGATGATCGGCGCGATCGCCTCCATCCACGTGCCCAAAGCCCTGCGGGACAAAACCCTCGCGGCGATGGAATCCACGGCTCATCCCAGCGGACGCGGATTCTCCTTGTGGCGGCTGGGAATGCCCATGGCCGCGGCCGCGGGTGTCGCCCTCGCGCTTTTCCTCTCCCGCGGGTCGGCTCCTCCCGACGCCATGGAACCGGTCGTGGAAGCCGTGAAAGTCGCGGACTCCAACGAGCCGGTGCCTCTCGCCGTGGTGCAGGCGGGCTTCATCCGCACCTTTGAATCCCCGCTTTTCGATCTGGACGCCCGGAGGGACGACCACCAGGAACTCGTGCAGCACCTCCGCGAACGCAAGCTCCCCTGCCTGAACAAGCTGCCTCCCGGCCTCAAGAAAGCAAGGGGCGTCGGCTGCCGGGAACTCATGATCGACGGCAAGCAAGGCTCCCTCCTCTGCTTTGACGAAACGGAAACCGGCACCACCGTTCATCTCGTCATTTTCCGCCGCGAGGACGTGGCTTGCAGCGAACTGCCCCGCTGCGGCACGCCGAAACTCTCCCGCGACGGAAACTGGGCGGTGGCCCGCTGGGTGGACCAGCAGAACGTCTTCGTCCTGCTCGGGGCGACCGAGGTGGAAAAGCTGCAATCGATTTTCTGACCGGCCGCGTGGATCGCGGATTGGATTTGCTTCATTCAGGCAAAGCTGGCACGAGGAAAAATATTCCCACCGCAGTGAAACACAGTATCATTATTCCGAGTGTGATTTCGTGATTCTCGCGAAAACGCAACCCAACTGATGCGTTGACTGCTGCCACGACCGCGATCGCCACACCCAGGAAAACCGGTTCCACGAAAGCATTCGATAGTGTTTTCCGGCCGGATGAAAGGGGCGTCAAAACAAAAATGGTCCAGATGCTGAAGGGAAATACAAACGCAAGCATGCCCCGGATGCTCCAACGCGCGCGCTTCTTCGATAGAAGGATTATGGGTGCTGTGAGAACAGCTCCAACAAAAGCATGCAATACCCAAGTGATTAAAATTATCTGCATGGTGATTATCCTGTTCTTGCCGTCAAAGGTGAGGCACGAAGACCTCCACCGCCTTCGGCTTGGCTGGATTTACTGTGGGTCCACAACGCTGATTTCAATATAATTGGTGACAAAATTCTCCAGCGGGGTGCAGCAATCAATGTCACCAGCCCACTCGCCCGCCTCCTTTGCGCGGAGATTCAGCGTGAGCACAAACTCCGAAGACGATTTTCTCGCAGTCCTGAAATAATAAGACGTGAACCCGAATAGCTTTTGTTTTGAATTGGGCTTGGGGTCAACGGACAATACTTCAAATCCATCCAGCAGGTCATCGTAAAAATCCACGCTTCCGAGATTCAATGATCCTCCCATGGGGTTCTTTACCTTGACCACGAGAAGAAAATCTTCGTTGAGCTCCACGGAATCCGGGTGCTCTATCACAACCTCAAAGCCCGGCGGCTCCCTCGTCAAAACATGATAAATCACTGTTCCGACACCGACCCAGACAAATGATGTGATCAAAAATGTCAGAAAGGTGGTGATGACAACAGCGCGTTTACCACTCATATGATTTCATTCTTTGCTGAACGATGAGGCCTGGCACCCGCTACCGGGAGCGCCCCTCCGCTTCAGGTTGAGGTTTGTAACTATCCTGTGAATCCGACTGGGAGCGGGTAGCGGGTTGCTCAGCGTCGGCTTGTTCTGCTGCCTTTGGTGTATTTAGAGAGCGCAGCTTCGTGAGAAATGCTGGAGCCACGGCCGCATCTTGTGCGTTCAACCAAGCTTCTGCGGCGGCCGGATCGCTTCGGACCCACATCGAATAGATCACCGAAAGCTGCCTCTCTGTCCCTTCCGGATTGTGGCGCATCCGCGGGATAAACGTGTCCAGCGCAAGTGCTGGGTCGCGGCGTGCTAATGATCCAGCGATGAAGCTTGCTTGGCTAATATACTCGTGATGGTCGGTATCGGATGAATCCACTACGTGAAGAAGGTCAAGAATCTCATTTATATTGAAACTATCCAACTCTGCTCTCATCACATCAACGGCATCCATATCGAGTCCCTTATGCCCACGGATCCTAGAATGAAGCTCACGATAGAGTTGGTAGGTTTGCTGCGAGATCGCTGACACCTCTGCTGGACGGTCTCGAATCCGAGTCTTAATCGGTCTCGAACTAAGTTGCTCCTCGAAGGACGGAATGAAACGATCCCGTCCCTTATTGCGATCGTGGTAGCGTTCAAGGTCAGCAATCACCGGCTGTCTCATTAACGTCAGCAAACCAACCCCGCATGTGATAGCGAGAAGGACGCAAATATAAATTCGAGCCTTCATTCTTGCAGAAAAGTATTTATTCTCCCTCACGGAACCGATTATCTAACAAGGCATGGGAGTTTTCTTAATTTTCCTCAGAGTGCACGGAATCGATTGACTGTCAACAATGGAAGCTCCCAATTCCATCTCCCCAAACGGGCATGAAAATGCCACGGTGATCCGGATGATCGGAACTTAAAGAATTCCGGAAAAACAAAGGATCTGATTTCCGTGTGACGGGCGGCCTGTTGGCGGAAGACCGTTCCGCAAGATACGGAACGGAGCCGACGGGACACCGCCGCTCCCCCTGTTCTTCGTGATCCCCGATGCCCTCCTCCGGCACCGGATTTTTTCGGGACGTTGCCACAAACGGCGGGCTTCGCCCGGCAAGCCGCTGACGATAAGGTTGCCAGCGGGCATGGAACGGCTACTGTCCCGGCCCGGCCGTGATCGCCGGTTTCCCAAAATGAACCATCCCCATGTAGCCATTGTGGGCGCGACGGGTGCCGTCGGCGTCGAGATGCTTCTTTGTCTGGAACAGCGGAATTTCCCCATCGGGAAGCTCACGCTGCTCGCTTCGGCCCGGTCGGCGGGGAAACGGGTGCCTTTCCGCGGGGAGGAACTCGTGGTTCAGGAACTCACCCACGATTCGTTCGCCGGCGTGGACATCGCGCTTTTCAGCGCCGGAGGCGGCATTTCCCTGGAATTCGGCCCATCCGCGGCGGCGGCGGGGGCCATCGTGATCGACAACTCGTCGGCGTTCCGCATGGACCCGGATGTGCCGCTCGTCGTTCCGGAGATCAATCCCGCTGCGGCGAAAAATCCCGCCAGAGGCATCATCGCGAATCCGAACTGCACGACCATCATTTCCCTGATGGCGCTCGCTCCGCTGCACGATGCCTTCGGGCTGGAATCGGTCATCGCGTCCAGCTATCAGGCGGTTTCCGGTTCGGGAGCGCAGGGAATCGTGGAGCTGGAGGAACAGGTCCAGGCCATTGCCAACAACCGCCCGTTCGAGCCCAGGGTTTACCCCCGGCAGATCGCTTTCAACGTGATCCCGCAGGTGGATTCCTTCACGGACAACGGTTACACGAAGGAGGAAATGAAAATGGCGAACGAGGGCCGCAAAATCCTCGGCCATCCCTCGCTGAAGGTGTCCTGCACCTGCGTGCGCGTGCCGGTGTACCGGTCCCACTCGATTTCCATCACCGCGCGGTTCACCCGGCCGGTGGATCCGGATGCGGCCCGCGCGGCCTACGAGGGCAGGCCCGGAGTCCGGGTGGTGGACGATCCTTCGCAAAAACTTTTCCCCGTGCCGCTGGACACCACCGGAAAGGACGACTGCCTCGTCGGCCGCGTCCGCACGAACCTCGTCCTGGACAACGCGCTCGATCTCTGGGTGGTGGGGGACCAGGTGCGGAAGGGGGCGGCCCTCAACGCCGTGCAGATCGCGGAAATCCTCTGACACGCCGTGGACCGGGAATTCCAGCAATACCTCAAGCGCACCATCGCCAGGGTGGATCGCGCGCTCGACCGGTTTCTTACCAACGGAACCAGGCGGCCCGCCACGATCCACGCGGCGATGCGCTACAGCGTGTTTTCCGGCGGGAAACGGCTGCGCCCTGTGCTCTGCCTCGCCGCGGCGGAGGCATGCGGCGGCGGAACCGTGAACGCCATGATCCCCGCCTGCGCCATCGAACTGATGCACACCTACTCGCTGGTGCATGACGACCTGCCGAGCATGGACGACGACGATCTCCGCCGGGGACGCCCCACCTGCCACAAGGTGTACGGCGAGGGCATCGCGGTCCTCTGCGGCGACGCCCTGCTGACGAAGGCCTTCGCCGTCCTCTCGGGCATCCGTCCGACCAAGCGCTACGGCATCCGCGAGTTTTTATCCGAATTCGCCGAAACCGGCGGCAGCACCCAATTGATCGGCGGGCAGGTGATGGACCTCGAAGGCGAGGGGAAAACCCTCACGAAGCCCGAACTCCTTCGCATCCACGAGGCGAAGACCGCGGCCCTGCTCACCACTTCCCTTCGTTTCGGCGGCATGGCAGTCGACGCCACTCCGGCGCAATTGAATGCGCTCACCCGTTTCGGCCATGCGCTGGGCCTGGCATTCCAGGTCGTCGATGACATTCTCGATGTCACCCAGAGCACCGAGGTTCTGGGAAAGACCGCGGGCAAGGACCAGGCTGTCGGAAAAACCACCTTTCCCTCCGTCATCGGCCTCGATGCCTCCCGGCGGGAAGCCAACCGCCTCACAAAGAAAGCGATGAAGGCTTTGGAGCCTTTCGGCATGCAGGGAAACCGCCTGCGGGAAATCGCCGCATCGATGCTTCACAGGGAGTTTTGAACGATTCGACGGCGAACATCGAAGAAACTCCGCTTCGCTCCGCGTCTGAAGGTCTCAAAGTCCGAAAGTCTGAAAGTCCTCTCTCACCAAACAACTCCCGATCCCAAGCTTTTCCGACCTTAAGACTTTAAGACCTTCGACCTTAAGACCTCTTTCCTTCGATGTTCAGGGATCCCGTCAATCCAGATGAATTTCCAGGCGCCTGGGCGGACTGAGGCGGATGGATTCCTCGACATCCCCGAGATCCAGGCTGTCCAGAACGTTCGTGCGGCGGCGGAACATCCCCCCTTCCCCGGAAGTCGCGGCGAAGCTGGGAACCTCCGTGTGATAGGGATCATCGCCGAGCAGCACGGGGGCTTTCGGGCGGACCGGCACCGCCTGCATGGCGGGCAGGGACTCGATGGCCATGCGCGGGTCGATCCCCTCTCCCATGACTCCGGAATGGAGGGTGCAGAAGGCGAGGTTTTCCGTTCCCTTGCGGAAGTACTCGGTGACCGCCGTGGATCTCGTGTGCATCCGGCCGGTTGCCGGATCTTCCTTCATTTCGTGGCAGAACTGCGTCGCCTGATGCCCCGAGGATTTGCACACCGTCACCTCCACCACCTCGGGGGGAGGGGAAAACGAATCCCCGCCGAAGGAAGGAGCCGCCGCGTTCATCGTCGCCTGCCACACCGGCATCGCGAGATCCCTGCTGAACGCACCGGGATAAATCGGGTCCGAGCCCTGAAGGAAACCGGTCCACACCCCGCAGATCACCCGCTTGTTGTAGCCCAGGAACCAGGCATCGGAAAAGTCGTGGGTGGTTCCCCCCTTGCCCGCGCCGGAAAACGGATCCTCCACCAATCCATCGATGGCTCCCGCGGAGCTGCCATGGCTCAGCGAACCGGCCATCATGCTGTGGACCTGCCAGGCCGTCGCCGGATCCACGACCCGCCGGGGAGTCTCCGGCGAGCGGCTGCGGCGGTAGATCACCCGGCCGGAAGGGGCCTCCACCCTGTCCAGATAAACCAGCCTCTGCAGCCCCTCGTTTCCTCCCCGCGCAAAGACGGACATGGCGCGGACCGCCTGCCTCATGGACACCGCCTCCCAGCCGACGGAGAGCCTAGGAAGAAGCTCCGCATCCCCGATCGGCAGGCCGAACGCGACCGCAGTGTCCACCACCCGCTGGAGCCCGGCCTGGTTGCCGACCCGCACGGAGGCGGCGATCTTCGATTTCTCCAGCGCGTTGCGCAGCGTGATTTCCCCTTCGTAAACCGGCGACAAAACTTCCGACCCCCATTCTCCGACGATTCCTTCCTCGCCGCCGATCATCACCCCCCGGTTGTCCATCTCCAGATCCACCACCAGCGAGGCGGGGGTCATTTCCCCGCTCAAGCCCGCGGCG
>CAZVSA010000033.1:8398-20628 GCA_964629955.1 uncultured Luteolibacter sp.
AAATGGCAGGAACGCGGTTCCCAGGGGGCGCTTGTCGGATTCCACGAAATCGAACTGCTCCTGCGCGTAGTCACGACCGCCGACATGCGCGAGCACCTCCCCGGTCTCGTGATCCACCATGAGCACCGCGCCCTGGAGAAACTCCGCGGGCTTGTCGGGCTCCCGGCGGTGGTCGTTGTATTTCCGGCGCGTGTATCCGGGTTTCGCCTCGGCCGTCGCGAGGCTCTCGCGCAGCGATTCCTGCGCGGCGGTCTGGGCCTCCGCGAGAATGGTGGTGTGGATGGTGTATCCACCGGCGGCAAGGGCGTTCTCGCCGAGTTCATTCGCCACGGCCTCCCCGATCCGTTCGTAAAGATGGGAGGTGCCGCGGCGCAGCGGCTGCGGGTTGAGTTTCAGCGGAGTGTTGGAGAGGCGCGCCGCATCGGTGTACGTCAGCATTTCCAGATCGACCATGCGTCCCAGCACGAGGTTGCGGGAGGTTTTGTTGCCGTCCGGATTCCTGAGCGGCGAGAGAACGGAGGGGCGCTTGATGGCACCGACGATGGCCGCGCTCTCCAAGGCATCCAGATCCTTCGGCTCCTTGCCGAAATAGCCGAGCGAGGCGGAGCGGATGCCGTAGTACTCGCTGCCGAAATAGATCCGGTTCAGATAGAATTCGAGAATCTGCCGTTTTTCATAACGTTTCTCGATACGCCGGGCGAGAAAGGCTTCGACGAGCTTGCGCTCCATGTCCGTCTCGCCGAGCCGCTCTTTCTCGGCTTCCAGGTTGAAAGCTCCGCGCGCGAGCTGCTGGGTGATGGTGCTGGCTCCCTGCGTCTGTCTGCCCGCCTTCCAGTTCAGGTAAAAGGCGCGGGCGATGCCGATGTAGTCCACGCCGTCGTGTGTCCAGAAGCGCTGGTCTTCCCCTGCCCGCAAGGCGTCGATGAAGGTCTGCGACACGTCATCGATGGAGATGACGCTGCGGTTCTGGACGAAAACCCGCCCGATTTCCTTGCCGTTGCGGTCCAGAATGATGCTGGGAATCTCCAGATCATTGATCCGCTCCAGATCGTATTCCCTTTCCGCCCGTTCGCGGTACTCGCGGGTGTAGCCCTCGACGAACAGCCAGCCGCCGCCGGCTGAAACCAGCAGGAGCAGCATACCCGTCAGCCAAAAGCCTTTGCGCTTGTAGAAGCGGCGCTTGCGGATCTTGTTTCGGTTCGTTTTTGGTTTGTTTGCCATGCCTCTTCCGGAATCATCGATGCCTTCGCGGGAAACCCTGTCACCGGAGAATTACCCGATGACGGAACCTCCCGCAACCTCTACGTCCGCCCCCGTTCCCGGGAAGCGCGTTCGCCCGGGCGGGCCGGTTCCGTTCCCGGATTTCATGGAAGAAGCGCTCTACCACCCCGCGCGGGGCTACTACGCCCGCGGGACGGACCAGGTGGGGAGGAGGGGCGATTTTTTCACCAGCGTGAGCGTCGGCCCGGTGTTCGGAAAAATCCTCGCCCGGCGTTTTCTCCGGTGGTGGCGGGAAAACGGCCGCCCGGACCGCTGGCGGATCATCGAAAGCGGAGCCCACGACGGCACGCTGGCCGGGGACATCCTGCGGGAGCTGCGGGAGCTGGATGCCACCGCATGGGACGGCCTCGGCTACACGATCCGCGAACCCATCCCCGCGCTGCGCGACGCCCAGCAGGCCGCCCTCGCCGGTTTCGGAGAAAAAACGCGCCTGATGAACCCGAGGGATTCCGCGGAGGAAAAACTGCCGGGCATCGCCTTCGGCAATGAGCTGCTGGATGCCCTGCCTTTCCACGTCATCGAATGGAAGGGCGGCCGCTGGCAGGAATGCCAGGTGGCACCGGCGGGAGACGGGATTTTCCAATGGCAATCCGTTCCCATCGAGCCCGGCCCTTTGGCGGATGCCGTCGCACCGCTGGGAAACGCCTTTCCGGAAGGATACCGCACGGAGGTCCGCACGGGGTTGAAGTCCTTTCTCGCTCCCCTGCTGGAAATGCTCGCCCATGGGCTGCTCGTCTGGCCCGACTATGGATTCGCCCGGCCCGACTACTATCATCCGGACCGGACCGGCGGCACCCTGCGCACGTTTTCCCGGCACCGGGCCGGGACCGATCCTCTGGACAAACCGGGGGAATCGGACATCACCGCCCATGTGGATTTCACCGCGGTGGCGGAAGCCGGCATCGGGCTGGGCTGCACCGTGGCCGCCTTCCAATCGCAGGGCGCATGGCTCACCGGCAATGCCCGCGAGTGGCTGTTGCGGCAGGAAGGAAACCCGGACCCGGCGGAGATGCGGCAATTCCAGACCCTCACCCACCCCGCCCATCTCGGGCGTTCCTTTCAGGTTCTGGAGCTTTCATGGCGCGAACCGGCTTCCCCCGCCCCGGAGGATCTCCGGCGGCTCGCACTGCGTCCTTGATCGGGCGGCGCGGCGCGGTCAACCTGCGTCCGCGGAAGCCGGGATGGCGGAATTGGTAGACGCGCCAGATTTAGGATCTGGTATCGAAAGGTGTGCAGGTTCGAGTCCTGTTCCCGGCACTTTCGTGGAATGAGGCCGGCTTGGGCGGAAGAGGCGGCGGCCGTCGGCAGGTAGGGCGAGCGCGCCGTGACTCTCTCTCCGCAGCGGGTGGGGCTGTATTTGGCGGAGAAAGTGGAAGGGCCGGGATGGATGCCATACCAATCGGGAAAAAGTGGGGCGGCCCGGCGGTCCATCCCTACCGCTTGAAACCCGCCTCCGGCGTTGCCGCCGCGAGGTGGTTTTCAGGCAAAAAAAGAGGCCGCCGGAGCACCCACTCCGACGGCCAAGCTGAACAACTTCACTTTCACCGGGTTGGGTTTGAAGAACCCCGGGAGGCATGAGGCTGACAACTGCTGTTCACCCTTACATGAAAACACGAACTTACGTACGGTCTTCAGACTGTTTGGACATGGATGTCGGGCGGTTGTTCAAAAATATTTGGTTTTTTTCCCATTCACTGCCAATCACCGGAAGCGCCGGAACGCGGAGCTGCGGGGATCCCTGGAGGCGGGAACGGGTTTGGCTTTGGGAGGCGTGGTTTCCTGCGGGCGGGCACCGGTTCCGTCGTTCACCGGCTGGATTCCATCGGGCGGAGGGAGGACCCCGAGGTTGCCGCCGAAGGAGCGGATATCACCGGAGATTTTATACCGGGCATCCATCTGCGCCTGCACCACATCGAGGTTTTTCTGGTGGCTGACGATGGAGGGCTGGATGAAGATCATCAGCTCGGAACGGTCTTTTACGTTCTGCTTGTTGGAGAAAAGCCTGCCCAGGCCGGGAATGCTGCTGAGGATGGGGATGCCGGAGACGGCTTCGCTGTCGTTGGAGGTGATGAGGCCGCCCAGGACGACGGTTTCGTTGTTGGGGACGGTGACGGTGGTGAGGATTTCCCGGGTGCCGATGATGGGGACGGCGCCGACTCCCTGGATGTTTTCGCGATCCACGATGTTGTCGCTGACGAGGGCGATCTGGAGGGTCACTTCGTCCGCGGAGTTGATCAGCGGAACGACTTCCAGTTTGAGAACGACTTCCCGGTATTCGATGTTGGTGCTGACACCCCCGGTGCCGAACTGGTTCTGGCTGGTGGGAATGGCGACGCGCTGGCCGCTGGAGATCATCCCGCGCTGGTTGTTGGAGGTGAAGATGCTCGGGCGGGAAAGCACCGTGAAATCGCTGTTGCGCTGGAGGAGGTTGACGTAGCTCGTGAGGTCTCCGCCGATTTTCCCGTAAATGCTGAGACCGGCCTGATTGGGGAAATTGATCGGGTCGTTCAGTGTGGCGAGGTCCGGGATGACGGCGCTGGGGCCGAGAATGGAGGAACCGACGCCGCGATCGCCGTTGAGCGTGGCGATCCAGTCGATGCCGGTTTCAACGGTCCTTCCGAGGGTCAGTTCCCCGAAAACCGTGGAGATCATCACCTGGTCGGCTTTCACGTCCACCTGGTCGAGGAGTTTCTCGATGATTTCCAGACCGGATGGAGGGCCCTGGACGATGATCGAGTTGGTGATGTTGTCCGCGACGAGGAGGGTGCGGCCGACGAGAATGGACTCGGGAGCCGAGGAGAGTTGTGGAGCGGTGAGCGCATCGCCGCGGGTGGTGCCTCCGCCCCCTCCGCCGAACGCGCCGCCGGCACCACCCGCGCCGAACCCGCCGCCGGTTTGCTGGGTGCGCTGGCCCTGGCCGCCGAATTGCTGGCCACGCCCGCCGCCGCCCTGGCCGCCGAACTGCTGGCCGCGTCCCCCCTGGCCGCCGCCCTGGCCCTGGCCGCCACCGGCTCCTCCCACGACATCACCGGTGCCGGTGAACGCGCGGGTGAGAGCATCCCCGGCGATGGGAAGAAACTCGGAAACCGGAAGGAAGCTCAGCTTGCGGCGGAGGAAGTTTTTCTGGTCCGTCTCCACATCGAACTCACGGATCAAACCTTCGATGAACAGCAGGTCCACCGGCCTGCCCATGGCGAAAATGCGGTTGGTGCGGGGATCGGGAACGATCTGGACGGGGGTGTCCTCGCCGCTGGAGCTTCCTCCGGGCTGGCCGGGGAGAGCGATTTCCGCCCCGCCGCCGGGAACGGGAGGAGGTGTGGGGGCCTGGTTCGCCCGCTGGACTCCGGCGGAGCGCTGGGCGCTTTGCTGGGTGTTGAGCAGGTCGTTGAGCAGGGTGGCCAGCTCGGTGACGTCCGCGTAGGTGACGGCGATGAAACGGGTCGCGACAAGGCCGGAGGGTTTGTCGATTTCCTCTTTCAGGTCGAGGAGCTTGCGGATGAGGGAGGTGTTTTCGGTGATGACGACCGCGGCGGCGTTCGGCACGGCGGCGATGGAACCGAACGCGCCGAACTGGCCGATGATCTGGGTGAAGGTGCGGACGGCTTCGTCCGGCTTGATGTAATCGAGCTTCATCACGTAGGAGATGACGGCGTCTCCATCCGGCAGGACGTCCGTGTCGCTGAATACGGGAACACCAATCCCAGTGGGGCGGACGCCACCCGTGCCGAGGGTGAGGAAATCAAGATTCGGATCGTCGCCGGATGGAACGAAGATGAAGTTCTCGATGGTGGCCGCCTTGCGCAGCAGCTCGGCGGCTTCCGCGAAGGTGAGAGGATCTTCCGCGCTGGCATCCTGGACGAAGGCGAATTCCGCGGCGGCGGCGGCGGAAGATACGATGACCCGGCGGCCGGTGTATTGCCGGTAGAGGCCGGCGAGGTCATGCCCGCTGAGTTTCGGCTCGGCGATGGCTTCCACGATTTTTCTCTCGGCGAGCGGGAGGTTCGCCTGGGCGGCGGCGCCCGAGGGGGTGAGGTTGGGGGTTCCCGCCGCGGCTGGAGGGACTTGGCCGGGGGCGGGAAGGCCCGGAAGCACCGGGGCTCCCGGCTGGGGCGGGGCGGGCACTCCCGGTTGGGTGGGGGGCGCCGCCTGCTGCTGGGGTTGCGGCGGTTGCGCGAAGGCGGAGGCGCAGGTGAGCAGGAAAATGGAGAAAGAGCGGGTGAAGGACACGGAAATGGCGGGATTGGGATTGCGGGAAACGGGAAAGATTTTTCGGCGATAGGTCGGTCGGAAGAAAAAGGGTCAGCGGCGGCGTTCGGTGCGGCGCGGGCCCTGGCCGCGCTGATTTCCGCTCTGGGTGGAAGGAGCGGCTCCTCCCGGGTTTGGCGGCGGCACCACGCGCGGGCGGGGCTGGCGCCCTCCGGGTTGCCCGGGTTGCGCCTGTCCCTGGCCGCCTTGCAGGGCCTGGGGATGCGGTTGCTGGCCGTTCTGCGGCATGCCGGGCGGTTGCCCCTGGTGATTGACGGGAGGAGGAGGCGGGCTTTTGAGCGCCAGAAGGGCTTCCTCGAAAGTGACGGTGCCGGTCAAGGTGCCCATGGACAGCATGACGGTGGTGGCGAGCGGGTTGCCGGCCTTGCGGGTTACGGAGATGACTTTGACGTTGTGCTCGGGAGGATACGATCCCTGCGGGGTTACGGTGATCCGCTCGTCGGGATTTTTCTTGTTGAGCAGGGTGACGCGGTATCCGCCGGTGATGGGGGAGATGCCGCCGAGGGCGTAGTCATCAAGGGGATTGGCGACATCCACGGGAGCTGGCGGGGGCGGCTTGGAAGTGAAGGGGGAATTTTCCCACAGGCCCCTGTATTGGCCGGGCGGAAGAACTCCCGGAACTTCCGCGGAGGCCCACGCGCCGAGAGCGATGGAAAGAAGGAACAGGTGTGGCAGGGAATTCATGGCGATGGAGCGGGGTCAGGTGTCGGACTGGATGAACCATTGCTCGATGGTGGCAAGGCAGTCGATTTTGGTGTCGTCGGTGTTGGGGGAAAGGCGCAAATACGTGGCGGCGCGCAAAGCGGTGGGAACATTGAGGCGGTGAAGCCAGCGGTGGTAGAGGGCCTCTTCCGTGCCGGTGACGTTGATCTGGATCTTGGCGCGGTGGTAGTAGCCGCCACTGGTGTCGATGGGGAGCAGTCTCTGGGAACGGATGGTAAGCCCCGCGGCCCGGGCCTCGCGTTCCACGAGTTGCTGGAGTTCGGTTTGAACATCCTGGTAGGCGGCGGGTTCGGGCTCGTGCTTCGCGAGCCATTCCATCTGGTCGATCACCTGGGCGCTGCCGCTGCGGTACATTTCGGCGGTTTCCAGGGCGAGACGCGCCTCGGCGCGCTTGGATTCCACCGATTGCTTCGTGGCGACGAAGTAATTGAAGCCGATGAAATTGAGCACGATGAAGCCCGCAATGCCAAAGAAGATCAGGAGCTTTTTTTCGCGCGGTGACATGATGAATGAGTGGGAGAGGTTCCGGTATAATGCCGTGGGAAGGGGTTTTTGTCGGTGAAACGCCTATCGGGTGGGAGGGGCTCCGCTGAAAACGAATTCCCAGCCGCGGGTGGATTGGTTGGGCTCGGGGGTCTGCCACTGGAAGCTGGCGAGGTCGTTGTTGCGGTTGAGGGCGAGGCTGAACTGGTTGACCGGCTGGGATTGCTGGGCCTCGCCGATGAGCTTGATTTCCTGGGCGCTGATTTCCGCGGTGCGGAGGCGCAGGCCGGTGTTCGGAGGGATGGAGCGCGCGACGCGGTTGAGGATGTCCACCGGGGAGTTGCGGATGTCGATGGCTTCGGCGAGTTCATCCCATTTGCCGACGTGCGTGACGTAGGCCCGCCCTTCCGGCGCGGCGGCCTCGGCGAGGGCGAGGAGGCGCTTGGTTTCGGAGGAGTCTTTCCACAATCCATACCCGAACCAACCGATGACGCCGAGGTAGATGGCGGCGACGGCGGCGACCCCCATGGTGATGTTGCGGCGCTGTTGGGCGATGCGGCGGGCGGCGCGGACATCCGCGGGCAGAAGCTTGCTGACCGGAACGGGCGCGGCGGGCGCGGGGCGGGGGGAAACCTCCACCGGAACGCCGAGACCCGCCTGGAGAGCCGCCGCATCCGCACCTGCCGGGCCGGTCCAGAGCAGGACGCGGGAGGGCGTGATCTCAAGGCCCTGCATCGAGAGCTGCATGAGGGCCAGCCGGATTTCGCGAACGGTCGATTCATCCGGACTGCCCGCCGAGGAGGAGGTGGCCTGGCAGTAGGCGAAATTCCCCTGATGGAAAATGGCGAAGACCCAGCGGCCGAATTCCTTCCAGATGGCCACGGCATCGCCGGTCACGGGGTAGGCTCGGGGGGAAATGTCGAAGTTTTTCGGCCCGCGCACGGGCATGTCCCCCTCACCGGGAGCACGGAGGAGAACGGAGACGAGCGCGCTGTTTTCGGCCTCGCGGGCGATCAGGAAAACATCGGTCAACTGCCCGGCCATGGGATCTGGCCGGAGGCCTAGCCTCTCGGCATGCAACGAGGCGAGGTCGGGAAAAAGAGCGTCGTCGTCGCTGGCCACGCGCATCGGCAGGGCGGTGACGGCCCGCACGGGGAACAGGAGCAGGATGTCGCCCGCAGGCAGATCGGCCACCTCGGCGGCGCGATCCGCGGTGGTGGCGCTGTGCAGGGTGGGTGCGCCGCCGTCCTGGCAGGTCCAGATTTCCCAGCCGTTCCCGCCGGGAGAGAGGATGATGTTTTCGGTGGCTTTGCTCACGGGATGATTTCTTCGGTGCGTTGGAGAAGGGCGGGGCGGCCGGTGCGGTTCCGCAGGATCACCGTGACCCGGCGCTTGGCACCGGCGGAGTATCCGATGCTTTCGATCCGGATGGTGGAGTCCCCTGCGGTGAAGCGTTGGGCGAGATCGGGGCGAGTGTTCAGATCCACGCCGAGAAGGGCAAGAGCGGCTTGCGCGTTCTGGAACGGAACATCGTCCTCCGTGCCGAGGATGCCGTCCGGCCCGCGCACGGTTTCCGGGATGATCTTGGCCCGCTCCACGGAAACCTCCGCGGCGACGGCGATCAGCCCGGCGGGCGCTTCGTTCACATCGAGCCCGCCGCCGCTCCAGACGGTGAACCATTCGCGCCAGTCGGGCCGGACGGCTTCCACCAGATCCATGCCGCGAACGAGACGGGCTTCGTTGATGTCGTAAAACGGGCGGTTGAAGGGCTGGTTGATCCTGCCGATGGATTCGTAATAATTTTTTTCCGCGCCGTTCAGGGAGACTTCATCGTCGGAATCCACCCAATCGTGGAGGGCGTCGGCGATGGCCTGGGCGGTATCCAGATCGAGGCCCCAGTCGATGAACAAACTCCGCAGCAGGGCCTTGTCGCCGCTCAGGAGAATGATGTTGATGTTGAAGCGGCCGCCTTCGGGGGTGAGTTGCACTTCAAAGCCCTCGCCGGCGGCTTCGTCGAGCTGGGTGAGGATGGGATCCCCGCGTTCCACCACCGGATTGCAGGCAACGGCGATGCCCATCTCCGCGATCTGGATGGCGCGCGAGCCGTGGACCTTGGCGGAGGCCAACTCCACATCGAAGGAAACGATCCGCAGGGTGGAAATGGTGGCCATGGCAAGGATCGCGATCAGCCAGAGCACCGCCATGAGGGCGGCGCCGCGGGAACGGCCGGGCTTTGGATTTCCTGGATTCATTCGTTGGGCTGGCTGTCGGGAGTGGGAAGTTCGATGCCGGGTTCCCCGATGACGATGCCGCCGTTCTGGCCCTGCTGCTGGAGCATCTGACGCATCAGAATTTCCGGGTTCTGCCGGGGCGGAATCCAGAAAATGTGGGTGATGTCCTCGCCATGGGCACCCATTTTCATTTTGAGTTCCAGTTGCAGCGGCAGGCGGCCCTGGAGATCCCAATCGTACTGCCACTCCATGGAACGGCCGTCCAGCACGCGCCATTCAAAAAAATCCACGTCCTCCAGCAGCACGACTTCCGCGAACGGCGCGTTGTCGAGAACGCCGACCCCTCCGGGAAGCGCCTCGGACCCCTCCAGAATTTCGTGCTCGTAGTAGCGCAGGACGATGTCGAGGAAACCGCTGCGGCGTTTCACCGTGGAGAGCTGCACGGCTTTCGCGACGCGTTCCTGCCCGCCCCAGGCGAAACTGAGGGGAACGTTCTGCAGGGTGAGATCGCTCAGGTAATGGCTGCCGCCGTCGTCCACCTTGAGGTCGAAGCGGGTGTTCCCCGGCAGGCTGGCGAAGCGCTGCTTGAGCAGCTCGAAAAACGCCTGCCGCAACATTTCCTCGTTCTGCGTTTTCACCACCGTATTGCCCAGCGCGAGGGACGAGCGGGCGGTGCCGAACACCATGCCGACCAAAACCGTCATGATCGCCACGGCGAGCACGAGCTCGAGCAGCGTGAAACCCGAACGGCGGGATCTGGACGGGGAAACGATCATGGCTGGTACATGCGGCCGTAGCGCCAGGTTTCCACCGACCGCTCCTGCCAGGCGTTGTTCTCGAACCAGCTCGCGGTGATGGTGATGCGGTACATTTCCTGCAAAAGCTGCCCGTCCTTGTTCTCCAAATTGTCGAGAACCTCGATGTTGGTGATGAGTTTGAATTCCGTTCCCTCCAGATCCTGATCCCGGACGCCTTCCTCCAGAACCGGCAGGGAAAGCTCCGCCTCCAGCGCGCTGTCGAGAATCCGCGTGATCCGCAGTTCGCTCTGCGCGAGCTGGGCGACGTCCGCCATGCGCTTCAGCGCGACGGCGAAACCGGTCGCCGCGATCCCGAACACGGCAAGCGCCAGCACGACTTCCAAAAGCAGGAAGCCGCGGCGGCGGGTGGGTGCGGGGGATCGTTTCATCGGATCAACGGGCTTCCATCTGGCTGTCGCGGATGCTCGCGGTGAGCGGATGGTAATAATCTTCGTTCCAACTGGACTTGATGGTGAGGCGGATGGAAACCGGCTCGCAAATCCCATCGGGATCGAACCGCCAGACGTGGACGAGGTTCTCGCTCATCGGCAGCCACGATTCGGAGTTCCAGCGGCGGATGAAAAGATCCATGCCGGGATCCAGGGAAATTTCGTCGCGCACCGGTCCCGGTCCCGATTGCTCCATCTCGACCCGCCCCCCGCCGATGCTGCGGCCGAGGGCGGTGGTTCTTTCGATGTTGCCGGCCTCCGCCAACGGCAGGAGACGGACGATCCCGGGGCGGAATTCCAGCGCGTAGGGAGTTTGTTGCTGGATGGAAATGATCCTCGCGCGTTTGGCCAGCAGCTCGATCTCGCCGGAATTGTCGCGCAGCGCGCGCTCGTCCGAGGAATACACCATGAACCCGACGGCTCCGCCCATCACCACCGCCGCGATGGCAAGCACCACGACGATCTCCAGCAGCGTGAAACCGCTCCGGTTCTTAATCGTCCTGGCTGCTGAGGTCATCGTCCGTGCCTTCCCGGCCGTCCGGGCCGTTGCTGATGATTTCGTATTCCGAAGGATCTTTCTTGCCCGGGAACTGGTAACGGTAGGGGGCTCCCCATGGGTCGTTCGGAATCTTGCTCATCACCTGCACCCAGCGGCGGGGCTGCGGAGCGCCGGACGGACGATCCTGCAAAGCCTTGAGACCCTGCTGGGAGGTCGGATAGTGGCCGGCGTTGAGCTTGTACATCGAGAGCGAACTCTGGAAGCTTTTGAAATCCGTGTCCACCTGGCTGAGTTTGGCGGAGTTTCCGATTTTCTGCATCGAGTAGATGGCGCCGCCGGTGATCATCGCGATGATCCCGAGCACGATGACCATCTCAAGGAGAGTGAAACCGGAACGGCGGAAACGGGAAGGAGCTTGAACTTTCATGGGAACTGCGGGTGGTTGCTGGGACGAGACTTATCAGGGATGAAACGCCGCGCGACCGAAAAGTTGTTGGCAAATTTCACACGCGGGCCGCGGAGATTCGGGAAATTCTTGCCACGGAGCGGCGATTCTCCCACCTAGAGGCAGACAACTCATGAACAAGGTCCTTCTCATCGGAGCCGGCGGAGTCGGCAGCGTCGTCGCCCACAAATGCGCCATGGTCCCCGAGGTTTTCGGAGAAATCACCCTCGCCTCGCGCACCCTCGCGAAGTGCGACGCCATCGCCGCCTCCGTGAAAGAACGCACCGGCCGCACCATCGCCACCGCCTGGGTGGACGCCGACGATCCGGCTCAAACCGCCGCTCTCATCCGCCAAACCGGCGCGTCCCTCGTGATCAACGTGGCCCTGCCCTACCAGGACCTCTCCATCATGGAAGCCTGCCTCGCCGCCGGCGCGGACTACCTCGACACCGCCAACTACGAACCCCCCGATGTCGCGAAATTCGAGTATTCCTGGCAGTGGAACTACCAGGACCGTTTCAAGGAAGCCGGCCTCAGCGCCCTGCTGGGCAGCGACAGCACGGGGCTGGAGAGCATCGCGCTGGAGGTCGAAAGCCGCTCGGTGCGCCGCCTCGGCTTCAAGGGACGGGCGGGCTACCATCCGGAAACCAAGCTCGCGAACCCGATGGAGTACCGCCTCGCCGCGGAGTACCGCCCGCCCCTCGAAAAGGTGTGGAGCGACAGCACGTGGCAGGCGCGCGTGCGCGGGCGCGTCACCGTCGAGGCGGCGGTGGAGACGCGCCCGCAGGGCCGCGACCTGGAGGAGGAACGCCGCGTGCGCCAGCGCGTCGGGCTCCGGTACCGCTACCGCTTCTGGGACTTGTGGTGATGCGGCGGCGTGTCGTCCGGATGCGCGCGCTCGCGCACGCGGCCCTGCGCACGGGACGGATCCCGTGCATCCTTGCCTTGATGTGCGCCGCGACGGCACCGGCGCAGGACGTCCGCGTGGACGGAAACCGCGCGCAACCCGCGCGCCGCGTGCTGGAATGGTCGTCGCTCCCCGCGGCGGATCCCGCG
>CAZVSA010000034.1:0-6694 GCA_964629955.1 uncultured Luteolibacter sp.
GGTTCGACTCCATCCGGGAAACCGCTCCCGCAAAGGATCTCGCGGGTCTCGCCGAGTTCATTATCAACAAGAAAATGACCCACCTGCCGGAAGACGCCCTGGAATTCCTCGAAGCCCATCTCGATGAACCATGGGCCAGGGAAAACCAACTGGCTTCCCGCGTGATCCAAAACCACGCGAGGGCGAATCCCGAAAATGCCCTCGAACTTGCAATCCGGATCGATGACCCCCAGGCGATCCACGGCGCATTCACCACCTGGACGCACATTGACACCCAAAGGGCTTCCCAATGGCTGTCCGACAACCCCGAAATCCCGAATTACGATCCGCTCGCATTCACGTTGAGCCATCAACTCCTCCGATCGGACCGGGAAAAGGCGCGGGAATTCGCGGAATCCATCCAAGACGAACAGCTTCGGGATCAAATGTTTCAAAGGATCGATCGAGGCCAATGATCCGTCTCCTGTCCGGCATCTCCGGTGCGGCGGGATCGGCGCATCCTGTGCTGATGGAGTCCGGCATCAAGCTGCTTGCGTTTGCCGGAGGGGGACGCCTAGTTTCTCTCATGCGTCCGCACTTTTTCGGGATTTTTCTGTTGGCTTCGCCGTTTGCCGCGCAGGGGGCGGTTTCTTTGCCCGCCGGTTCTCCGCAGGAAAATGCGGGGAAAGTTGCTGGTCCGGCGAAAGCCACCGGCCCGGCGAAGGAGGCGATCGAGGCATTTGAGGCGGGGCGCCACCTCCATGCGGTCGAGCTGGCCGGGCCATTGGCGGAGAAGGGCGATGCGGACGCGCTGTATCTGATGGGGTTCGCCCACGAGACGGGGCAGGGGGTGGAGGCGTCGCGCGAGAAGGCGCTGGAATTTTACCGCAAGGCGGCCGCGGGCAAGCACAAGGACGGGGTTTACCGGCTGTCTTTCCTGCTGCTGGCATCGGAGGACGAGAAGGAGCGCGGCGAGGCGGGCCGGGCGTTGGAGGCCGCGGCGAAAGACGATCCGGCGGTGGCCGGGAGGATTCTGGGCGAGGCGTATCTGCGGGGGAGGTTGAGCGGGGAGGCGAATCCGAAGCAGGCGATCACATGGTGGACCCGTGCGGGGGAGGCGGGGGATGTGCCGTCGCTGCTTCTGATGGCGAGGTTATATGAAGGGCAGTTCGGGGAAACGGAGGTTTCGGACAACGCGAAGGCCTACGCGGCGTATGAGAAGGCGGCGGAGCTGGGGGACGCGGGCGCGATGGCGGCCTACGGTTCCCGTTTGCTGGGAGGGGTGAAGGAGCTGCGGAATGAGAAGAAAGGCAGGGAGTGGCTGGAGAAGGCCCTTCAGAAGAAGGAGCATTCGGCGTTTCTGGCGCTGGGGGATTACGAGGAGAATGTGAAGGAGGATCTCAAGGCGGCTCTTTCCTATTATGAGCGTGGCAAGGATGTGGGGCAGATCGATTCCATGTTGCGGGCGGCGAATTTTTACATCGAGGGGAAGGGGACGGAGAAGGATGCCGACCGTGGTTGGGCGATCGTGGAAACGGCCGCGGAATCGGGCAGCGCGGTCGCGCATTTCCAACTGGCGGTGCGATATTTTTCGGACGATCAGCCGGATCCGGCCCGTGGCTACGGCCACCTGCTGGTTGCGGGGAATGGCGGATTGGTGGAGGCGCAGAACGAGCTGGGTTTGCTTTATCTGTCCGGGAGGCTTGCGGCGGCGGATGCCGTTGCGGGGGTGGCCTGGCTGGTGAGAGCGTCGCAGGCCGGTTACGCGCCCGCCCAGAACAATCTGGCGACCCTCTATGAGCAGGGCGCGGGGGGAGTTGCCCGGAGTTTTGAGAACGCGGGGCAGCTTTACTCCCTGGCGGCCAACCAAGGGCATGCCGCGGCGACTTTGGGCCTTGCGCGGATTCTGGCTGCCGGAAGCACGGAGCTGGAGAAAGCGTGGGCGCTGGCGATGCTGGCCACCGAGCGCGGCGAGGAGGGCGGAAAGGCATTGGCGGATCAGATTTCGACGGGTTTCGATGCGGCCCGGAAGGATGCCGCCGCCAAGGAATTGAAGGCGATGAAAGCGGGAACTCCATCGAAGCCCGCTCCCGCCAACTGAGAGATCCGCCGTCCGCGATTCCGTGAAGATTCTCGTTACCGCCGGGCCTACCCGGGAACCTCTGGATCCGGTCCGTTATCTGACGAACCGTTCGTCCGGGAAGATGGGGTATGCGATTGCGGATGCTTTCGTGCACGCCGGGCACAAGGTGCTTCTGGTTTCCGGTCCCACGGAGCTTGATGTGCCCGCGGGCGTGGATTTCATCCGGATCGGGACCGCCGATGAAATGTGGAGGGTGGTTTCCTCCCATGCGGGGAAAATGGACATCGCGGTCTTCGTCGCGGCGGTTGCGGATTACACTCCGGTGACTGTGGAAACGCGGAAGATCAAGAAACAGGACGAGGTGATCCATCTGGAACTGAGGAAGACGCGGGATGTTCTCGGCTCCGCAAGGGATGTGTTCGGGTTTGCGGGCACTTTGGTGGGGTTTGCGGCGGAGACGGAGGATCTGGAGGAAAACGCCCGTGCGAAGCTTCTGTCGAAAGGGTGCGATCTAGTCGTCGCCAATGACGTTTCCCGCCGTGACGTGGGCTTCGATGCCGACGAAAATGAAGTCCTGCTCGTGTATCCGGGCCACACCGACCGCCTGCCCGTTTCCTCCAAAACGGAACTCGCCCACGAACTTGTGGAATCCATTCTCGATCTCCACCGGGCGAAATCCCAATGATCCCCCATCTCCATGACTGATCTCGAACTCGCCACCCACGCCGCTCTGGAAGCGGGCAAACTGTTGCGCTCTCACTTCGGCGGCGATGCCACCGTGGATGAGGCATCCCACCACGACATCAAGCTGGCCCTCGACAAGGAATCCCAGGAACTCATCACGGGCATTCTGCTGGGCGAACGCAGGGACGACGCGCTCTACGGCGAGGAGGGCATCGCGGGAAACCAGGAATCGCCGCGCCAGTGGATCGTCGATCCGATCGACGGCACGGTGAACTTTTTTTACAACATTCCCCACTTCTGCGTCTCCATCGCGCTGCGGGTGGATGGCGAGATCGTGGCGGGCGTGATCCACGATCCCATGGTGGGCGAGACGTGGACCGTGGAAAAAGGCGGCCCCGCCCTGCTGAATGGCAAGCCGGTCTCCGCCAGCAAGCGGGAGAAATTGGAGGAGTCGGTGATTTTCGTCGGCTGCGGAAAGGACGAGGAGGCCCTGCGCACCGGATTGGAGCGTTTCCGCAAGGCGTCGGTCCGCGTCCGCAAGATGCGGATGATGGGCTCTGCCGCATTGGGAATGGCCTACATCGCGTCCGGCCGGCTGGATGCCTATGTGGAGTCGCGCATTTCCCTGTGGGACATCGCGGCGGGAAAGCTCCTTGTGGAAACGGCGGGCGGATCGGTGGAGCTGAGCCCGTCGCAGGACAAGCCGGACTGCTGGGCGATCGTCGCCACCAACGGGCGCATTCCAATCCAGGAAATTCTCTGACGACCATGACCGGAATTGGCTACGATGTTCACAGGTTCGCCGAAAACCGTCCTCTGGTTCTCGGCGGGGTGACGATTCCCCATGACCGGGGCCTGGAAGGGCATTCCGACGCGGATGTGCTGTGCCACGCCATCGCGGATGCGGTGCTGGGTGCGATGGGTCAGCCGGACATCGGGCATTTTTTCCCGCCGGGAGATCCATCTTGCAAGGACATCTCCTCGCTGAAAATTCTCGAAAAATGCCGCGCTCTCGCCGGAGAAGCGGGGTTGAAGATCGTCAATGTCGATTCCACGCTGATCGCGGAGGCTCCCAAGGTGCTGCCTCACCGCGAGGCGATGCGGGAAAAAATCGGCGGTGCGCTGGGAATCGATCCGGCAAAGGTCGGGATCAAGGCCACCACCAACGAGATGATGGGTTTCATCGGCCGCGGGGAAGGCATCGCCGCGATGGCCGTGGCACAAGTCGAGGCTTGAGCACGTCCCGGACCGGCGGGGGGCGGGAATCCCCTCGAACTTTGTCTCGAATCCCCCGGCCCGGCCCGTAAACTCCCCGATGATGACACGAAAAATCCATGAAATTCTGGCAGGCATTTCCTGTCTGGCGGCCTCCGCTGGTCTCACCCTGGCAACTCCCGAAGCGGAGGAAGCCGCGCTGAAAGTCCTGATCGTGACCGGAGGATGCTGCCACGATTACGAATTCCAATCGGCGGCAATGATCGAAGGAATCGGCCAACACACCGGAGCGGAATTCACCGTGGTGAACGAAGGCGGCAAGGGCACCGACGCTCAAATCCCCCTCTACGACGATCCCGAATGGGCGAAACCCTACGACGTGGTGATCCACAACGAATGCTTCGCCGATACGAAGGACGAGGATTACATCCGGAAAATCACGGACGCACATCGCGCCGGAACCCCCGCGGTGGTGGTGCATTGTGCCATGCACACCTACCGGTCCGCAAAAATCGACGACTGGAGGGATTTCCTCGGAGTCACCAGCAGGCATCACGAGCACCAGAGCAAATATCCGGTGAAGGTGGTGGCGAAGGACCATCCGGTGATGAAGGATTTCCCCGCCGATTGGACGACGCCGATGGACGAGCTTTACATCATTGAAAAAACCGGCCCGAAGACCACGGTGCTCGCGACCTCTCCCAGCGAGAAAACCGGCAAGGAACAACCGGTGATCTGGGTGAACGATTTCGATGGTACCCGCGTGTTCGGCACCACCTACGGCCACACGAACGACACGTTCAGCGATCCCGTTTTCCTGAAGCTTCTCGCGGATGGAATGGTCTGGGCGGCGGAAAAGTGAGCGGACGCTCCCGGAAGTTTAGGTATTGGTGGCGGTGGACTCCAATTCATCCCGCTCTTTCACGCGGAAAAGTCCGTGAATCCGAATGTTTGAAATGACTGGACAAAAAAGTCCACAACGGAAAAACCGCCCTGTATTACCTCCGATTATTATTTAGGCGCATTTCAAGCTGTCTTGCCTCTGTTTCCAGCTTTCCGATTTGCGTTTGGATAGCCCGTATTTGCTGTTCGATTCTCGCGGTATTCCGCATTCCCTTTCTGCCGCGCTCCTCCTGCAAAGAAACATTCAAGCCCGATAACTGGTCGTTCAGCTGTCGTATCTGCTGATGTCTTGCGTCAATGGCCAATCTGGTATTATGTTCGCTCTCCTGTTTTTTCTGTTCTTCTGCCAGTCGTTCCTCCGAAAGTCTTTTTTCCTGTTCCAACGCGGCATTGTTGTTTAGGGTTAACATTTGCTCGGTCAATCTTTCGTTTTCCCTTTGGGCGAGTTTGTTATTTAAGGAATCCACCGTTTTCTCCAACATGGAAATCTTGGTCAAATAACCCTCCATTTTCCGCTGCGTGGAGATTTTTTCCAGATTGAACCTGTTTTCCGCTTTTTCTTCCGCCCGCTTCGCCGCTTCGTGAGGGACGGTTCTCAACTGCTCCTTTAGGTGTAATATTTCATCACTCTGCCTTTGATTTTCCTTTAACAGGAAGTTTTTGTTAGGTCCGCTTTCATTGCAGGAAAGAAGCATGAAGGCGGATAAAATGACGACACTGCTATTTTTCATGAATTTAAATATATTTTTTATTTTCATATTTTGTGGGGAAGGGTTTCCGCCGGCGTTTCTCATGAATACCCATAGCGCCTGGCGCATTGGGTGGGCGTTTCTCCCAGTCGGGCGGAGGCAGGAATTGGGGTATCCATGACGCCTCTTGTTTTCGCTATAGCGAAAACAAGGTCAAGCCCCGATTGGGATAATTTTGGAGGGTGAAAATCAATGAACGCGCCGAGAAATTGTCGCAACTACTTAGAAAAGAAATAGTTAAAAGAAGAATCGAGGCTGGCCTTTCCAAGAATGAAACGGCCACACGGGCGGCTCTCGCTGTCTCTTTTGTCTCGGATTTGGAACACGGAAAGAAGCGTCCGACGGTGGAAACGCTGGCCAAGCTGGCGTGGGTTTTCGGCACGACACCGGGCGAAATGCTCACGACCTGCGAGAAAGATTTGGAATAGGAATGAAAAATCCTTTCCGGTTCCGGCATGCGGAACGCCGTCGAATAGCCGCCATCTTCCCAACGTCTGACCGCACATGAACACCCTTTGCCGCAGCGGCATTTCCCTGCCGGTCTTCCTTCTGGCCATCGCATTTGCCTCGTGCGCTTCGTCCTCCCCCGGGATCAACGCGCAATCTTCCAGCCGCCCCCTGCGGCAAAGCGCGGGAAACGCGGAACTGACAGGGCCGGACGCCCGCGATCTGATCCATCAAACCAGGCGGGATTATTACCACCACCGCCACGCGGACGCCCGCGCGGCACACCGCCGCAGGTGGTGAGCCGTTTGAGATGGGGAGCACACGCGCCCTCGCGTGTTGTTTCCGGCGCCCTCGCCGGAAACTTGGCTGACATGGCGGGGAGGTTTCCGGGTGCGGGACGGCTTGGCCATACCAGCCCCCGGAGCGCGAAGAGATGGCGACCAATGATCGCCACCACAGTGTGCATGCGCCCCCGCCCGGCACATCGGGATCGACAAGCCCCGGCTCTCCTGCCAGAGATCCCCCCGACCCGAGCCGCAGAGCGCGCTCATGGCCGCCGTGGCGGAATGGTAGACGCCACGGACTTAAAATCCGTTGCCGGGCAACCGGCGTGGGGGACTCGAACCCCCACGCC
>CAZVSA010000034.1:6704-20403 GCA_964629955.1 uncultured Luteolibacter sp.
CGGCGTGGGGGTTCGAGTCCCCCCGGCGGCACCAGTCAGCGTCCGGCTTCCAGCGCCTCGATTTCGCCATGGATGCGATCCATGAGCCGCTGCATGTCGCTCAGATGGCGGCGGGTGCGGTCCTCGCCACCCGGCCTCTGGCGGGAAGGAGCAGGAGGAACGGTCCGGGGACGGCCCCGGACTTCCCGGCGGGCGAATCTCGTCCGCGAAGCGGTTTCCGCCTCGGCTTCTTCCAGAGCCAGCGCGGGGTCGATGGCATCTTGTTCGAGAAGATCCATGATCGCTTGCGCCGACATCATGAAAGAGCGCGTCCGGTCCGCCCGGGCCATGGTGACGCCCACCACCCGTCCTTGCAGGTCGACCACCGGGCCGCCGATCTGATCCGGTTTCGGCCGCATGTCGGTCTGGACAACCCGTGAGAACGAACTGCTTACATTGCTGACCGCTCCTCCCATGCGCTCCATCTGGCGCAGTCTCGGGTTGGAGAAATGTGGGATGGCAAGCTCCGAGCTGTCGCCGAGGGTGACCTGGTAAATCGTTTCCCCGTCTTCCGTTTCGGCCAGGATTTCGATGACTTCCCCCGGAGAAGTCGTCCGGAGGGCGTTCTGCAGCTCCAGCAATCCTGATATGGGGCGCCTGTTCACCTCCCGGATCACTTCCCCCGCCCGGATTCCAGCCGCAGCGGCGCCGGTGTCCGGCCTCACGTCCTCGATTTTGACCCCCGGCCCCTGATAGCCGCGGGCCGCCTGGATGCCGAGATGCGCCTGGTCCGAACTGCGGAGGCTCCTTTCCAACACGCTGACCACGCCGAAAGCCGCGGGCCGCCCGTCCGGCTGCGGTGCCGCGAGGAATTTTCCGAGTGCCGGGGCCTCGAACGACCATTCGACGGGAACCAGCGGATCTCCCTCGGAAATGGTCACGACCGCAAGGTCCTCGCTCCGGTAAACGGCGGCGACCCGGCCGCTTCTGACATCCCCGCCAGCCGCCTCGATGAAGAGGTTTTGATGGGCGCGCGCAACCTCGCTCCATTTGGTGAGGACTTGCCGGCCGTCGCCGATCACCGTCCCGTACGCCACCCGTCTCGTTCCTTCCCGGATCCGGACGGTGGACTTCGCCGCATGTGCCAGAACGGGAAGAAGAGCCCTGTTGAATTCGGTTGCCTGTTCTTCCACCGCCCGCCTTTCCTCGGGGCGGAGCAACGGGATGTCGTTCTGCGCGGGCAGGGGGGTTGTCGCGAGGAAAACCAGCGGAAGGGAAAAGAGGATCGTTTTCATGGAAAAACCAGGGATGGGAAAAATGACAGGGAACCGGAGAATCAACGTTCGTCGTAAATATCGGAAAGGCGCGCCAGCCGCACTTCCATTTCCAATTGCCGTTGGTCTCTCAAAATGCCGAGCGTTACCGTGTCGCCCGCCTGGCGCTTGGCGAGAATCTGGAGCAGCTCCTGGCCGTGGCGGATGCGGCTGCCGTTGAGCGACTCGATCACGTCGCCGATCCGGACACCGGCTGCGGCGGCGGGCGAGCCGGGAGCCACGCTCTCCACCGGAACCCCGCGAACCCCGCGGCCCATCCCCATTCCAATTCCAAGCACCGGCATTTCAGAAGGCGCGAAGGGGTTCATCGAAAGGCGGCCCCATGCCTCGCCCGCGAGCATCCGGTCCCAATCCACCACAAACCCGTCGATCCCCGCATGGTTGTTGTTTTTCAACGAAAACCCGATCGAGGAGTGGATTCCCACCAGCCTGCCATTCAAATCGAACAACGGCCCCCCGGAGTCCCCGCCGATCAACGTGCAGTCCGTGGTGAAAAAATTCCCCGGCCCCTCGGAAACCACACGGCCGAACCGCACCGGCGGAGTGCGGCCCGGATCGAAGCCCGCCGAATGCCCCAGCGCCACCACCCAGTCCCCCGCCTTCAGCGGCCTGGACTCCCCCAGCTCCACGTACGGCCAGGGGCCCGGTTCGGTGATCCGCACCATCGCGATGTCCTTCGAGTAGTTCGCCCCCAGCACTTTTCCCTGCACTTCCTTCCCGTCGGGAAAAACCACCACCACCTCTTCGGAGCCCTGGATCACATGGGCCGCCGTAAGCACCAATCCATCGGCGGAAGTGATCACTCCCGAACCGGAGGACTCGGTATCCCCGGAGAGCAATGCCACCGTCATCGGCAGGACATTCCGGGAAACGGACGACACCTTTTCCTCCAGATCCATGAGATCCTGCAACGTCCGCACGGGCTCGCGAGCCTGCAGGGAGGAAAGGGCCAGCGCGGCGAAAAAACCAAAAATCCACGAAGTCTTCATATTCTGATGATTTTTGAGCGTCACAAATCCGTCCATTCGTTTGCAACAGCAATCCGGGGTGGATCACCGCCCCGGGCTGGGCTAACCTTTCCACGCAGATGGCAAAACGCAACCCGCCCGATTCCAACCGCCGCCGAGATGCCAAGGCGGTCCCCGCCCGCTCGCCCGGGCCGTTCTCGCTTCTGTTTTTCTGGCCGTTCCATCTTTTCGCGCGGCTCACCCGCGGTTTCCGCCAGCCGCTGCGATTTCTGATCCGGGCGGCGGGCTACCCCGCGGTTCTCGGTCTCTACGCCGCCGTTTTTCTCACCCTTCTCTACGGAGCCCGCGCCCAGCGATACGATCTCGGCAGGATCAACCTCATGCCCGAGCGCTCGATCATCCTCGACCGCCAGGGAGAGGAAATCGGCCGCATCCACGGAGAAAAACGTTCGATCGTCCCCCTCGGCCAGGTTTCCGAAAATTTCCGCAAGGCCATCCTCTCCCGCGAGGACGAGCGTTTCTACCGCCACGGCGCGGTGGACCCCATCGGCATCGTCCGCGCCACTTTGAAGAACCTCCAGGGCAAGCGCGAAGGGGCATCCACCATCACCCAGCAGCTCGCCTCCGATGTCTTCGGGCTGAAGCGCGGCGAAAAACGCGGCGACTGGCCGCGCCAGCTCGACCGCAAGCTCCTCGAAATCGCCATCGCCTTCCGCATCGAGTCCGCCATGGAAAAAGACCGGATCCTCGAAGCCTACATCAACCAGATCAACTGGGGCCGCCAGATCAAGGGCGTCGGCGAGGCCGCGCGCATCTACTTCGAGAAACACCCCTCCGAACTCACGCTCTCCGAATCCGCCCTGCTCGCCGGCATCGTCCGCGGCCCGGATGCCTACAACCCGTTCCGCTCGATGGAAGCCGCCATGCGCGAGCGCGACACCACGCTCGACCGCATGGTCGCCGCCAAGGCCCTCACCGAAAGCGAAGCCGCCGAGGCCAAGCAGGAACCGATCGACGTCCGCCCCGTCCTCCGCCGCCAGGCCCACGAATCCTATGCCATGGATGCCGTCCGCCGCGATCTGGAGATCATTCTGGAAAAAGAAAACATCCAGCTCGGCGGCCTCACCATCACCACCACCATCGACCTCCGGATTCAGGCAAAGGGCGAGGAAGCGCTCGACAAAAAACTCCGCGAGGTGGAACGCATCTCCGGCTACCCCCACCAGACCCGCACCGCATGGCGCGCCCTGCCCGAGGAAAGCCGGAACGAACCCGGTTACATCCAGGGAGCCGCCGTCGTCATCGAAAACCGCACCGGAGCCGTCCTCGCCCTGATCGGCGGGCGAGATGCCGACGAATCCCGCTTCAACCGTGCGATCCAGGCCAAGCGCCAGATCGGCTCCCTCTTCAAACCCTTCATCTACCTCGCCGCCTTCGACAAAGGTCTCCGCCCCGAAACCCGCATCAGCGACGGCCCCATCCAGCCGGGGGAAATCAAGAACGCGGGCAACTGGCGCCCCAACAACGCCGACGGAAAATTTGGCGGCATGCACCCCGCCTCCTACGGCCTCATCCGCTCGCGCAACACCATGTCCGTCCGGGTCGGGAACTACGCGGGCCTCGATCAGGTGAAGGAAGTCGCCCGTCAGTCCGGTTTCCGCAACCCCATGCCCCAAATGACGCCCGCCTCGCTGCTCGGCTCCTGGGAAGCCACCCCATGGGAGCTGGCCAGCGCCTATTCCATGTTTCCCAACGACGGCGTCCGCTACCAGCCCCACCTCATCACCGAGATCAAGGACCGGGACGGAAATGTTCTCTACAACCCCCGCCCGCCTTCCTACCCCGCCGCGAGCGCCGGCTCCGCGTGGTCCGTCTCCCGCATTCTCAATGAAGTCACCAGCAGCGGCACCGCCTCCTCCGTGAAACGGCTCGGTTTCGACAAACCCTCCGGCGGAAAAACCGGCACCACCAATGATTTCAAGGACGCGTGGTTCGCCGGTTACACCTCCTCGCTCACCTGCGCCGTCTGGGTGGGTTTCGACACCCCGAAGCGGACCATCCAGGGCGGCTACGGCTCCACCCTTTCCCTGCCCGTGTGGGTGGACATCATGAAAACCGCCGACCGCCTCGGCTACAAAGCCGGTGAACTCCACTCCAAGGTAAACCTCGTCCCCATGCGCCTCTGCCGCCTCTCCGGAAAACGCGCCACCGCCGGATGCGAACATGACGGAAACGCCTACGACGACCGCGTGCCCGCCGACATCGCACTGCCGGAAAACGATCTCTGCCCCATCCATCCCGCCCGCGCCCAGCCCGTCCGGGAAGAAGATCTGCGCAACGAGGCCCCGCCCGTTCCCCGTCCCCGGGAAGCCGCGCCTCCGCCACCCCGGGCCCGCCCTGTCGAAACAACTCCCCCCCGGGCCCGCCCCGTGGAATCCCCACCCCCGCGTGCCCTCCCGGTGGAGAACACCCCTCCGCCCCGCCAGGCGATTCCCGTGGAGGAACCCCCTCCACTCCGCGCGCTTCCCGTGGAGTGAAATGGATCGTGGCTGCGACGTCCCGTCGCAGGCCGTGGCGGTGGCGTCCCGCCGCCGCATTTGGTAGTGGCATTGCGGCGGGACGCCGCAATCACGGCCTGCCGCGGGACGCGACAGCCACTTTGAAGAAAGCTACAACCCTGCTTCGCCCCGAAACAAAGAACCGGCGGGTTTTCCCGGAGAAAAACCCGCCGGCCGGTGAATCAGCCCAAACGCCGGGCGAGTTCCGCGCCCAAACCTCGAACCGCGACATCCTGTGCCGGGTCGATCAGTTGGTCCGCGTCATCAAACGCCTCGTGCGCCTTCGCAATCGAAACCTGGTTCTCCAGAACCGTGATGCCGATGTTTTCGAGAAACGGCCTCAGTTGCGCGAGGCTGCGGGAACCGCCATAGCCGCCTGGGGAAGCGGATAGAATGGCGGCGGTTTTTCCCCGCAACACCGAAAGCGGCGGCTCATCCTCCGAAGTCGCGCGGGAAATCCAGTCGATCGCGTTCTTCAGCGCCGCGGTGAAGGTGCTGTTGTATTCCGGCGATGCGATGATGAGCCCGGAATGCTCCGCGAACAGCGCCTTGAGGCGGCTGGCCGCCTCCGGCATGCCTTCGCCGCTTTCCAGGTCTCCGTCATACAGGGGCATGCGGTAGTCGCTCAGTTGGATCAATGTGACATCGGCTCCGGCATCCCGTGCTCCGGCTGCGGCGATCGATGCGATTTTCTGATTGAAGGATCCGCTGCGGAGACTTCCGCCGAACGCGAGGATTCGTGGTGTTGTCATGGGAGATGGATCTTTTTCAGGGAAGCCCGGTCAGCCCTCCGGCTGGGCTTCGAGGTTGAGTTTGATCACCACTTCGTCGCGGATGAGGTTGTCCGTCTGCCCCGCGTAAACGATGCCGAAGTCCTTGCGGTTGATGTCGAACTCCGCGTTGATTTTCACGGTGTCGCCGCTCTGATTTACGGTGGCCGGGAACGTGATGTTTTTGGTAACTCCGTGGAGAGTGAAATTTCCGGCAACGGAGTAGCCGGTATCGCCCTTGTTGATCGAAGTGACCTCGAACGTGGATTCCGGATAGGTTTCCACATCAAAGAAATCCTCGTTCTTGAGATGTGCGGTCAACTTGTCGTCGTCACTGAAGACGGAGTGCATATCGATCACCACCTTGTGGTCGGATCCCACGGGCTCGCCATCCTTGATGGTGAAGTGTCCGGTGAAGGTCTTGAAACCGCCGTCATGGCTTCCGGTCACTTTCGAGCCGACGAAGAGCACTTCGGAAGAGTCGGTGAAGACATATTTGGTGCCTTCTTCTGAAGAAGTTTCGGAGCGTTCCACGGCATCGCTGACCGCGGCGGAAGTGGTTTTGTCCGCGGGATTCTCGCAAGCCGCGAAGAAGGCGGGAAGAGCGAGGGCGAGAGGGAGGTATTTCGATTTCATGGTATGTTTGGTTGGATTGGAAGGAATGCCCGGATGGGTAGCATCATTTCAGGCAAGATCAAAGAGAATGGCTTCCACGGGTTCGCCGCCGCCGGTGATTTCAAGAATGGAGGGCTCTTCCACCGCGACCGCATCCCCCTCCTGGAGTTCCACGCCCGCCACACGGGCGCTGCCTTTCGCGATGTGCAGCCAGATCCCCCTGCCGGGAGCCACTTCGTGACGGGCACTCCCGCCGGGCTCCAGCCTGATCAGATAAACGGAGGCATCCTGCGCGATGACCGCGGAGCCATCCCGCCCGTCTCCGGAAATGACCAGGGTTTTTTCCCGCCGCTCCTGTCCGGGATCGGGAGCCCACTCGCTGTAGGCGGGCTCCAGGCCCTGGGTATGAGGCATGATCCAGATTTGGAGGAAATGCGCCGTCTCCGTGGCGGATGGATTGTATTCCGAATGGCGCACTCCCGAGCCCGCTCTCATCAACTGGATTTCGCCCGGCTTGAGCACGCGGCGGTTTCCCATCGAATCCTCATGCGCGAGGCTTCCGGAAAGGACATAGGAAAAAATCTCCATGTCGCGGTGCGGATGGGTTGGGAAACCTCCACCGGCGGAGACCCGGTCGTCATTGATCACCCGGAGCGAGCGGAAGCCCATGTGCGCGGGATCGTAGTAATCGGCGAAGGAAAACGTATGCCGGCTTTCGAGCCAGCCATGATTGGCATGGCCTCGCTCTCCCGCACGGCGGATGGTCAGGACGGGTTGGGTTGTCATGCGCTCATTCTATACGCGACCGCCGTTCCGGGAAATGCAAAGGCCGCAGCCTGAGCATGCAACGGGCGCATGTCCCCCGTCGGTGCAAAAGCATGGTGGCGGATGGGGAGCGGAATGCTAGAAGGCGTCATGGAACTGAGGCAGCTGAGGCATTTCCTCGAAGTGGGTGAAACCGGCAGCATCACCGCCGCCGCGCGGAATCTTCATCTGACGCAGCCCGCGCTCAGCAGGCAGATCAAGGCGCTCGAAGAGGAGCTGGATGCGGCCCTGTTGGAACGGGGAGCGCATTCCGTGACTCTCACCCCGGCGGGCGAAATCCTGATTTTCGAGGGAAAAAAGCTGATCAAAATCGCGGATGCATTGGTCGAAAAAGTGAGGGCCGGCGCGAACGCGGAGCATCTGCGGGTGGGGTATTCTCCTTCGCTGGCCGGGGAATTCCTGGCGGTGGCGGTCGGCCGTTTCACCCAGATTCATCCGAAAGCCCGCATCAGCCTGGCCGATTGCTCATCCTCCGAAATGCGAACCGGCCTCACGGAAGGAAAACTCGATCTGATCGTGGGCACTCCGTGTGCGAACCCGAATGAAGCGGTCCGCTGGGTTGATCTGAGGGAATACGGCTGGAGGCTCGCGATCCCGTCCGGCCATCCCTTGGCAAAGAAACGCACGATCGCGCCGGAAGACCTCGACGGCGAACGGCTGTTGTTGTTCGAGCGGGTCCATTATCCCGACTACTGGGACCGGATCACCGGCTACTTCCGCGATCACAACATTCAGGCAAAGGTGGCCGGAGAATTCGATGGGGTAACCAGCCTGGTTGCGGCGGTGGAAGCGAATCTCGGCATCGCCCTGCTCGCGGAGAGCAGTCCGGTCCCTCACGGGCATCACCGCCATCTGGTGATCCGCCGACTGACCAGGGAACCTCCGCGAATCCGCGTCTCCGCGGGCCTGCCTCCGGGAACCGCCGCTTCCGCCAAACTGCTTTCCTTCATCGAGGAACTCAAGCAGGCCGCAAAAAGCGGATAACGGGGGGAGTAACGGCTTCATCCGGCATGGGTGGAAGAGCCGGATCTGCCAAAACCGGCGGAAGCCCGCGTTCCGTTCCAGATTGCCCGAGGCGGCCCTGAATGAATCCTTTGGCTTTCTTGACAATTTGGATGCCATCGGATTCGATCGGCGGCGCGATGGCGAAGCGACCGATGGCAATGGTGAAGCTGAACCGGCTGGAAGCGCGGGTGCGGTTCATCAATGGCGCGGTGAGGGCGGGCTTCGTGCTCTTTGGCGTGGCGGTGGGATTTGTGGTTGCGGCGACGGCGGTGCCCCAGAAGCGGAAGCTGGATGAGATGGAGCTGAAGTTGCAGGATGCGCAGGAAAGGGAGGAGCGGGTTCTTGCGGAAAAGATATACCACGAAACCGAACTCCGGGCGTTGAGGGACGATCCGGAATTTCTGGAGATTCACGCCAGAGACCGGCTGGATTATTACAAGGAAGGGGAGCGTGTTCTCAAATTCCGGACGGAGCGGTGAGAAACCTTTTTGGCGCTTGGCGGGCGGAGGGGAAATGCTTTAGGTGCGGGGCATGCGGAATGACATTGAGCGGATTCTGATCGACGAGGCGGTGATCGTGCGCCGCCTGGACTCGATGGCGAAGGAGATCGACCGCGACTTTCCCGAGGGAACGATGGTGGTGATCATTTTGCTGAAAGGGGCTCTCGTTTTCGCGGCGGATTTGCTGCGGCGGATCGAGAGGCCGCTGGAAATCGAGTGCCTGAACGTGGCGAGTTACCACGGCGGGACGGAGAGTTCCGGCAAAGTGGATTTCCTGGACCGGCATTTCCCCGAGGTGAAAGGGCGCCATGTGCTCCTGCTGGATGACATTCTTGACACAGGCCGGACGTTGCACGCGGTAGCGGGCCGCTTGAAGGAGGAGGGGGCCGTTGCGGTGCATACCGGGGTGCTGCTCGCCAAGGACAAGAAGCGCGCGGAGGAAGTGGAGGCGGATTACACCGGTTTCGAGATCGGGGATGAGTTCGTGGTTGGCTACGGTCTCGATTACAGAGGAAAATACCGGAACCTTCCCTACGTGGGCGTGCTGAAAGAAGAGGCCGTCGGGTGATGGGAAGCCGGATGGTTTTGCGAAAATTTGCGTAACCTTTTGACAGCAGCGGCGTACTCCCGGACAAGTGTTCCATCGAATCATGATCCGCTCCCTTTTTGCCTGTATTCTTTCCGTTGCTCCATTGGTTCCGGCCGTTTGCTCCGCGGAGCAGCTGATTCCCAAGGATCTCCAGCAGTATCTGGATGCGCCGGAGGAGCATTCCGGCTGGGAGAAGGTGAATCACGGAAACCTGGCCAACTGCGATTATTGGCATCTCAAACTCCGGTCGCAGACGTGGCAGGGCATTCCATGGGAGCATGATCTGGTGGTTTTCCGGCCCGCGGCGGTCCTTCCGGGTGAAAAGATGCTGCTGATCAACGAGGGCGGCAGGTTCCAGCCGGACAAATTGATGTTCGGAGCCACTCTCGCGAATCTTTCCAAAGCTCCCCTGGCCATTCTGCTGGGAGTGCCCAACCAGCCTCTGCTGGATGGAAAGACGGAGGACCATTTGATTGCCGAAACCTTTGTCCGTTTCCTCGATTCGGGAGACAGCAGCTGGCCTCTTCTTTTCCCGATGGTGAAAAGTGTCGTCAAGGGAATGGACGCGTTACAGGAGTTCACGGCGGGGGAATGGGAGCAGCAAACCAAAGGCTTCATCATTGCGGGGGCGTCCAAACGCGGCTGGACGGCATGGCTCACCGCGGCGGGCGATCCCCGGGTCACGGCCATCGCGCCGATGGTGATCGACATGCTGAACATTCCCAGCCAGTTGCCGCTGCAAGTGAGCCGCCTCGGTGGATTCAGCGAGATGATTTCCCCCTACACGGAGCGGCAGCTGGTTCCGATGCATGACACCGACGAGGCGCGCGCGCTCTGGACCATGGTGGATCCCTGGACGTATCGCGCGAAATTCACCATGCCGAAGCTCGTTCTTCTGGGAAACAACGATCCGTATTGGACCACCGATGCGCTGAACGTTTACTGGGACGGTTTGCCGGGGGAGAAATACATCTCTTATACGCCGAACGCGGGGCACAACCTCAGCGAGAAAAACGCCGACGGGCAGCGCGCGCTGCCAATGAGGGCGATCAACAACGTCTGCGCGTTCGTGCGCTGCCACATTTCCGGGAAAGCGCTTCCCGAGATTTCCTGGGAACACGGGGAATGCCCGGAGGGAGATATGCAGCTCAGGGTGAAGGCCGATCCCATGCCGGAGGATGTGCAGCTTTGGGTGGCGAAATCCGCCAGCGAGGATTTCCGCAACGCCCGTTGGGACTCCCGGCCGGTGGAGGTTGGCGAGAACGGGATCGTGACCACCGTTGAGCGTCCCGGGGAGGGATTCATCGCCTTTTACGCGGATCTCGGGTACATGTTCGAGGATTTGCCGCTGCGCCTTTGCACGCAGCTTCGTCTCGAAGGGGCGAAGGAATAGATGTGGGGCCGGGCTGTGTTTCACCGCAATGTGCCACGGCGGCAGGACGTCGCGGCCACGGTTCCAATCATTTCCGCAACTCCGCATGGGAATGTGCGGGGAAAAAATTGGAGAAAATTGGAGAAAATTTGAAAAACCGGATATCGTGTGAGGTCCGGTCTTTTTGGTGATCAAATTTGCCCGGCTCCAATGACATGAATGCGCATATTGTCCATCCGGCGGATGGCTCGCCGGAATCGCTTGGTTCCGCACGCACCACCGTTGGCATCATCATGAAACGATCCGGAGTGACCCGCGTTTCAAAACCATCGGCCCATCCCGATTACAATGAGGAATGGGCGGCAGGATACAAGGAATGGGCGGCGGAATGCAGAGTGAGATATGCCGCTGCAAGAAGCAGAGATCATTCGGAAGGCGAAGAGCTTTTGCCCCGCGTCTGGAACCTTCCCCATGGTTAGCCTGAAGAGCCTGTATCCTCGAAAAAGGCAGCGCGGGCATCCTGCCCGCAGTGGCTGAAATCCCCGCCCGCAACGGTGGGGATTTTTTGTGCGCTGAAATCCCGGGAATCGCTGGTTTCCGGGGTTTTCCGATGGGGGGCTCCGGGTTTTATCCCGCGAGGGCGTCGGATTGTTTTACGAAGTCGTCGCCGTCCCATTCCGCGTCGTTTTTCACCATGGATTCCCGTTCCTTCGCGGCGGCTTCCTCCGCCTTGCGCGCGAGCTGCATGCGGACGAGTTCGGCGTGCGTGGTGAAGTAAGGGAGGCTCGCGCCACGGAAATCATCGGGCGTTTCAAAGCCTTTGGCTTCCATGAAGGCGAGAAGCTCGTCGCAGAGGTTTTTCACCATTCCGTAGCCGAATTTCATGACTCCGGTGCAGACTTGGACGGTGTTGCTGCCCAGCAGGATGAACTGGGCGGCGTCGGCTCCCGTTTCGACGCCCCCGAGCCCGGAGAGGGTGCGGCCGGGGAAGTCTTTTTGAATGAGCTGGGCGATCTCCATGACCATGCGGAGGGCGATGGGCCTGACCGCCTTCGATGAGTAACCGCCGGGGGTGGTGAAACCTTCGACGGTGGGCTCGGGCCGGAGGGTGTCGAGGTTCACGCCCATGACGCAGCGGATGGTGTTGATGGCGCTGATGCCGTGGCAGCCGGCGCGGAGGGCGGCGGCGGAGGGGTCTTCGATGTGGGTGACATTGGGTGTCATTTTCGCCCAGACGGGAATCTTCGAGACTCCCATGACCCAGCCGCAGACTTCTTCCAGAATGGCGGGATCCTGACCCATCGCGGCTCCCATTTTCCGCTCGGGAAGACCGTGCGGACAGGAGAAATTCAGCTCGAAGGCATCGACTCCGGCGTCCTGGCAGCGTTCGACGATCTCGCACCAGGCGTCCTTGTTGTATTCCTCCATGATGGAGGCGATGAGGATGCCTTCGGGATGGGCGTCCTTGGCTTCCTTGAATTCATCGAGCCAGATTTCAAATTTGCGGTCGCTGATGAGTTCGATGTTTTCCCAGCCGATGACTTCCCTGGCGTCGTTCGCATGGAGTTTCGCGTAGCGCGGGCCGACGTTGACGACTTTCGAGCAGTCGAGGCTCACGGTTTTGGCGATGACGCCGCCCCAGCCTTCCTTGAAGGCGCGTTTGATGACCTTGACGTTGGTGCCGGGAGGGCCGGAGCCGATGACAAAGGGGTTGGCGAACTTCAGGCCATCTACGGTGGTTGCTAGAGTGGGCATATGGTTTGGGAAGGCGTTCCTTCATTTTATGGAAGCTCGTCCCGTGCCGAAAGGGGAAAATGAGGAAATCTCAGGGCCGCCTCATTCCGGGAGTTGCCGGAAACGAGCGGGATCGCATTGGATCATGCCTGCGACGTCCCGCCGCAGGCTGTGGCGGCGATCACCGGTCGCCGCAGTGAGGTAGTGGCATTGCCGCGGGACGCGGCAGCCACAAGGCGGAACTTCAATTTTCCGGGTCTTCTTCTTCGGGAGCTTTGGGCAGCTTGTCCACCTCTTCGAGAAGGTTGACGAGATCGACTCCGCGGATGGCGGATGCGTCGTGGTGAAAGCGGAGCACCGGCGTGGACTTGAGAACGACGCGCTTCATCACCTTGCTCTGGATCTGGCCGTGGTCGCGGTTGAGTTTTTCCACCACGGGGCGCGAATCCCCGCCGAGAACTCCGATCCATACCTTTCCTTCCTTGAGGTCCTGGGTGACCTCCACCTCGCTGACGGTGACCAGCCGGCCGTTCCACTCATAGTCCTTCTGGATCACCGCCCCAATCTCACGACGGAGGAGTTCATTGATGCGATCAAGCCGGCGGGACATGGGAAGATGAGTAAAAAGTGATCAGTGAGCAGTGATCAGAAAAGAGCAGCAAACGGGAATCTCTCCCTCTGATCACTGCTCACTGATCACTTGGCACTTCCTAAAGCGTTTGCGGGACTTTTTCGAGTTTGTAGCACTCGATGATGTCGCCTTCCTGATATTCGTTGAATTCACCGAGGCGGATGCCGCATTCAAAGTTGGTGCGGACTTCCTCGACTTCCTCGTGGAAGCGGCGGAGGGTGGACATTTTTCCGTCGAATACGGGGATGCCGCCACGGATGACCCGGGCGTGCGCCTTGCGGTGGATGCGCCCGTCGCTGACGAAGGAGCCGGCGGCTTTTCCGCGGGAGAGTTTGAAAACCTGGCGGACCTCCGCGTGGCCGATGACGGATTCACGGGTAAGGGGTTCGAGAAGACCGAGCATGGCTTCGCGAACCTGGTCGATGAGTTCGTAAACGATGGAGTAGAGCTTGATCTCGACGGAGGCGGCCTTGGCGGATTTCACGGCCTTGGTTTCCACCTTCACGTTGAAGCCCATGATGATGGCGTCGGTGGAGGCGGCGTAGGCGATGTCGGACTCCGTGATGGGGCCCGCGGCGGCGGTGATGAAAGTGGCGTCCACCTTCTCGGACTCGATGGCGAGGATGGCCTTTTTGATCGCCTCCACGGAGCCCTGGACATCGCATTTGAGGATGATCTTGAGCTGCGCTTTTCCGCCGCCGTCCCGGACCATGGAGTAAAGGTCCTCCATGCGGTTGCGGTGCTGGGGTTTGAGGCGCTGGAGCCGTTGCGCTTCCTGGCGCTCGGCGGCGAGGGTTTTGGCCTCGCGCTCGCTTTTCA
>CAZVSA010000035.1:0-20388 GCA_964629955.1 uncultured Luteolibacter sp.
AAGCCCGCGGGAAGTGCTCGAAGCCTTGTCCCTCGCGGAACTCGAAGCGCTGCACAAGACGCTGCATCGCGAATACGGTGCGCGCTTCAAACGCTCGTGAAACACCAGGCGGCGGGCCTTTCCCTTTCCAGCGCCAGAACCCACGCTCCTTGACTCGTTTTCAGAACGGTTCGTCCGCCCCCCAACCCGCGTTTCCGATTTTCCATTCCTCCACGAGATCGGCGGGGAAATCGTCGAGGAACCGCGAGGGACGGCATACGACATCGCCGCTGTAGGATTTCGGGTTGAACATGGGATAGCTCAGATACAACTCGTCTTTCGCCCGGGTGAGGGCCACGTAGAAGAGGCGGCGTTCCTCCTCCAGCATCGCCTGGTCATCCGCGTCGATGATCCGGCCATTGGGAAACTGGCCATCGGCGAGCCATACCAGGAAAACGGCCTTCCATTCGAGCCCCTTCGCCTGATGGATGGAGGAAAGCGTTACTTTTTCCTCGCTGCGGGAATCTTTGTCCGCGCCCGGTTCTCCGTCCACCGCGCCCATCAGCGAAAGCTGGGCGAGGAACTCCAGAACATCGTCGAAAGTCCCCCCATACTCCGACAGTTGCTCGATGTCCGCGCGCCTGCTCTCGAAGTTGTCGAAACCTGCCTTCAGATATTCGTCATACATCCCTTCCAGAATGCTTGTTATCATATCCGAGGGGCGGGCGAATTGGCCGTCCGGAGTCAGTTCGTCCAAGATATAACATAATTGTTCCCAGTGTTTCGCGGCTTTGCCGGGAACCTTGAAATCCAGCAGGATGTCGGACCATTTCGGCGGGGGATCGTTCTTCGCGGCCCAGCCGCTCCGGAGCCATTCGTTCCAGAGTTTCGCCGCCGCCGCGGGGCCGCATCCCGGAAGGAGGTTCACCATCCGCAGGAAACTGACTTCATCGCGCCGGTTCGCGACGAAACGCATGAATGCCGAGATGTCCTTGATGTGCGCCTGCTCGAAAAACCGGAGCCCGCTTGTGATGGAGAAGGGAATGCCACGGGATGTAAGCTCCATCTGGATTTCCAGACTTTGGAAGTGCGCGCGGTACAACACCGCGATTTCATCCAGGGGGATTCCTTCTTCGTGAAGTTCCTGAATCCGCTGCGCGACAAAGGCCGACTGGCTCCGAGGATCGTCCAGCGCGATCAGAACGGGTTTCACTCCGGGGCTTTCGCGGGATGCGATGAGATCTTTTTCGTAGCGCCCGAGATTCGCTCGGATCGCCGCGTTGGAGAGATCGAGAATTTCCGGAACGCTGCGGTAGTTGGTTTCGATCGTGAACACTTTCGAGCCTTCGTAGCGCTTCGGAAACTCCAAGATGTGATCCATGTCCGCGCCGCGCCACGAGTAGATCGACTGGGCGTCATCGCCGACGGCCATCAGGCAGTTCGATTCGCCGATCAGCAGGTCGATCATCCTTCCCTGCACGGAATTGGTGTCCTGGTATTCGTCCACCAGCACATGGCGGAACCGCTTCCGGTAGAGTTCCAGCACGTCCGGTTGTTCCTCGAACAATTTCACCGTGAGGACCAGCAGGTCGTCGAAATCCATGGAGTTCGTTTCCCGTTTTCTCGCGATGTAGCCTTCGCGGACCTGTTCGATTTTCTCCAACCAGTCGTAGAAGTGGTCGTAGCGGTCCGCGACGACTTCCTCCAGAGCGGCTTCGGTGTTTTCGGCGAGGCTGAACATGGAGGCCAGCACGTCGGCCTTCGGGAAACGGCGTGTCTTGGTGTCGATGTCGCATTTGGCGATCACCGCGGAGAGCATCGATTTCTGATCGTCCCGGTCCATGATGGAGAAGGAGCGGGTGAAGCCGAGATCCTCCGCATGGCGGCGGAGAATGCGGTTGCCGATGGAGTGGAAGGTGCCTGCCCATAGATCCGAGGTGTCGAATGGCACGAGTTCCTTCACCCTGCCGACCATTTCCCGAGCGGCCTTGTTGGTGAAGGTGAGCAGCAGGATTTCGCGGGAGGCGATTCCGTGGTCCAGAAGCCAGGCAACGCGGTAGGTCAGCGTCCGGGTTTTTCCCGAACCCGCTCCCGCGATCACCAGTGCCTTGCCCGGCGGGGAGGAGACGGCTCCGTATTGTTCCGCGTTGAGCGCGGACACGTAGTCGATGCCGGAGGGATTTGCCGCGGCCGGACGATGGAGGATGTACTGGCGGGCCATGCGCGGCGCCAGACTGGCACCGGACCACCGCGGGATCAATGGTTGAAGATGAACTCTTTTGAATTCAGCAGCGCCCAGAAGACATCCTCCAGAACCTCCTGCACCTGGGCGGGTTCCTGCACTTCGCCGACGACTGCCAGAAGTTTTTCCCGTTCCATTTCCACGGGCTCCCGGCTGACGGTGATGACGTAGAGGTGGCGGATGACTTCCTCGGGCGTTTTTCCGTCCTTGAGAAGATTTTCCACGACCTTGCCCTGGCGGATCCGCTGGTGGGTGGTGTCTCCGTTCAGGAGGTGGAGCGCCTGGGAAAGGTTGGGCTCCATCTTCACTTCGCAGGAGCAAACGGTGACGCGCGTCGCCCGGCCGAAGGTGGTGAGGAAGTAGTTCGAGGTGTTGCCATCGGCGATCTGCACGGCGCGCGCGCCGAGTGGCAGGCCTTTGAATTTGTTCGGCGTGCCGGTGACCTGGGAAATGCTGTCCAGCAGCACTTCCGCCCGCACCCGGCGGATCATCCCGTGGGAGAAATTCTTGTCGTCGGTGGCGTTCGTCTCGTTCGTCCGCGTGGAGAGCTGATAGGCGCGGGAGGTGCAGATGTCCCGCACCAGCTTGCGGAAGTCGTAGTTGTAGGAAACGAATTTCTCCGCCAGCGCATCGAGCAGTTCGGGATTCGAGGGAGGGTTGGACACCCGCACGTCGTCCACCGGATCGACGATGCCGACGCCGAGGAAGTGGGCCCAGACGATGTTGACCACGTTTTTGGCGAACCACTCATTGTCCGTGGAGGCGAGCCAGTCGGCGACCGCTTCGCGGCGGCTGCCGCCTTTGATTTCGGGCTTCGGCCCGCCAAGGAATTTGGGCGCCATGTCCTGGTTGGTCACGGGGTGTTTGAGTTCCCCGCCGCCATCGAAGACCACGCGCTCGCGCGGATCTTCGGCGGGCTTTCTCCGCACCTGGGCGAAGAACGAGGCGAAGCCGTAATAATCGTCCATCGTCCAGCGGTCGAACGGGTGGTTGTGGCACTGGGCGCACTGGATCCGGGTGCCCATGAAAACCTGCGCGACGTTTTCGGTGAGCTTGAGCACATCCTGCTCGATCTGGAAGAAGTTGGTCGCGGGATTGGAGAAGGTGCCGCCTTCCGCGGAAAGGAGTTCGCGGACGAGTTCATTGAACGGCATGTTGCCGGCGATCCGCTCGCGCAGCCAGTTGTAGTAATTGAGCGCGGCCTTGTAGGAAACCTGCTGGCCGCCGTTGTTGAAGGTGCGGATCTGCATCAGCTCCGCCCATTTCATCACCCACATTTCGGTGAATTCCTTGCGGGTGAGCAGTTCGTCCACGAGAGCGGCGCGTTTTTCCGGATTCGTGTCGTTCAGGAACGCGGCCCGTTCCTCCGAGGTGGGAAGAAGTCCCACGATGTCAATAAAGGCGCGGCGGATGAACGCCTCGTCTTCCGCGATTTGCGAAGGGATGATCCGGAGTTTGTGGAGCTTCTCGCCGACGTGTCCGTCGATGTAGTTGAATGCCTCGAATTCCGGCCTTTCGTATTCGAGCCCGGAGGGAACGACGATGGCCTGCGAGCCTTCGGTGAACGTGTGGAAACGGGCGAGGAGAAACGCTTCCCCGCGATTTTTGGAGGTCGCGATGCCGCCCTGCGCTTCGATGGAGACGGAGTTGTCGTTCGAGGTGGAGAAGGTGGAGAGGGTCGTCACGTCGCGGTCGGTTCCATCGGAATATCTCGCGCGCACGGTGAACGGCACGGCGATGTTTTCCCCGGTGAGCACCATTTGCTCCGGCTGGACTTCGATGCTGGTCGGCTCCGGGATCTCGCCCTCATCGTAAAGGGCTCCGCCGCGGATCCATTCCACCAGCGTGTGGTGGAACGGGCTGTCTTTCTCGATCAACTTTCCGCCCGTGTGCGGGACGTCGCCGACGGCCTTGGTCACGAGGAGGGATTCTTCCGGAACGGCGAGGTTGATCCTGCGACCGGCCATCTCGGTGGTAAGGCGGAAATGATCTCCCTTGGGATCGAACCCGTAGAGAGTGAGGTGGAATCCATCCTGGCCGCGGGCCGAGGCGTGGCACGACCCCATGTTGCAGCCCGCCGCGGTGAGCACGGGCATCACGTCGAGCTGAAAGGAAATGGGGCGTTCTTTTTCCGCATCCTTCACGACGACGGGAAGCTCGGCGCTCAGGCCGCGGTATTCGACATGAAGCTGGGTGGAGCCGTCCTTGAGCGGCTTCAGTGTGGTTCCTTCGAGAGATGCCAGGGAAGGATCGCCCAGGGTGATTTTGGAAAGGTTCGTGATGTCATGGGTGGACGCATCCTTGAACCGGGCGATCACGATCACGCGGTGGAAATCCGCCGCGGTTTCGAGGGTCACATCTTTCGGAAATACCTCGATCGAGGCGATTTCCGGATCGGGAGGCGCGTCCCAGCGGGGCAGGGTGGTTTCCGTTCTGGGGACCAGAATTTCACCTTCCTCCCACGAAGCACCGGCTTCGATCCATTGCCGCAAGGCGGCGATTTCTTCGGAGGTGAGCGGTTCCCCGTGTTTTTTCGGAGGCATCCGGTCGCTGTCGTCGGCGGGCAGGAGCGCCCGGGTGAGAAGAGGGGAGTTTTCCGGATCGCCGGGCTTGAGGGATGTGCCCGAATCCCCGCCTTGCAACATCGCTTCCAGGGTGGAGAAATCAGCACCGCCCTTCGCTTCTTCGGGGGTGTGGCATTCCATGCAACGCAGTTCCAGAACGTCGCGGGCGGAGGTGAAAAGCGATGCTTCCTGATAAGCAGGCGCGGTCGCGGGAAGGAGCAGGAGAGCGGCGGTCCATCGAAGGCGCATCCCTCCCCTACGGGATTCCGGGGGAAGGCATTTCATCCGAATCGCAACATTTCCGCGTTCGGAGGCAATTGGAAGCCTTCGCAGGCCGGAAAAACCGGCACGCATCCATGCGGGGACACGTGCCGGGAAGGGAAAAGGAAGAGGGGAAATCAGACCACTCCCTGAGCGAGCATCGCGTCGGCGACTTTGACAAAACCCGCCACATTCGCGCCGTCCACGTAGTTGACCGATCCGTCTTTGGACGATCCGTATTCGACGCAGGAGTAGTGGATGTTCTGCATGATCGCGTGAAGCCGGTTGTCCACATCGGCCCGGCTCCAGGGAAGACGGAGGGCGTTTTGCGACATTTCGAGCGCGCTTGTGGCAACTCCGCCGGCATTCGCGGCCTTGCCGGGCCCGTAGGCGATGTGCGAATCGAGGAAAACCTGCACCGCTCCAAGATCGGACGGCATGTTCGCTCCTTCCGCGACGCACTGGCAGCCGTTGCGGATGAGGGATTTCGCGTCTTCTCCGTTGATTTCGTTCTGTGTGGCACAGGGGAGGGCGATGTCGCAGGGCAGGCACCAGGGGCGGGTGTCCTCGTGGAAGGAGAGGCGGAACTCGCCTGCGAACTCGGAGATGCGGCCCCGGCGGTTGTTCTTGAGGTCCTTCACCCACTCAAGCTGCTCCCCGGTGAGGCCATCGGGAATGTGGACGGTTCCGGAGGAATCGGAAAGGGAGATGACATCTGCTCCGAGCTCCTGGGATTTCTCGGCGGCGAAGAGGGCCACGTTTCCGGAGCCGGAGATGGCGACTTTGCGCCCCTCGAATCCGGCTTTTTTCCGCTGCAGCATTTCCTGTGCGAAATAGACGGTGCCGTAGCCGGTGGCTTCCGGCCGCATGAGGCTGCCGCCGTAGGACAGCCCTTTGCCCGTGAGAACGGAGGTGAAGCCATTGGTGAGGCGCTTGTACTGACCGAACATGTAGCCGATTTCACGGGCCCCCACGCCGATGTCGCCTGCGGGAACGTCCACATCCGCGCCGATGTGGCGGAACAGTTCGTTCATGAAGGATTGGCAGAAACGCATGATTTCCCCTTCGCTGCGGCCTTTCGGATCGAAATCCGCGCCGCCTTTCCCCCCGCCGATGGGCAGGGTGGTGAGGGAGTTTTTGAAGACCTGCTCGAAAGCGAGAAACTTGAGAACGCTGAGATCCACGGAAGGATGAAAGCGCAGGCCTCCCTTGTAGGGGCCGATCGCGCTGTTCATCTGGACGCGGTATCCGCGGTTGACATGGGTTTCCCCCTTGTCATCGGTCCATGGCACGCGGAAGAGGATGATCCGTTCGGGTTCGACGATCCGCTGGAGCAAGCCATGGCGCGTGTAGCGGGGGTTCTTTTTCACGAACGGCCAGAGACTTTGCATGACCTCTTCCACCGCCTGGTGGAATTCCGGTTGCAAAGGATCCCTGCGGTGGAGGGCATCAAGGAAAGACTCGAGTGAGTTGGATGTTTTGGTCGTGGTTGCTTGCATAGGGGAAAAGGCGGCCCGTCCGGGCGGACGGGGGGAGCGGCGGCTCAAGCCCGCGGAAGCTCAAGCTTGCGGACGGAGTCGATCCTCATTTCGCGACGGTCGCGCGGGGTCTCCCAGGAGACGGTTTCCCCCGTTTTCCTGCCGATGACGGCGAAACCGATGGGGGTGAGGACGGAAAGGCGGTCGAGTGACAGATCCGCTTCCGCTGGCAGGACGATGGAGGGTTCGTAGAAGTCCGATTCATCGTTGGGGGAAACCAGGCGGATGGAGTCGTTGAGTCCCACCCGGTTTTCCAATTCGGGGGCATCCAGGGGGAATTGCCTCGAATTCGCGAGAAGGGCGGAGAGGGAGTTGTAGGAACCGGGGACCGGCAGCATGCCGGGCCTGCGATGGTATAAAAGTTCGCTGAGAAGGGAGTGATCCTCCTCGCTGAGAAAGGTTGTAGTTTGCATGTTGGTGTACGAATGAGTGGGATGGGACGCCTCGAAACGCCGAGGACATCGGTTTTGGGAACGAATGCATTTCGGAACAGCCCCGGGAAAAAGATCCCAAACTCAAGGGGCTGCCCGGCTACTCCCGGAAGGCCGCCATCCGGTGACCACACCAACCCCGGGCGAACTTCGCCGAAGGGCGGTCGCTCTGGTTTTTCTTGGTTGGCGTGTGCAGGAACATGCTCCCTGCAATCTGGAGTATTTTCCAGGGACTGCAATTCAAAAGAGCGCCAAAAGAATCAGGGGAGGGGCGCTCTGTTCCCCTCGCACTCCGGGGAGACGCTGCGGAGATGCGGACCGGTTTTCGGCGGGGGCACATGCACTCCCCGCCTTGCAAGGAAATCAGCGGGTGATCGATTCGAGGGAGGGCAGGCTGCCGATGAGAAAATCCCCGACACGTTTTGCATCGCGGCGGAGGGCTATGGTTTCGGTTTCCAGCGGATTGGGGCCGAAAAACGGGCTGTCGGGTGCTTCGGGAAGGGCGAAGGCCGGAGCAGGCGCCTCGATGGCCACGGTGGAAGCGGGTGCGGCCGGACCGGGGAGCCGGAGGACGGCCAGGGTGATTGCAATGGCGGCGGTGGAGGGCAGCAGGAACCAAAACCACAGGGAGGCCTTTTCCGGTTTTTTCTTATGATCCCGGTGCAGGGCGAGGGAGCGGAGAATGCGGGATTCCAGCCCGGGAGAGGGCTGCGGATCCGGTTTCGCGGACCTCAGGGCCGCGGCGATTTCATCGAAGGAGTCCTCGTTTTTCATGGGATCGCTTGTTGGGGTGATTGCAGAGGGCCGGGGAGGTCGTCGGGATGGCGTCCCCGGAGGATGGCGGCGAGGGATTTGCGCGCTCGGTGGAGAAGGACTTTCACGGCTCCTTCGCGTTTTCCGAGGACGGCGGCCACGTCCTTGAGCGGGAGTTCCTCCCGGTAATGAAGCCAGAGCGCGCTGTATGCGTCCGGGGAAAGCTGGCGTTTGGCGATGTCCCAGATCTGGAAACGGGGCTCGACCGGCGGAGACGCGGCGGGGAAAGGGAGTTCGTCCGGCAGGGGGCGGGATTTCCGCAACGCGGCGATGGATTGCCGCCGGGCGATGGTGAGAAGCCAAGGGAGAAAGGGGAGATCCGGGTCGTAACGGTGGATCTTGTCCCAGGCGCGGAGAAAACTTTCCTGAGTGAGATCCTCCGCGTCCTGCCGGTGGCGGGTGAGGCTGACGAGAAATGCAAAAACCCGCCCGTGGTAGCGGTGCACGAGTTCATCGAAGGCCGCAGCCGATCCCTCGCGCGCCTGGAGGGCGAGCTGGGAATCGGCTGCGGAGGAAGGGGAACCCAAGGCTACGGAAGAAGGATGGTTCCGGTCTGCATAGGGGAAAGAGGGCGAATTGGAAGCGCTCAGTTTCCGAGGATGCCGGAGGCTTCGTTGGCGGCTGCTCTCAGAAATTCGAGCCACTCGCCGGTGGGGAGATTGATGTCGGTGGAGAAACCTTCCCCATTGGTGAATTCCGCCACCTTCATGCGGAGATCGAGGGAGGAAAGTTCAGGCACCGCGAGCTGTCCGAAGGCGATGGCTCCGTCCAACAGGCGGAGAAGGCGCTGGCTTTCCTCGTTTTGGAGTGCTTTGGCGGCGACGCGGAGGTTGAACCTTCCGTCCGTTTCGCTGGCCGCGATCCGGAGGGAATCCGCTTTGGAAAGCAGGCGGGCGGCGTCGCCCGGAAGCTGGATGCCGGAGATCCGGATCGCGCCAATGGCAAGCGTCCGGTTGTCATCGGCGGTGAAAAGCGGATCTTCCGTGGCCGGGGAGGTTCCTTTGAGCACATCGAGCGAGTGCTTGAGTGGATCGAGCGCGCGGCTGAAAACGAGGAGCTGGTCTCCGGCGAAGGAGGCGTGCTGCACGGAGCCTTTGTCGGTCCATGTGTGGATGGTGGAGTCTCCGTGGGTGGAGGAGGAATATGCCTCCGCTCCCTGGATGATCGTTTCGATGTAAACCCGGTTGAAGATTCCGTTGAGGAGGAGGACGGCGTTTCCGGGTGCTCCGTCTCCGTGCAGGGTGACGCCCTTGAGGTGATCGGGGAGCCGGAACGCGAGCAATCGTGCGACGTCTTCGATTTGCTGTGCGTGTTTTTTCGCGATCAATTGGAAGACCGCTTTGCCGGTTTCGCTGTCGCGCATGGAGTCGACATCGGCGTGGATCAGCCATTTGGCCGAGGCGGGGATTTGCGAGGGTTGCAGATCGCTCGCGGCGAGAGGTGCGGCGAGGGCGATGAGAGCGAGGAAGGATCTGATAATCATGGTTGGGAACTGGTGTTCGTCCATGGGTACGCCCGGAGCGGATGGATGGTTACAATTTTCCGGGGGGAGTTTCATTTTTTCCGGGCATGGCCTGGGAGCTTGCCAAACCCGGCTGGTATTGGGAGAAACCCGGCAATTCATGAAACGCAGAAATTTCATTTCCCTGGGTGCCGGAACGGCATTGGTTGCGGCGGCGGGTTCTTCCCGGACGATCGCGGAGGAGGCGAAGAGGTTCCAGAATGGAGCGAGCCCGTGGCCGATCTGCCTGGACACGGCGACCATCCGGCCCGCATCGATGCAGGACAAGGTCCGCATCGCCGCGGAGGCGGGATATGACGCGATCGAGCCGTGGGACGGGGAGCTGGAAAAATTTGAAGCGGAGGGAGGGGATCTGAAAGAGCTGGGCAAGGAGATCAAGGACCGCGGGCTGATTGTCCCGAGTGTGATCGGCCTGTGGAACGCGCTGCCACCGACGCGGGAGGAATTCGACCGGTCGTTGGAAGACACGCACCGCCGCATGCGGATGGCGGCGGACATCGGCTCCCGGCATGTGCAGGTGATTCCCAACACGGTGGGCGATGGCTGGGACCAGAAATGGGTGGCCGCGCGCTACCGCGATATTCTGGAAATCGGGTTGAACGATTACGGGCTCGAACCGGCGTTGGTATTCGTGAAATTTTTCCCGTTGAGAACTTTCGGCCAGGCGATGGGTGTGGCATTGGATGCGGATCATCCGAAGGCGAAGGTGATTCCCGACACCTTCCACATGCACATCAGCGAAGGCGGATTTTCAGCGATGAAGCAGATCAAGGGGGAAATGATCGCGATCTTCCAATTCGCGGACGCCCCGGGATCGATTCCCCCGGACAAACTGGAGGACAAGGACCGCGTCTATCCCGGCGACGGTGTGCTGCCACTGCCGGAGATCCTGAAAGACCTTCACGGAAGCGGCTACGGGGGATGCGTTTCGCTGGAGTTGTACAATCCCGAATATTGGAAACAGGATCTGACGGAAGTGGCACGGACCGGTTTGCGCAAAACCGTGGAGGTGATCGCGAAAGCCGGGGTTTGAAAACCGGCGCTTCCCTGAAGAAAAAAAGGCTCGTCTGTGCATGATGGGCGCATGAGACGGGGCGTGATGGATGCGCGTCTCTCCCCTGTCCCGGTGCGCTCGGAATTTTTGTTTTTAAGATTTCCCCTTGCGGAATTTATCAAAAACGATAAACTTGAGAAGTGATTGAAAGCTTCTCGGACAAGGAGACTCAAAAAATTTTCAAGGGGGAGCAATCGAGAAAGCTCCCTTTGGATGTTCAGGTTCGGGCGTTGGTCAAGCTTGTCCAGCTTGAGAAGTCGGAAAGCCTGGATCAGCTCAAGGTGCCGGTTCCAAATCATTTGGAAGCTTTGCACCGGGAACTCAAGGGATTTTATGGCATTAGAATCAACAAACAATGGAGGCTGATTTTCCAATGGAAGAATGGCCATGCGCGAAATGTGAGAATAATTGATTATCATTGATATGAAGACATTACTTCCAATACCGAATTTCTTTGCGGAAACGCTTCGGGAAGCGATTGAAGAATCGGGCCGGTCCCAGGAGAAGATTGCGAAAGCCACTGGGATTCCCGGGCCACACCTGTCGGAAATGAAAAATGGACGCCGCCGTTGCACACCTGAGCATGATTTGCGTTTGAGCCGATATTTCCGGATGACGCCGGGGCTTTGGACGCGTCTGCAGCTTGAATATGAATTCAGGACGGCGGAGCGGGAGAAGGGAGCGTCGATCCGGAAGGAAGTGAAGCCGCTTCCTGCGGCTGCCGTTTGAAGGCCGGAGACGAAACAAGCTGCAAGGTCCAGACTCTTGCATGGGATCAGCATGACAAGGGGACCATGGATCGGTGGAAAAATAAGTTCTCAGATCCACCCTAGCTCTTCCTGGCGTTCACGATACACAACTCCAAGAATCCTTGCATTTGTCATCAGCGTGTAAGTGCTCACGACCGACATCACAAGCGTGCCGAGGATGAGGCTTCCCGACAGGAAATCACCGATCATTGATCCTCCGGCATAGAGCAGAAAAAGCATCAAAATTCCGAGCCAATAAACCCATCCACCGCGAAAAATCGCGGGGATTACAATGTGCGGGCTGAGAGCGCCGGTGTATCCCAGCACTACCACGGCAAGCATTGCCATCGGGAAGTAGATGATGCCGAAAGCAAGAAGTCCGTAACTGATCAACGGATTGAAATGATTCCCATCCGCCCAAATCAAATACCCGAAAAACGGCCCGAACGAAACAAGGACGACCACGAAAATCTGAAGCATCGGCCAGATGATGTCCTCAAAGAGATTCGCCGTGTCAGGAAACTCGGGCGCTTCCTTCCCTCCCGTGGCGGAAGATTGGATCATCTGGAAATAAATCGCACAAAAATAGCCGCCAAGCAGCAATGTGGCGATAATCCCGACCAACGGCGCGAGACCAGCCAGATCGGCCACAATGGAAAGCCCCGAGCAGATGAGGAGGATATACTTGCCGCTGCCGCGATATGCGTAGGTGAGGATGTCTTTGAGGATGGTCATTCGCAGCGGGATTTTATGGCTGTGCCGGATTGAGGAAAGGAAAGAAAGCGCTCAAGTTGGTTGCTGTTCTCATCTTTCATAAATTATTGTTCTCGCGCCCAGTTCCGGATGGCTCACCAGAACCGCGAATCGGCGGATCTCCGAGATGTCCGCTCCGGTATGGCTGATGTAGTCGAACTTTCCGCGGAGATCCGTGTATCCGTCCTTGTGGAAACGAATTCCGCCATCCCGCGACTCCGCGAACACCTTCACATAACTCTTCGGCAGGGGACGCATGCCTTCCGCGTCCAATACCTGTAACGTCCTTTCCAGTGGTTGCCGCCGGATCTCGAACGTGCGGGAATCGAGCACCTCCAGCAGCCGGGTTTCCCCCGATTCCGCCGCGACGAGCACATTGCCCTGGCGGAAAGCCTGCGGCAAATCCAGCAGCGTCTCGCCGTCTTCCTCCAAGGCGACTTCCAGGATTTCGTTCGCGCGGATGGGAGGATGCGCGGCATTCCCACCTTCTCCTTTGAGGAACGGGTCCTTCGAGAACAGGATCTCAAGGTCCACGTGGAAAAGTTGCAGGCCCGCGCGCTCCAGATTCGTGTGGCGAACCCGCAATTGCCCGTCCGCATTCAGAGCGAGATCCAGCTCCGGGGCAACAAGCGGTTTTTCCCCCGCGTTTTCTTCTTCCGCCGGTGCGGCGAGCGCGGCGATCTCCTCGGCCTGTTCCATCACCGCGGCGAACCGGTCCCGCCACAGCCCCGGCGGCAACCCCGGAAGCCGGTTCTTCGCGATCTCCAGCGCCTCTCCCGGAGTTTCCCGATGGAAATGCACCACCGAATGCAAATAATCGTAATGCAACCGGCCGGGCAGTTCGTCCGGATCGATCCTGTCGAACATAGCCAGGCCTTCCCCGATCCGATCCTGCAGGAAAAGGAATCCCGCCAAGGTAAGTTCCTCCGCGGCGGACAACTCCGGCTTCCATGCCAGTTGATTGAGAAACGCCTGATAGTGTTCCCGCAATTCCCCGTGCGTGATCCGTGAGCGGCCTGCGAACGCATGGACGCGTTCGTTCACCAGCGGATCGAATTCCAGCGTCTCCCAGCCATGGTGTTCCCTTGGGCGCACGCTCAGAAGCGGGCTGTCCAGCCATTGTCCGAATTGGGCCGTGATTCCGGAATTTTCCAGATAATCCCGGATCGACGGAACATCGTTGTGATGGAATCCATACGAAGCGACCGGTAGGGAAAAATGCAGGCGGGCGTTCAGAATTTCCGTCACCGCCAGGTAAAACTCCCGGTCCTTCAAACGCCAGCGGATGGCCCGCAGATCCATCAGATTGAGATTTTCGGTCCGCAGGCGCTGCAAGACTTCCTCGTTCGTCCCTTCCGCGGCCACCACCGGCCACGATTCCGTATCACCCGGCCCGGCGTTCCTGCTTACCCGCAGCGTTCGTTCCTCCGCCACGGCCAGAATCGTTCCCGCCTCGCTCACGTGCATCGGATGGACGGGAAAATCCCCTTCCTCCGGAAAGTAGAACGCCAGATGGAAATGAAGCACTCCGTAGGGGCGGATGGTTTTGGTTTCCGAAAGCGTGGCAGGCCGCGCCACCAGCGGAATCGATCCCGCGGGAATCTGCGCCAGCACATCCACGCGGCGCTCCACTCCCGCCGGATTCGTCACCACCATCCAGGCTCCGTAGGCCGTCCCCGGCCGGAAATTCCCCTGCACGGGGTTCTCCACCTGCCGGTCGTTTTCCCTCCGCATCGCCTCTTCCAGAGGATGGAAAAACTGCCGGATCAACAGCGGCGATTCCTCCGCCACCTCCTCCGTCCGCCGGGTATCCTTGTAAAAAAGCAACATCGGCTCCCGGGCCTTCACCCGCAGGGTGCTGCCTTCCACTGCGATCTCCGGACGCTCCGCCCGGAAGGGGAGATCCAGCAGCGCCAGACACATCAGCGCCTCGTTCCCCGTGCGGTGGCAGGCATTGAAGTGCGGGGAAAGAAACGCGCCCTCGCCGTTCCATGCCGCGAGATCCAGCCAGAAACGGTTCAGCGGGATCAGGGCTTCGTCCGATTTTCCACGGTGTCTGTAGTAGTTCGATTCCCTCCATAGTTTCGTCTGTTCCGGGAAAGTGGAAAATCTTCCCGCCTGGCGGCGCTGTACCGCCAGTGTTGCCCCTGCCGCAGCCGGGGCGAACGGATCCGCCTCCGCAGGGGCCTCCAACCGGGGAAGCACATGATCCTCCCCCCAACCTCCACCGAATGGATCCGCGTCTCCAAAAGCGGCGGAAGGAGCGTAAAGATTCTCGGAAGAGTGAAACGCTTCGGTCAGTTGCTCGATTTTATCCAGTTCGGAGGGTGTGTTGGTTACAAACAGAGTGTTGTTCGCACTCAGAATCGCGGAGGCTCCGTCAGGGAAGTTCACCCCTGACATGCGGAGCAGTTCAATGATGGGCCGGCGTGGAGATAGCGCCGGCACCGGTTGTTCCGGCAGGAACGGATCAGGGTGCTCCACAACACCGCCCGCCAATGCCTTCGCAAATCCCGGCGGCACGGTGTAAGTTCGTGTGAAAAAGTCCTCCCCGACTTCCGTCATGAGACTCAAAGTCACCGCAAAGTCGTCCACCCTCATCCGCAGGCGCGTTTTATCCCCGATATATTTCAATGCCACCTCAAGGGGAACATTCCTCAGACGCAATTCAGTGATCACCGGGGGTTCCGCTCCTCTTGTTCTCAGGACGATGTTCACTCCCCTTTTTGAGGGATCCAGCTCCGTATTGTCCAATTCCACGCTTCTCATCCGGAGAAAGTCGATCGCCTCCTCCACGGTCACGTTTTCAAAATCAATGGACGGGATGATGATTCTCCGGAGCTTCTCGTTGAGATAGGCCACGCCTGTCACCACGCGTTCCCTGCTCGCAAGGCCCAACGAATCCTCCAGCGCCAGATCGCCGCCTTGCAGGGTTTGGGAAAACAGCGCGGTCTCTTCATCCGGCGACGGCGTTTCCAGCTTCCATCGCAGATCCAGTTCCTTCGTGATCCGTTCCCTTGCCTCCGGCATCGCCTGGGAAAGCAGGGCTTTTTCCGCCGCATTGAGGGACTTCCATGCATGGGGGCGGAGGTATTTTGCGAGATCCCTTTCCAGCAGGAGATCTTCGAGGAATTGCGGCTCCAGCTTCGACTCCAGCATCGGCTTCACATGCGCCTCGAAAAACGCCCGGTCTTTCCTTGCGAGAAAAAGATGCAGCTCGTGGCACGCATGCTTCGACAAGAGCTCCAGCTTCCTCGCCTCGTCGAGATCCGGCCAATTTGTTAGAAACGAGAATTCCCTCAGCCGTTCGTCCGAAGTCATCCCGTACAACAATTGGTGGGCTTCGGCCAGGGTCGTGAACGCCCTCCAATCCGCGTCCAGCAGGTTTTCGATTTCGGCCTCCGCTCCGTTCGCCAGCGCGATGGCATTGCGGGTGGCGAGATAATGCGCGCCGGGTTCGAACGGACGGGCGATCCGCCTGTCCCGCAGCGGCGCGTCGTTCGGGGCGAGCGGCACGTTCCGCAGATCCATCGAGCCCTCGTCCACCACCACCACGGTGACGAATTGCGCTCCCTCGAATTCCGCCAGCGGCACGCTCACCACCCCCTCGTCATCCGGTTCGAGATCGAACAGAACCACCGAACTTTTCCCGAGGAAATCGCAAACCTGGGGAAGGGCGGTTCCCGTTTTCATGGCACCGGCACCGGCCGCTCCTCCGGTGAGATCCGAATCCCGGACGGAGGGCGAGGCCAGTATCCCGTCCGTCTCCCCCCTTCCATCCGTGCGGCCTTGCTTGAGATCCTCCCCGGTCCAGCGGTTCGACAACAAACCCGGCCTCGGCAGCATCGATCCGGGAAACACCTCCGCCGCCCTCCGGTTCAGAATGTAGCGGATTTCATCGTTGAGTCTTTTTTCCGTCAGATAGCCATTGCCCGTGAAACCCGGCTTCATGACCGGCGGAACCGGGCGTCCGAATGGGCGGAGCCCCTGATGCCCGTCCCAGATTCCCGAATCATAGCGCCGCCCGATCAACGAAACCCGCGTTCCTTCCGCGTGTCCCGCGAGGCGGACTTTCAGCATCGCATCCTCCTCCGCGGCTTCCGCAATCACCGGCAATGCGGGCCGGTACTCCGGCAGAATCCTCGATGCGGATACCAGAAGCCCGTCCGACGCCACACCGCCGGAAACCCGGATTTTCGTCAGGGTTTCCCCCTGCCTGAAATCGTAATCCCCTGCGGTCAGCCTTTCGATGATCACCCAGTTTTCCCCGATGAGAACCTGTCCGAAGTGATCCCTGACCGGATGCCCGTCCACAATCTCCAGCAGGGAAATCCGTTCCCTCCGGGGTCCGTCCGCGGGAATTTCCAAAGGCACGAGGATCACTTGCCCGGCAAGCGCGTGCAGATGTTCCGGAATCTCCAGCCTTCCGGAAACCGGAACGTAGCGCGCGCTTTGGTTGCCCGTTCCCCGCACCGTGACGGATTCGATGCCATCCAGCTCTCCCAGCTCCACCCGGCCCGCATCATCCGTCCGCACCTGCAAGGAGACCGGTTCCCGGTAATTCCGCGATTCAAAATCCAGTTGCAACATCCGCGATGCGATGGGTTCCCCGTTCCTTCCGCGTGCTTCCAGCCTGTGGCCTTCCGTGGTGGGCGAGAAGAAATAGGTCTCGATCATGTTCTCGTTCAAATCCGCGTTCAGGGCGAAACTTTTTCCCGCCTGCAATCTCTCCGGCTCGCCTCCTGTCAGGGGGGTGACCGTTCCGCTCAGGGTCAGCGTCAGGTTCTGAAGTCCCTCGGGAACGTGGAACGGCACCTTCATCGAGGATGCCGGTTCCAGGCCTTCCGCGATCACATGCTCGGTGGCCACCTCTCCCGGCAGCTCCGCCCGGAGGGTGAGCGCGGGATTCTCCAGCCGGTCCAGCGGCACTTCATGGCCGTGATTGGTCAACCTCACCCTCACATGAAGCTGCGCCTCCATGTCCGCCAGCAGTTGCTCGCGGTCCAGCAGGAATGCCGCCTCCAGCGCCAGCGAATCCCGGCGCGATCCGATGTTCAAAGGAGCCGCGAGCTTTCCTGCCCTTACGATTCCCGCCGTTGCCGGTTGGCCGGGCGCGTTCGGGATGAAGATCCGTCCCGTCTCATCCGCCGCGATGGTTTCCCGCCCCAGCGACACGCTGGCATCCGTCACCGGATTTCCTCCCTCATCGAACACCCGCACCACCTGTCCGTCGGCGGTTCTCTCCGGAAATGGCACCAGCCTCCCTTTGCGGATCAGCGCCCGCGCGGAAACCTGATCCGCCACCAATTCCACCAGCCACGCGCCCCCTCCTTCCAGCTCCGGCAACGCCAGCGATTCCCTGTGCAGCAACCAGGGCGAATGCGCGAACGCCAGCCTCCGCTCGTGGTGCGGCACGAGTCCTTCCAGATCCAGATCCACCACCGGCTCGCCGCCGTGGCGGGACAAATGCGCCGGAAGATCCAGTTCATAAATGCGGATCAATACCTCCGGCGTATTCTTCAAATCCACCGCCAGATCGACCTCCTCATCGCTCCCTAACAGATCCGGCGCACCCGGAGCGAAGCGGATCCACGTTTCCTCCCGCAGCGCCCTCGCCTCCTCCGCTTCCAGCAGGCCGCCCCAGCGTGCCGGATCTCCTCCCGCCAGCAATCTCGCCCGCGCGTGGGTCTTCGCCAGCGCCGTTTCCTCGATCCATGGCGCGAACACTTCCGCGGAATCCTCTTCTGATAGAAAATGCCGGAGAAGCTCCTCGATCAACCACGTGTCGTCCCCGACCGGTTCGCATCCCGTGGTGGCTCTGAAATCCTTTCCAAGATCCGCCGCCACCCGCCCGGACTCCTGCCCGTCCACTCTCAGCAAGCCATGACTGGCGCGGGGCAGCGCCAGAAACGCGAGGAAATCCTCCTGCGGGAAATTTCCTCTCTCCCGCTGCAAGCGCAGGTGATGGAAAAGCGCATGCGCCTTCAACGGATTTAACGCCGCGGGCAGAAGCACCGCGAGCTTCTTGCATTTTGTCAGGTGCTCCGCGTGCGCCTCCCGATCCCGTGCAAAGTCCGTTTCCACCCCCGGACGCATTTTCGTCAGATATGCCAAAACGAATTCCTCATTTCCCCAAAGTTCGGGTTTCAGTATTGGTAGATCGTCCAGTTGCGTCCACGTCATGCGGCGGTGGAGGTTCACGCTCCCGAAAGGAACCGGTGGATTCAGTTCCATCCCCCGTGCGGCGAGGGCTGGCACCGCGGGGTGATCCGCCCGCGGGAAGTTTGACAGAAACCAATTCACCTTCGCTCCGTCGAACTCCTCCAGCGCATCCAACTCCCGCCAAAGTCTCTCCCCGCGCATCGATTGATATTCCAACCCCTGCCGCCGCTGCCGCAACACTGCCTCGAACGCCTCGTCCGAAATGCCGGCCGGATCGATCCGGGTGGGCAGCGCCGCCACCACCGCATCCACGTCGGGCCGGACATCGTCGAACCTCAATCCCAGAGTCCGGATCAAACCCGCAAGCGAAGCTTCCGGGTCCTGTTCGTAGCTCAGAAGCAGTTGCCTGTTCTCCAGCACCTCGTACCCGGCGGGCGATACCGTTGATCCCTCCGCGGCCGCAGCGGCCTTCCAACTCTCCACCACCGCAAGAAACTCCGCCTCCCGTCCCGCGAGCTGATGGTCGAGCGCGGTGTAGAAAAACGCGTCCCTCGTGCCGGGGGCAAGCTCGGCCAACGACGCGGCGCGCGTCAGGGGATCCGCGAATCTCTCACGAAATCCATCTTCCTCTCCGGGGGCGGCACTCCAGAATAAGCACAGGCAGACGAGGGTTTTTTTCATTCCCGCACCCTAAAGGCCGGATCCCGGCACCGGAAAGAAGGAAGATGCCGCCCTCTTCCGATTTCCACCCCGAAAACTCCCCGGAAATGGAGCCGGCTAACGGACTCGAACCGTTGACCTACTGATTACAAATCAGTTGCTCTACCAACTGAGCTAAGCCGGCCTGGGGTGTTCTCTGGTTTTGCAAGTCCTTGATTTTGAAAGGAATTCCAGAGAGCGCGGCTTTTGTAACAGCGCACGCTCCAATGGCAATTCCAATTTCCGCCGGAAGAGCGTTTGGATCGCTTTTTTCCGACCCCATTCACGAAATCATTGAAAAATGCTTTATTGTCCCCGGACTCTCATCCATGGCCGGTTTGACAAGGATCTTCAAAGATTGTAAGCGTCACCCGTGGATATTTCCCTGACTCCCGAACTGGAGAATGCCGTCAAGGCGAAGGTCCAATCGGGCCTCTGCCACAACGCCAGCGAAGTGGTGCGGGAGGCATTGAGGCAATCCCTGATCCGCGAACGGGAAAACGAATGGTTGATCCGGGAAGCGGCTATCGGCTTCGCGCAGCTCGAAGCCGGTCAGACGGTGATGGTGGAATCGAAGGAACAGTTCATGGCATTGGTGCGCGAAGAATCAAAACGAGAAAAATGTGAATCCGCGAGGACTGCCCCTATTCATATAAAAGAAAATGGAAAATCAGCCTTTTTGCTGATAGCACTTTGTGTGAATCCAAAACAATTAATATAATATGAAGTTTTTGAATTTGAAAACCGGAATAATTTCAACATTAATCCTTTTGATTTTTTCGCTGATTTTTTTTCTCTCCAAAAAAGAAGATGATCTCGCATATCCTCCCCCTGAAGGAGAATACACAATTTTAATTTCCATTGAGCATTCCGGATATTCTGGAAATATCACCGAATTTATTCATAGACTAGTCAATCTTGAGGGGGAATATTACAATAAACCTGCGCTTACTTATATCGAACGCAAAGGAGTCACGATTGTCAGATTAAATCGACACCTTGAAGATCCAACGTTTGATAGGGTGGCCGAATTAATTAATCGACGGATCAATGATTACAATTTATCCAATCAGGTGCAATACGCCATTATGACATCGGACGGAATAATGATAACCACCGGAGGGTTTTCTATTAATGTCTTTCGGTGAGTAAATGGGGTCAGTTCTTGCGGATTCACATTTGGATGGAGTCTTGTGTTTTGGTTGGGTTGGTTTTTTATGAAATTCTTGATTGATGTGAATCCGCGAAGACTGAACCTATTTAGATCCTATTTACTGACCCTATTTATGCGATGAAAACTCTATTGTGTGTTTTGATTTTTAGCGGTGGTTGCATTTCGATATTATCGTGTGCGAGCAGGGTCTATCGAAGCTCCGAAGAAGTTCTTGTTTTCCCTGGTGAAAAAATACCAAATGGCTTTGGTTCGGGCGTTACCTTGAAGGAAATAGGAGATCGGAATTTGACCTTTAATGACTCGTGGAGAGTTCCCTGTGTTTCAGGTAGGCATCATATTGGAAACAATCATTACCTTGTCATAATCATGGTTGATCCCGGGAAAAGATGGATTAGAGCATTTTCCATTTAATTTGTCGCGTAGTTGGCGTGATGAAAGTAATTGGCG
>CAZVSA010000036.1:0-19594 GCA_964629955.1 uncultured Luteolibacter sp.
GAAGAAATCCTCCCCGGACGTGGAGGATTTCTTCGAGGAAACCGTACCGTTGAAGCGTCCCTGCGTGGAATCGTATTTCAGAAGATACGCGAGATTGTCCGCCGGCACGATGTCGCCCACGGCGACGACGTTGAAGGTGCTGCCGAGGTGGCCTTGTTCGACGAGGGCACGAAAGACAAGGCGTCCGATGCGGCCGAATCCATTGATGGCGATGGTAGTCATGCTGTTGTTGGGAGTCCGGAACGGTTCTTCCGTCCGGGGCGGCGGAAGTGTGCACGCGCAGCCTGAGCCGTCAATCCCATGGATCGGCAAGGATGCCGAAATTCCCTCGCCGCTTGACCACCGGCCCCGGGAACATAGCCTGCCGGAGAACCCGAATGACGATGAATCCCGAATCCCCTTCCCCGGCCCCGCCCGCGGCAACCGCCCCCCGCGCGCCGGAAAACTGGCGCCTCTACCTCGAACTCCTCGCTTTCACGGGGTTTCTCATTCCCTTCGGCCAGATTTTCGGCCCCCTCGTTCTCTGGCTGGTCAAAAAAGATACGGTCCGGGAAGTCGATGTGGAGGGCAGAAAAGTGCTCAACTTCAACATCTCCTGGGTGATCTGGATCTTCCTCACCTGCGGCATCGGTTTGCTGGTGTGGCTTGTGATCGCCATCATCGCCGCCATCAAAGCGGCGAACAACGAGCCTTTTGAACACCCGTTCACCATCAAGTTCCTCCGCTGAGGAAAAGGAACCAGTTGGGCGCACACCGGCCACGGAAGCCATGGACGAAAACGGCTTTTCCGCGGCATCCCGTAGGAATGCCGAAAAAAACCGTCTTTCTCTTCCGGAACGCATGGAGCCGGTGAATTCCGAAATCATCCCTTCCGGCCCGAAATGGCGGCGGTGGGTTCTCGTCATCCTCGCGTTCTGGATGCTCGCTGTCACGGCGCTGATTCTCATCGCGACGTGGGAGAATCCGCGCCAGCGGGCGGTGATCCTGATGGCGTGCGGATTGATCCTGATCTGGGTGGTCGCCGGCGGCTTCGTCATGTGGCGGTGGCGCAAGAAAATCGCCGCGCGGATCCAAAACGCGCCGGGTCCGTGGTGGCTGAAATTCATCGTCGCCTGCACCCTCCTGGCTCTTGTGGAGGAAGCCATCACCACGGCAATGACCAATTCGGCCCCCCTCTTCGGAGTGCGGACCGGAGAAGCATACATCACGGCCTCGGCGAATTATCTCGATGTCGTTCTCTACCACAGCGTGGTGATGTTCTTTCCGATGTTCATCGGATGGGCGTTCCTGCTGCGCTTCTGGAGATTTTCGCCATTTGCCGTGTTCATTCTTTTCGGCATCACCGGGCTCCTCGCGGAAACGATGTCCTTCGGGCCGCAAAACCTGGGCAACGCGGGCATGTGGATCTTCGTCTACGGACTGATGGTATGGCTTCCCGCGTTCTCGCTTTCCCCCCACCCCAAGGCAAGACCTCCCCGCTGGTGGCATTATCCCATGGCGGTGATCATCCCCATCCTGTTCGTCCCGCTGGCTGCCGTCACCTCTCCCTGGTTGTGGCTCACGCCGGCCCATCCCTCCATCCACTTTCCACCAATCGAATGAAACGGACGCACTCCACATTCATGAAGGGAAAGGAAAAAACGGGAAAATTCACACAATTAAAATATAAAGAGTTGTTTATGAAAACAAACAACCCTCCCGGACACCCCGCGGTTCCGGAGAATCCGCCCGCACCGGAAAATCCCCGCTTGGCATGAGCGCTATCGCCATGGAACGTCCACCCGGCAATGGCACTCACCTTGGACGCGCTGCGTGACAACCTCCCCGAAGGCGGCCTTTTTGGCGGCGGCACCTGGCGCTGGTCTCCCGAACCTCTTCGCCTCACCCGCGCCGAGGTCCGCCAAATGACCTCGCTCGGGCACCCCCTCGCCCGTTTCCAGCAAATCTGCGATTCCCTCTACCGCCGCAGCGCCGCCGGAAAACTCCCCCACTGGCTCGCCGAGCTTCTCAACGAAGGAAAACCCGACTGGCTCGCCCGCCTCCAAACCCATCCCGGAACCTCCAACCAATTTCCCCGCGTCATCCGCCCCGACCTCATGCTCACCGGGAACGGCTTCTCCATGACCGAACTCGACAGCGTTCCCGGCGGCATCGGCGTCACCGCATGGCTCTCCCGCACCTACTCCGAGGCCGGTTTCGACATTCTCGGCGGCCCGGACGGCATGCTCGATGGATTCCGCTCCCTCCTCCCCGATGGCGGCTCCGTCCTCATTTCCGAAGAATCGGCGGACTACCGACCCGAAATGGAATGGCTCACCCGCCAGCTCGGCGATGCCTGGGATGTCGTCTCCGCGGAAGAATACGAACCCGACGGGCGCGATCTCTACCGCTTTTTCGAGCTCTTCGACTGGGAATCCATCCCCGCCGCCCGCCGCCTCGCCGAAGCCTCCGCCACCGGCGGGCTGCGGATCACCCCTCCTTTCAAACCCCACCTCGAGGACAAGCTCTGGCTCGCCCTCCTCTGGTCCCCCGCCCTCAAGCGCATCTGGGAACAGGAACTCCGCGGCAGCCACCTCCGCCGCCTCCGCGAACTCATCCCCTTCGGCTGGGTGCTCGATCCCAGCCCCCTCCCGCCCCACGCCGCGCTCCCGAGACTCAACGCCCACTCCTGGGAGGAAGTCGCCCGTTTCAGCCAAAAGGAACGCCAGCTCGTTCTCAAGGTCAGCGGATTCCATGAAACCGCCTGGGGTTCCCGCGGCGTCTTCATCGGCCACGACCTCTCCGCCGCCGAGTGGGCCGGGCGCATCCAGCACGCCCTGGAACAATCCTCCGAGCAACCCTGGATCCTCCAGGAATTCCGCGAAGGACGCCGCATCGAGCACCCCGTCTTCCGGGACGACGGCTCCGTGGAAATGATGCAGGGCCGCGCCCGCCTCTGCCCCTATTTCTTCACCAATCCCCAAGGGGAAACCACCTTCGCAGGCTGCCTCGCCACCATCGTCCCCGCCGATAAAAAGAAAATCCACGGCATGACCGACGGCATCCTCGTTCCCTGCGCCCTCGCCTGAAAATCCGTTTCAAGCCGGGGAGCAAGCGCCGGCTTCAGCCCGATGCTGTAAACTTGGAAAGAAAAAAATGAAGAACCATGGAACACTCCCCAAATCACCTGATCGGGGGGCGCTCCACCACGTCACATGGACCCCGTCCATGCCGATCCGGCCCGATCCATCACACCTCCGTTCCCCATGAAACGTTCCCTGCTCCTTGCCTCCGGTTTTTTTGTCAGGTGCTGCGTTTGCCGCGGAAAAACCCAACATCGTCATCATCTATCGACGATGCCAGATACGGTGATCTGTCCGTGAACGGAGCCGAAGGCGTTTCCCCCACACATCGATTCCATCGCGGAGCGGAGATTGAATTTCAGCGACGGGCACAGCTCCCACGCCACCTGCACGCCCTCGCGTTTCGCCCTGCTCACCGGGCAATACTCATTCCGGCAGCAGGGCACCGGCATCGCCCGTGGAAACGCAAACCTCATCATCAAGCCCGGTCCCAACGAGATCGGCTTCGATTATCATTTCATCATTCCTGCCACTGGCGACCGGACACTCTGTGTTTACGTGGAGCAGGGAAAAGTGATCGATCATGATCCAACGGATCCCATCGAGGTGAACTATGACGAGCGCATTGACCACAGCCCCTCCGGCGCCGAGGCCCGCGACACGCTCAAACTCGATTGGTCCAACGGCCACAACCAGACTATCGTCAACGGCATTTCCCGCATCGGCTGGATGGCCGGCGGCGCAAAAGCCCGTTGGGTGGATGAGGACATGGCCGGCCTTGAAATTCCGCAAGGCTTCCCGCAACAGCCGGGACGCGCTGCCCGCCCTGCTCGGGAAGGATCAAACCGGACGCCCGCACCTCGTTCATGAAGAGCTTGGCGGTGGCCTCGCATTGCGGAAGGGAAACTGGAAATTCATTCCCATGCAAGGCACCCATGACGGTCTCGGCCCATGGCAGCGCGCCGCCCTTGGCGAAAACGGCGCGCTCTTCGACCTCTCCTCGGACCCCGGAGAAACCCGCGATCTCGCGGAGGAAAATCCCGCCAAACTGGCCGAACTCCGCGATCTGTTGGAAAGCATCCGCCAGGGGCCGGACCGGTGACGCCATGGCATCTGCCGAGAGGTCCGTGGTTTCCCCTGCAATGGGGAATCCGGGCGGAATGCCCGGGTCCATGGCGGGACCGCGGAGTCGGCCGGCATCTGGCGTAAATACGGGATACCCTCGCGGGAGAACCGCTGTGATCCTCCCGGTCCTTCCAGCAACGAATGCACCAAAATGAAACCCATCCCGTCCCTCGCCGCAATCCTCCTGCCGCTGCTAACCTCCGCTCACACCGCAACCGTGCTTTTCTCGGACGATTTCACAGTCAGCATCGCCGTGAACGATGCGAACTTCGAAAACACGGAAGGTCGCCAAGGAGGCACGCTCGACACCATCCTTCGCGGCATCGACAACGCGCTTGTCGGCGGAGCCCCGCTCAACAGCCACATCGCCCGCATGATCCTTTCCACCTTCAACGCCGGCCGGCCGGAGAAAGCGGAAACCGATCTGACGGAGCGGGAGCGCGAAATCCTCGCTCTGCTGACCAAGGGACACATCAAAAAGGAAATCGCCGACCGGATCGACGTCTCCTACCACACCGTGGACACCCATGTCCGCAACATCTATTCGAAGATCAAGGTCCACAATCTCTCCGGAGCCGTTGCCAAGGCGATTCAACTTGGCCTGAGACCGTGAAGCCCCTTCAATGCCTGCTGCCCCCATGGCAGGAATGTGGAGGCGATCACCGGTCGCCTCCCTCCCCTCCCGGCAACCGATGATCGCCGGCGGACGGAGACCTCCCGCAGTTCCCGCTTGAGCGGCTTGGAAAATTTTCACAGTGTCCATGCGATGATCCGTGCGATGAAAGCTCATGCAGTGTTCGGAATCCTCGTGCTCCTATTCGCGGGATGTATCTCCGGTTGCGAGCCATCGCTGGCATCCGGGCAGGGGGACCGTGACCGCCCTTCGAACATGATCGCCGACGCCCAGAGGCGCCAGCGCAGCACCCAGCGGGCCGATACCATCGAGGAAGTGCATACCCGCCGCCACATCCGCGCCGACCAACGGGAATCGGCCACCCACGGGATCAATACGACGGGCGGCGTTCTCGGCGGCCTCAAGCGGAACCGCTGGCTGGGCGAAGGCCTCACCGACAGGAGAAACCGTTCCCAAGCCGTCCCCGATCCCAAGGAATTGCGTTCCCCCCAGTGATGACTTCCGGGAATCCATCTTCCGCCCCCGATTCCGGTTTCGAGATGGAAACCGGAATCCTGTTCATGGACATGGTGGATTCCAGCATCTTCGCCAGCGTGATGGGTCTGCGCGAATACGCGGAACATCTCGATTCATTCCACCGCATCTGCCTGCGGCAGTGCGATTTCTTTTTCGAATGTTTTCTGGAGGGAAAATACAAGCGAGGGGAGGATTACAGCGCGAGAATCATCGGAGACGAGCTGCTGGTGTTCTGTCACACCGGAAAACCCCACAACGACGTATATCTCCTCGTTTGTCTCGCCGCCACGCTCAAGGCCGCGTGGCTGGGCGCACCGATGAACCGGAAACTCGTCTCGAGGAAACAGGCCACGTCCCAGATCTCCGGCGGCATCCATTACGGCCCCGTATGGGCGCAGCGCCGCGGAGAAGGATACGAATTCTCCGGTTACGCGATCAACATGGCGAAACGGATCGAAAGTCATTCGCGGGAAGGAAGCCGCTACCACATCCTGGTGTCCGACCACGCGTTCAAGCAGGTTCACTTCCGCCAACGCAACGTGATTTTCGGCCCGGCGATAACTTTTAGTCCGAAAGGCATTCTGGGGAAAACGCGTGCGTTCGAGCTGGTCAGCACCTTCATGAACCCGGCCCCCAGGCTCGCACCGGAGTTTGTGGAGGAAACGGGCCGCCTGCTGGTGAAACTCCTCCGCACGACCACCCAGGATCCGTGGATGCATGATTTCCACCAGGTGTGGAACGAGTCGGAAAACGGCAAAATAACCGACGAGGCCATGGAACTCTGCCGTGCGACCCTGCTCCACGATGTCGGCGATCCCGTTTCCCTCTACCACCTGGCGCAGGCATACCGGGAAAGGGACGATCCGGCCACGGCCGCCACCGTGCTGGGCGAACTCACCGCAAAATGGCCGCGTTTCGGCGACGGGCATCTGGAACTCGCCGGAGTGCTGGAAACGCTCGGAGATATGGAAGCCGCTCGCGAATCCCTGCGAAAAGCGCGGTTGTGCGGAATCGAGGATTCCTCGTGAAATCCGTTCATCCGCGGTTTTGCAGGTCCGCCTCTCCCCAACCCCTGCCTGTCCCGCCGCAAGCAAAGAAAATTGCTTTACAAGGGATGATTGTCGGCTAATTTCCGCGCCCCGGTCGCCGCCTGCGGCGGGATCAGCTCCACCATTTTACCGCCATATCGTCATGAAAGTTCTCTCATCCCTCGCTTCCGCAAAACGCCGCCACGCCGATTGCCAGGTCGTGAAACGCAAGGGCACGGTTTACGTGATCTGCAAATCGAACCCCAAGTTCAAGGCACGCCAGGGAGCCACCGTCGGCACGCGCCTCTCGAAGAAGGGCGTGAAATAATCCGTTCCCGCGGAACCAACCATTTTATCGCAAAAGCGGCCTTCTCGGCCGCTTTTTCGCGTTTTCAGCGGACGGCCAGCTTTTCCAGCACCCGGCACGCGGCGAACATCCCGAAGCTGGCGGTGAGATGCGTCGCCGTTCCGAAACCCGACGCGCAGTTCAGTCGCAGATCCGCGTTCTCCGGCCTTTGGGAGGAAACCCCGCCATCGCATTGCGCGAAAACCTGCGATTCATCGGAATACACCGCCTCGATCCCCATCGGAGCGGGCTTGCATCCGGGCGGATTTTTCGGAAATCCATGGCGGTTCCTCAGCTCGCGGCGGAGCTGGGCGAGCAAGGGATCCTTTCCGCTGTATGCGAGATCGCTCACCCGGATCCGGGATGGATCGCGCCGCCCTCCGGCTCCTCCGCAGGTCACCACCGGAATGCCCCGGCGGACGCATTCGGCCAACAGCAGCGCCTTGTGCGACGTGTGATCGATCGCATCGACCACCACATCGAATCCCGGATCAAGAATGGAAGCGGACGATTTTTCCGTGAAAAACCGCTCCATCACATTCAGCTCGCACTCCGGATGAATCGCCTTCACCCGCTCCGCCATGGCATGCGTTTTCTGGCGTCCGATCTGGCCGTCCATCGCATGCAGCTGGCGGTTGACGTTGCTGAGACAGATCTCGTCCAGATCCACCAGCGTGAGATGCCCGATCCCCGAACGCGCCAGCGACTCCACCGCCCATGAGCCCACCCCGCCGATCCCGATCACCGCGACCCGGGCGCAAAGAAAACGATCAAGCGCAACCCGGCCGTAAAGCCGCGCGATGCCGCCGAAGCGGTGATGTCCGGAATCTGCCACGCCCGCAGCGTTAGCGCCCCGGAAGAACGCCCGCAAGCGTTCCCATCCAAATCAAACCACCGGAGTTTGCTCAAGCGCCGTCCGGATCAGCATCGCCGGATCGCTGCCATCCTCCGGAATCACCCGGTGGCGCATGACCGCCGGGAAAACCTTCTGCACGTGGTCCGGATGAACCGCCGCCGCCTCATGCAGAAACGCGTGCGCCCTCGCCGCCTGGAGAATGGCCAGCGACGCGCGGATCGAAACCGAATGCTCCGCTCCCGCCAGCCGCCGCAACGTCTGGCAAAGCGAGATGATATAATCGGCGATGGCCGCGGAAACCGGAAGTTCCCCCGCCGCTTTCTGGAGTGATAGAATCTCTTCCACCGTCAGCACCGCATCCTCTCCTCCGGACACGGGGATGAGCCCGTTGGCATGAGCCAGCAGGATCTCGCTTTGCACCGCCACGTCCGGCAGGCTCATCGCGATCGAAAGCAAAAACCGGTCCAGCTGCGGCTCGGGCAACGGGAAGGTGCCCGTCGCATACGCATCGTTCTGGGTGGCGATCACCAGAAACGGCCGGGGCAGCATCCGGGTCTCGCCATCGATCGTCACCTGCCCCTCGTTCATGCTTTCCAGCAAGGCCGATTGGACCCTGGGAGAAGTCCGGTTGATTTCATCCGCCAGCACGCAGTTCGCGAAAACCGGCCCCGGGATGAACTGGAATCCCCCCTGATCCATCCGATAAAGCGAATGCCCCAGCAAATCCGCCGGAAGCAGGTCCGGAGTGAACTGCACGCGCTTGAACTCCCCGCCGATCGACGAAGCCAGCGTGTGAGCCAGCGTGGTTTTCCCAATCCCCGGAGCGCCCTCGATGAGCACATGGCCTCTCGCCAGAAGAGCGGTGAGAAGCAGGGACACCGCGTCCTCCGACCCCAGAACGGTGGAGCAGAGCCGCTGGTGGAGAAGCTGGAGGGAATTGCGATCCATGAGCGGTTAGAGCAGGGTTTCCGCCACTTTCCGGATCGCGGCGGGATAAAGGCGATGCTCCACCTCCTGAATCCGGGCGTGAAGCGTGGCGGCGTCATCCCCCGGCAGGACGGGCACGGACTCCCGCGCAATCACCGGCCCCGTATCCATTCCCCCGTCCACGAAATGCACCGTGCAGCCCGTCTCCGAAACCCCCGCGGCCAGCGCCTGTTTCCACGCCTCCAAACCCGGAAACGCGGGCAGCAACGACGGATGGATGTTGAGAATCCTGCCCGGAAACGCATCCAGCAGCGGCCGTTTCGCCAGGCGCATGAAACCCGCGAGGCAAACCAGATCCACCCCCGCAGCCTTCAGGCGCTCCGCCGCCTCCGCCTGCGCCTCCTCCGGAAATTTCGTGCGGAATCCGCGGCAATCGATGATCCCGGTGGCAATGCCCCGGCTCCCCGCACGTTCGAGAATGTAAGCGTCCGGATTGTCGGAAAGCACCAGCGCCACTTCGGCGTCAAGCGCCCCCTCCCCGATCGCATCGAGAATCGCCTGAAGGTTGGATCCCGATCCGGATCCAAGAACGCCTAACTTCATGCGCTTGGTTTAGGGAACCTGCTCCCGCTGCCAAGCGCCAAGTTTTTCCCGATCACGGACTTGGCGCTTGGAATGCGCGGAAAGCGCCGCTATCTGCATGCCCCATGCACGACGCACGCATCGATGATCTCGCCCGCCAGCTTGTCCGTTATTCCACCTCCCTGAAGAAGGGCGAAAAGGTCCTCCTCGACCTCTACGACGTGCCCGAGTCCATCGGCCTCGCCCTCATCCGCCAGGCGCGGGCCAAGGGCGCGCTGCCGTTCATCCGGATTCACAGCTCCCGCCTTTCCCGGGAAATGCTCCTCGGCGCCGAAGAGGGCCAGTACGAAACCATCTCCAAACTCCTCCTCGGCGAAATGAAGGACATGGACGCCTACATCGCCGTGCGCGGCGGCCTCAACATCGCCGAAAGCTCCGATGTCCCTCCGGACCGCATGCGCCTGGCCATGCGCCACATGCGGCCGGTGCTGGATCACCGGGTGAAGAAAACCAAGTGGTGCGTCCTGCGCTGGCCCAGCTCCTCCATGGCCCAGCAGGCCGGCATGAGCACCCAGGCGTTCGAGGATTTCTACTTCAAGGTCTGCCTTCTCGATTACAAATCCCTGCTTCCCGCCATGAACTCCCTGAAAAAGCTCATGGACAAGACCGACCGGGTGGAAATCACCGGACCCGGCACCGATCTGCGGTTTTCCATCAAAGGCATCAACTCCATCGTCTGCGGAGGAAACTACAACATCCCCGACGGCGAGGTCTTCACCGCTCCCGTGCGGAACTCCGTCGAGGGACATGTCACCCACAACGCCCCCACCATCTATCAGGGCATTCCCTTCGACAGCATCCGGCTGGAATTTTCCAAAGGAAAAATCGTCAAGGCCGAAGCCGGAGCGAAGACCAAAGCCCTCAACAAGATCCTCGATAGCGACGAAGGCGCGAGATACATCGGCGAGTTCGCCCTCGGCTTCCATCCCGAAATCCGCGAGCCGATGCGCGACATCCTGTTCGATGAAAAAATCGCCGGCTCCTTCCACTTCACCCCCGGCCAGGCCTACGAAGACGCCGACAATGGCAACCGCTCGCAGGTCCACTGGGACATGGTAAACATCCAGCGCAAGGACTGGGGCGGCGGCGAAATCAAATTCGATGGCAAGGTGATCCGCAGGGACGGCATCTTCCTTCCCGCCTCCCTTCAAAAGCTGAACGGCTGACAACCAGGAAACGGCGGCCTCCTCCACCCTCTCGCATGGCCGGACCGCTGCGCTACACCTGCCCCACCTGCGGAGCCGATGCGGAAGTGGGGAAACCCTGCCCGGGATGCCCGGCAAAGCCGCCGCGAAAAAAGCGTTCCCGGGAAATCGATCCGCCCCAGGACGGCCTCGATCTGCCGGACGACGATTTCGATTACGACGACTTCGTCGCCCGGGAATTCGGCAAAATCCCCCACCGGAAAACCGGCCTCAAGTGGTATTGGTGGCTCCTCGCCCTTGTGGTTCTCGCCGGCATGATCTCGGCCATCATCCTGTGAGTCCGCCCGGATGACAAGGGACAGGAACCATGCCTGCGGGTGAGGATGCTGGATTTCCGGGGATTTCGTGGCCGGTTCTTTCCCGGTGACCGGCGCGATCCGGTTTGATTGCACATTTCAATTCTCCCGCACCCGGTAGAAGCGTTTCGAATGGCCGTCATCATCGATGAAGTAGTTCCCGCTATCGGAGCATATGAAGTGCCGCAAATCCTCCCATTCCTTCAGATCCCCGGAAGCCTGCAGGGTATAGGATCGCGCCGTTTTTCCGAAGAAACTCAGACCGGCGCTTCCGTAGAATTGCGGGCGGATGCTTCCGTCCTCCTGCAAGGTCGGAATCCGAATCGGAACCGGCGGATCGAGGCGCATCCCGGCCACTTCCAGAGTGATCGTGCGGGTGAAGACGGAAGGATCCTCTCCCCGCGCAATCGCTGCCGCCTGGTTGGCCACATCCGTCACCGAAAGCGTCGTCGTGCCTTCGGTGCCTCCGGATATGATCCACATCCGCGAGCCATCCGGTTCCAGGCTCACCAGCGATTCGTTGCCCACGCTCCATTGATAATCCGGAGCTTCATCCGCCAACGGCAGGATGGTATGCGCCCGCACCGTCCTGGAAGCCCACGGACCCAGCGTGATCTCCCACACTCCCGACGGTTGCGCCGCGCTGCGGTTGATCGCCACCTCGCGTTGCACATCGGAGAAGCCGGTGCTGGAAAAATTCACTTCCAACCACCATCCTCCCTCGTCTCCGCCTTCACCCCCGGCGCTGGTATTCCCGTTCAGATAAATCGTCAGCTTCCGGTTTCGCTCATCGTCCTCGCTTCCCTCCTCGCCATCGTAATCCCGTCTTGGGCTGGCATAGTTCAGCCAGTAAAGGCTGTTCAGTTCGTTGTGAATCCGCCGGCGCACTTCTTCGAACGCGGTGCCAATTTCATCCGCGGAATCGATGAGTATGGAGCCCGCATTGCCCAGACCGGCCAGAGCCTCCGGATCGACCTCGGGGCCGAAGCCGATCGTGAAAATACTTTTTTCCTTGAAGATGCCCCTGTCTTCCTCCCCTTCATCCTGAAGCCTCCCATCGCGCTTCTCCTTCAGCTCTTCCAGCGTGTATCTGCGGGAGGTGTCCGCTCCGTCGGTGAAGATGACCAGGAAACCGGTTTCGATCCGTCCCTGATCGTAGAACTGCCCGTCGATCCATCCACCCATATGCAGACCATGGCCATAGAGCTCGTTCCATAAGTCGATGGCATCCCACGCGTCGCCGTAGAGGTCGGTGGTGGCTCCTCCGAGCTGGATTCCCCGGATGGCTTCCTTGAGCCGCTCCGGATCGTTCGTGAAATCCTCACACAACGTAAAGCCCCCTGCAAACGTGTAGATCGCCACTTCCTGCCCGGGAGCGAGTCCGGAGACGAACGCCTCCGCCTCCGCACGGAGGCGATTCCATGCCTCGACGCCCATGCTGGGGCTGTTGTCCAGCATCAGAACCGTCCGGATCACCGAGCGCACGTCGCCGATTTTGCCCACCTGCAGAAACGATTCCCGCGGAGACACCGGCCTGTCATCTTCCTCCACCCGGAAAATGTCCACCCCCTGCTCAAACAATTCCCGTGGAATATCGATTCCCTCGAAATTCTCATCCCTCAAACGGAAAATCGCATTCACATGGCTGGGATATGTGCGGAATGCCTCTTTGAAATAAAAGCGCGCCTGCACCGTTGCGAAGAAGCTGTGCGTCACGGAAGGCGCCGGAGCGAATGACCCGCCTCCCGGCTGCGAGGCTCTTACTTCGATCCGTCCCGGACCGAGAATCGTCAGCACGGAACCTTCGATCTTTCCCGGACCGCTGATCACTTCATATGCAACCGGCATCCCCGAGCTGGAAACGGCAGCCAGATCCACTGTCGCTCCCGCTCCATAGGAAACGTCGGGCAGCGGAGGGAAGAGTATGAATTGGGAAGCCGGCGCATCGGAGGCCGCGCCGACGGTCAGGGTGATCGTCCGGGTGAACACGGAGGAATCCAACCCGAGCAGCACGGCCGCATCCCGGCTGTTCACGTCCGTCACGGAAAGAGTCGTCGAGCCTTCGGCTCCTTGCGGGATGACAAGCAGCCGGGAACCATCCTCTTCCAGCACCGTCAGCGTCGCCAGGGATTCGTCGCCAATGCTCCATTCATACTCCGGAGCATCGTCCGCCAGCGGCAGAATGGTGAAAGCCCGCAGTATCCGGGAGCCGTCGGGCGCCACCACTTCCTCCGTGACCCCTCCAGGCAGAGCAGCGCTGCGTCCGATGACCACGCCGCGGGGAACGTCCGTGAAGCCGGCGCTGGAGAACTCCGCTTCCAAGGACGAATCTTCTCCGGTGTAGGTATTTCCTTTCAGGGAAATCGTCAGCGTCCGCGGAGGTGCATCGCCCCGTTTGGGGCTGGCGTAGTTCACCCAGTAGTAGCTGTTCAGCTCGTTTTCGATCTGGTTCCGTATGTTGGCAAAGGCGGCTTCCAGGTCATTTCCGGATTCGATGATCAGGCTTCCCGCATTGCCAAGGGCGGCAAGAGCATCCGGATTGACTTCGCTGCCGAGGCCCAGGGCGAAGATTTTTTTCCTCCCGCCGTCCCGTTTTTCGATCAGCTCGTCCAGAGTCATCCTTCCGGTGGTGTCCGCTCCGTCGGTGAAGACAACCAAAAAGCCCGTTGCGATCCCATCCTGCGAAAAAACCTCCGTCCAGCGGTCCAGCACATCGGCGGCGCTGCCATAGAGGTCGGTGGTGGGTGAACCGAGCTGAATTCCGTCGATCGCTTGTTTCAATAACTCCGGGTCATTCGTGAAATCCTGCCGGAGGATGGAAGTTCCCGAGAAACTGTATACCGCCACCTCGTGTCCGTCCGCGATCCGCCCCACAAAATCCTTCGCCGCCCGCCGCAGATCCAGCAACCTGACGCCGAGGCTGGAACTGTTATCCAGCAGCAGCACGGTGCGCGTCACGGAAGGCACTTCGCCGAGTTTGCTCACATGGAGGAAGGACTCCTTCGCGGAAATCGCCGCGCCATCCTCCCGCACCTGGAAAGTGCCGGTTTCCCGCTCGAACAATTCCCGCGGGAGATTGATTCCCTCCCCACCGGGTTCCCTCAATTGGAAAATTGCGTTCACGTAGCCCGGCTCGGCGGTGAATACTTCTTTCTTTTCGAAGCGAGCGGCTGGCGATGTTGCGATCACGTTGAGCGTCAATACCCCATGGGTCACTTTTCCGCCGGGACCCTCGACCTTCACCCGGATGGAGTGCCGTTTTTGTTCGTGGTAATCGAAGGAGGAATTCGCAATCAGCCGGTTCCCCTGGATCTTGAACTTTCCGTTGTCCCCGCCGCCATTGCCGGAGACAAGGGTGTAGGTCAAAGTTCCTCCCGTTTCTCCGGCAAACCCTCCGCTCAAAATGCCGACCAGCTCATCCTGATTCACATCGTCATGAAACCAATCGGGGGTTACCGCCAGATCCGCGACCCCATGGGAACCCGTTTCCAGATAGGAGTCGAAGGCCCGCGTCACCGGAGGGGCTCCCGCAGCCGATGCCCGCACCACAATCCTTCCCGGCGCGGAAATTGCCAGCAGTGTCCCGTGTAAAACCGCCGGCCCGCTTTCCAGGGAAAAAGAGACGGGGGCTCCCGAACTCACCGTGGCCTTGCCCGCCAATTCCACCGTGGAGCCTTCCGAGAACGGCACATCCGCCAGAGGAGGGAAGAGGATCGATGGGGGCGGCGGAGTCCAATGCACTCTGGCCAAACGGCGGATGCTTTTTCCCCCTGCTGTTAAAAATGTTCCTCCGGCATACAGATTGTTATCTGCCGCCGCCAGTGAAAGAACCGTGCCGCTCGTACCGGAACCGAGTGGCGACCATGCGCCATCCTTCCATCTGGCAATCCGGTTCACGGTGAGATCCCCCGTTTCGACAAACTCACCTCCCGCGTAAAGGGAACCATCCGAAGACACTGCCAGGGCATGGACCGTTCCATCCAACCCCTCCCCCAGGGCGGTCCAGACGCCGCCATTCCATTTGGCAACCGAACCCGCCGCCACACCGCCTGCCGTCGTGAACAAGCCTCCGGCATACAAATCCGGGCCCGCTGCCACCAGCGCCCTTACCGGGCCATCAGGCCCTCCGGCGACCGGAAGCCAGGATGAGCCGTTCCATTTGGCGATCCGTGCAACCTGTCCGCCGGAGGAAAGCGAGCCGACTGCATACAATTCACCCTGCCACATTTCCAGCGCGAGCGTCGCACTATTCAGCCCGGAGCCCAGAGCGGACCAGGAGCTGCCATTCCATTTCGCGACATGGTGTGCGGCAACACCGCCGATGGTATGGAAATTCCCCCCCACATACAAATCCCCGCCAACCGCTTTCAGAGAGTATATCCATCCTCCCGCACCGGAGCCCAGGGCCGTCCACTTCGTGCCGTCCCATTTCGCAATGTATTGAGCAGGAACTCCTCCCGCAGCCGTAAATTGCCCGGCGGCATATAAATTGCCGCCGGAAATTGCGAGTGCGTTCACCCGTCCGTTCAGTCCCGAGCCCAAGGGATTCCATTTCACCCCATCCCAACGCGCCACCCGGTTCGCTGACGTGCCGCCCACCGAGGTGAAATCGCCTCCGACATAGACCTCCGTGCCGTTCAGCGTGATCGCCTGCACGACTCCAGGTCCGCCTTCGACCGCACCTGCACTCAGCCAGTGATCATTCGTAAAAGTCTGGGCGGTGGCCAATCCACATGAAGCCAAAGCAAATACGATCCCGGCAAGCAAACGGGCGGGCGATATTTTTTTGAAAAAAGAGAGCATGGGCCGTAAGCAAATACGATTTGCTTGCCGTATTTCTAATGTTTCCTTATATTTTTCAAGGATAAAAGTTTTTGGTCTGTTGATATGGGGGATTTGCAGCGTTGTTTTTACCGGCTCAAACAACCTGGCCACCATGGTATGCCTGAGCTTTCCGGGCGATTCCGCGGCTTTCGGCGGGGCGGGCCGTTGTGAAAAAGGCAGGGCGAGACCGCCGGGCGCGCCGTGACTCTCTCTCCGCGGCGGGTGGGGCTGTATTTGGCGGAGAAAGCGGAAGGGCCGGGATGGATGCCATGCCAATCGGGAAAAAGTGGGACGGCCCGGCGGTCCGTCCCTACCGGAAAACCCGCCTCCGGCGTTGCTGCCGCGATCCCTTTCTCTTCCGAACTTTTTAAAAAGGACGCGCCCCCGTTCACCACGCGATGGCGTAGGAGAGTGCCGTTTGACCAACATCCCGCGAGCGGTTACGCTTCGCGCCGTCTCCTTGCGGTCCCCCTTCCCCTGGTTCATGAGAATCGTCGTTCACGACTACGCCGGCCACGCATTCCCCACCTCACTCAGCCGCGGATTGGCCGGGCGGGGCCATGAAGTCGTCCACGCCTTCGCCAGCACGCTGCAAACGCCCCGGGGAGACCTCGCGAGACGCGAAGGAGATCCGCCCGGCCTTCGTTTCCAGGAGATCCCGATGGATCCCGATTACCCGAAATACAAATACTCCTTCGTGCGGCGGCGGCGGATGGAAATCGACTACGGGCGGCGGGTCGCGGAGTTCATCTCCGAATGGAAGCCGGATGCCGTGCTCTCCGGAAACACCCCCACGGAAACGCAGCAACCGATCAGCCGGGCGACCGTCCGCCACGGCGGGCGCTTTTATTACTGGGTCCAGGACTTTTACAGCCTGGCCGTGGACAAAATCCTCCGCCGCAAGATCCCCGTGGCGGGTGCCTGGGTCGGATCGTGGTACCGCCACATGGACCGCCGGCAATTCAGGCAAAGCTCCCGCCTTGTCACCATCACCGAGGATTTCACCCCCATTCTCGCCCGCGAATTCGGCGTGAAGGCCGAGCAGGTGGAAGTCATCCCCAACTGGGCTTCGCTGGAGGAAATCCCCCAATTGCCAAAGGACAACTCCTGGTCCCGGCGGCACGGCCTGCATGACAAGTTCGTCTTCCTCTATTCCGGCACCATCGGCATGAAGCACAATCCGGCGATGCTGCTGGAGCTTGCGAAAAAACACGCCCCGGACCCTTCGGTGCGCGTGGTCGTCGTCTCCGAGGGAATCGGCTCGGACTGGCTTCGCAAGGAGGCGGAAAGCGCGGGACTCGGCAACCTCCTGCTGCTCCCCTACCAGCCCTTCGCCGATCTGCCGGAACTGCTCGCCAGCGGCGATGTGCTCGTCGGCATTCTCGAAGAGGACGCCGGAACGTTTTCGGTGCCGTCGAAGACCCTCAGCTATCTCTGTGCCGGAAGGCCCCTGCTGCTCTCGATCCCGAAGGGCAATCTCGCCGCGAGGATCACCTCGGAAAACCATGCGGGGCTCACCACCGCCCCGCGGGACATGGAAGGTTTTCTCTCCGCCTCCGCACGCCTCCGCGAGTCGCCGTCCCTGTGCGGGGAACTCGCGGCAAACGCCCGTGCCTACGCGGAAAAGACCTTTGCCATCGACAAGACGACAATCCGCTTCGAGGAGATCCTCTCCAATCCCTGACCAAGGATCCCATGATCGCAACGGCACGTGAATCATTCGACTCCGTCACCGTCCCCCGGGCCGGCGAAGCGGTGTGGGTGGAGCGCCTGCTGTGGCTTTTCATGATGTCCTTCGCCTTCGATTACCGGGCTTCCGAAGCGCGGGAAGCGTCCGGCGGAACGGGAATCGACCAACTGCTCTTTCTTCTTCTTTTCTTCGTTTCCTCAGCCGGCATCCTCGCATGCGGCTGGCGGTATCTCCTCGTCCGGCCCGGTGCCTGGTTGATCGCCCTCTGGGGTGGATTTCTCGCCTACATGGTGGCGAATTCCCTCCTCCAGGGGGTGGATCCCGGCCGTTCGATCCGGATCACCCTGCCCCTGCTCTTCTGCCTCGCGGGGATGATCAACGCCCACATCGCGGGTTGCATGGGCATTTCCCCCTCCCGGATCGTGGCCCCGGTTTTCGCCGCCGCGTGCATCAACATCCTCTGGCGCATCTTCCATGGCTTCGCCTTCAAGGAGCTCGATCTCTCCACCGTCCGCACGGAGATTCTCAGCCCGGCCACCAACTGGCTCGCCGCATGGATCGGCTGCGCGGTCCTGTTGCGCGGGCGTTTCCATTGGAACCTGCCGCTGGCGTGCTGCATTCTCTTCGCGGGCATTTTCATCACGATCACCCGCTCGCTCGCATTCCCCATTCTGGCGTCCGCGCTGGCCACCGGGCTCTGTCTTCTGCTGGCAATCCACTGGGGGGGGCTCCGCTGGCAGGAAATCGGCAAACGCCTGCTGCCCGCCGGGGTCGTTTCCATGCTCGCCGCCTTCTGCCTGGGGGCCGCCGCGCTGCTTTTCCCCACGCTGGTCGAACGCTGGAACGAACGGCTCTTTTTCAACGCCGGAGCCCGGAATCTCGGGGCGGACATCTCCTATCTCACCCGCAAGGCCGAAGCGGACGCCATCTGGTCGATCCTGCAAAAAGATCCCATCCACTTTCTCCATGGCAGGGGAATCGGAGCCTCCTACCACTGGGATGCCGCCTACCTCCCGGAAATCTACATGGTTTTCCCCCGGGATGAGGGCGATTTCAGCGACTTGTGGTTCGCCGGACATTCCACCTGGACCTACTCGCTTTTTTCCGGCGGAGTCATCGCCGTGGCGGCGGTCGTCATCCTGCTGGCGGGAATCATGATTCTCAGCCTTCGCGCCGCCAAAGCGAATGCGCGCCATCCCGGGCCGGACCAATGGCTCGCCTGGCTCCCTTTCGTCGCCGTTTGCTGTCTGCTCAGTGAAACCCTCACGGCGAATCCGTTCCAGGAGCGCCTCACCGGCATGATTCTGGGTCTCATGGCCGGTCTTCCCCAGGCGTTTCTGGTCCGCGCCTCGTGGGCGGAGCGCTTCCCGCAGGAATAGTTTCTCCCGCCATGACACGGATGCCCCGCCAAACCGTCGCCCTGCTCGACCCTCTCTGGTTCGGCCATCATCCGATGTATTTCGCCGAGTTCACCGCCTCCTTCCTTCGGGCCGGGGCGGACGTTCTCTCCCTCTGCCCGGAGCCCGGAACCGCCAGGCGCGATCTCGCCGCCTGCATCGGAAACCATGCCGGCGGCGGCCTTGACCGCGTTTCGTTCCACCACCTCCCGCCGGAGGGAACGGGTTTCCCGGCAAACATGCTTCCCGGCAACCCGCTCCGGACGCTCGCTCGCTGGAAAGACGCCGCGGAAGCACTGGCCGATGCCGAAAAATCCAGCGGCAGGCACGCCGACCTGCTTTTTTTCCCCTATCTCGACGTCTACCTCCGCTATCTCCCCTTCCCCTCCATCCCCCGGTTTTTCATCAACCGTCCATGGAGCGGACTCTATCTCCGCAACCACCACTACGGAGCCCCTCCCGGCTGGAAGAGAAAACTCGTGATCCACGGCAAGGGCGATCCCATGCTGCGCAGCCCCCTCTGCGATTCCATCGGCGTCCTCGACGAACGCTTCATTCCCGCGATGGAGGATTTCACGGGAAAGAAAATTTCCGCCTTCCCGGACATCACCCGCAGCGATCTCCCGCCGCAACCCGCTCCCCTGGCACTCGAAATCCTCCGCAAAGCCGCGGGCAGGAAAATCATCGGAATGATCGGCCTGGAGCGGAGGAAAGGATTCCTGCAATTGCTGGAAGTCGCCGGGCTCGCCCGCGCCGGAAATTTTCCCTACTACATCGTTTGCGCCGGAGGGATGAACCTCAAGGAATACACGGAACCCGAGCGCAGGATGCTCGCGGACCTGGCTCATTCCATAAACTCCGGAAATATCGACAACCTCCACTTCGATCCCTCCGCCGGAAGGATTCCCGATGAAGCGGACTTCAACTCGGTTTTCTCCACCTTCGACATCGCGTGGGCGGCTTACGAAAACTTCCATGGAAGTTCCGGAACCATCGGCAAGGCCGCGGCGTTTGAAATTCCCTGCCTCGCAACCGCGGGAGAATGC
>CAZVSA010000036.1:19604-20191 GCA_964629955.1 uncultured Luteolibacter sp.
ACCGGTCTCACCATTCCGGAGGTGGATCCCGCTCTCGCCCTGGAAGCCATCCATCGTCTCTGCAACCTGTCGGACTGGAACGGCGATCCGCTTCAACCGGATTACCATGCGTTCCGGAAACAGCACTCGCGCGAGCGCCTTGATGAACTGACCCGGGGAATTTCCGGTCATCCGGAATCCGCATGACAAACGGCATTGCCCTGGTTTCCCCTCTGCCGCTCAGCGCAGCTCCCGTCTTTCCAACGGAGGAAGTTGCAGATCCGCCGGGAGATTGATGAACAAACGGCGGAGATCACTCACACTGGTCCCCGAGCCATCGATAAAGGTCCAGTCGTTCGCCCCCTTGTCGGAAACCGCCACCTGGAACCCCGTGCTTTCGATCACCACCGGTTTGGGTTCTCCTTCCGCAATGATCCTGATCCGCGTCACCGTCGGCACCAGCACCAGCCACTTGGTGTAGATGAGACGTTCCACCTGCACGCCATCCACCGTTTCCAGCTTTTTCCCCGGCCACACCTCGTAGGATCGCGGCTGCCCCTGCGGGTTGAAGGCGAACAGACCGACCGTGACGATCGCCATGTGCGCGA
>CAZVSA010000037.1:0-2841 GCA_964629955.1 uncultured Luteolibacter sp.
CGCCGCGCAGGCGGGTGCAGACGTGGTCGTAAACGATGCCGTCATAGACGAAGGCTCCCTCCCATTCCTCGGCGCGGCGGGCGGCGAGGGTGTTGTCGTTCTCGTTGTTGGGGAATTGTTCCGAGCCGTTGTAGGCTTGCAGGGTGAGCATGTCCTGCGGGCGGATGAGCCAGTGATAGACGGGCAGGGAGGTGAGCAGCGCCTTGGGCCAGACTTTTCCCGCGCCGGAGGGGTGGGCGGAGGCGGCGGAGGCGACGTAGTCCGGCACGCCGTTGTAAACGAAGTAGGCGAAGTTCAGAGATGGGTCGTCGGCGTAGGGCACGCGGATGGATTCTCCGGGGATGTCCTCGGCGCGGATGCGGTAGCGGACGAGCGTGCGGTGGGATTGGGCGGGGATGACGGCGGTGAAAACTCCGTCGCCTGCGAGCGCGTCGCGTCCGCCGCCGTCGTCACGCATTTCCAGGGTGGTCCAGTTGGCGGGGTCTTCGAAGGCGGGATTGATCGGGCGTTCGCCTTTGGGGTTCGCCATGACCTGCGGGACGGTGCGCGGGAAGCGTGCGGGAATGAAATCCCCGGGCTCTACGATCTGATAGAGAAGTTCGACGGCGCCGACGCCCTGCGGATCGGTGATTTTCGCGGTGATGACGGTTTCTTCCTCCGAGGTGGGTTGTTGCGGGGCGTGCCGGACCTGCCGGATCTGCGGCGGGGCGGTTTCGGAGTAAACGGTGTTTTGTTCGCCGGGGGAGGGGAGGTGGACGCTTTCGCCGGCGGGGCGGATGAGTTCGACATCGAAGCCGAGATCGCTGCTGGAAAGGCTCTGGTTGAAGACGCGCACGGCGATGACGTTGGTTCCTTCGTTGAGCAGGGTCTGGCCGTTGGTGAGAAGCTCCTCGTACCAGAGCCCTTCGATGGCGACGGCGTTCGCCACGGTATTGAGATTCGGATTCTGGTTGGAACCGCCCACATTCCTGCGGGCGACCTGGACGCCGTTGATCCAGACGATGATGCCGTCGTCCATCGAGTAGCGGAGCCGGATGGCCCCGGGTTTTTCGCCCGGCGCGATGGTGAAGGTTTTGCGGGCGAAGAGCGAAAGGTGGTTGCCGTCCATGCCGGGGATCTGCGTGTTCAGCGGGAGGTCGTCCACGACGCCGTAGCCCATGGGGGCCTGCGCCGCGATCCAGGTTCCATCCTGGGTGAATGCGGGGGTTCTCCAGTCCGAGGGCGGCAGGCTGGTTCCCGGGCGGTAAAACCAGCCGGTCGAGGCGGCGGGGATCAGGGTTTGTTCGGCCGCGCTTTCATCGGTGCCGGAGCCGCGCCACGAGCCGCCGAGGTCGTTGTCGAGCGAGGGGTGGATGAGTTCCATGGAAGCGCCGTTGGCCTTGGCGGAGACCGGCCAGGGGAATTGGGGCCGGTAGTCCACTTCGTCGATGACGGTGCCGGTTGCGTCGCTGAGTTCGACTTTTTCACCGTCGCCGGAGAGTCTTCCGGACCAGGGGCCGTAGGGGACGAAGCCGAATTGCAGGAGGAAGTCCGCCGGGTCCATGGCGACGACGGCGTAGCCGCCCGCGGGGATGACGCTGCCGGGAGGGAAGGTGTAGGTGACGCCGCTGGTGAAGCGCCAGCCGCTGAGGTTGACGCTTTGGTTGCCGGGATTGTGGAGTTCGATGAATTCCGTCCGCGTGTTGCCCGGCGGATCGTAGAAAATCTCGTTGATGACGACCCTGTGCAGCGCCTGAAAGAGGGAGAACGTGAGCACCTGCTCGACGCTCCGCTCCGTGCTGTCGGTGGCCCGCACCCGGATCGAGAGGGTTATGGAATAGGCCGAGAGATTGCTTTGGGCGATCAGTTGATTTCCGGAAATGGAGAAGAGGTGGTTGTGGGTGCCGCCCTCGCCGGAAACGAGTTCAAAACCGTGCGTTTCCCCGAAATTCGGGTCTTCCGCTTGCAGGTGGGCGAGGAAGGAGCCATCGACCGCGGAGGCCGGGATCGTGGTAGTGGAAACGGTGACCCCCGTGGGATCGGAGGGAGGGGGATTCACCGTGATCGAAACGGTGGCCGTGTTCGACTCCTGCACGCCGTCGTGGATGAGGAAGGTGAAGGAGTCGGTGCCGGAATATCCCGGATCGGGGGTGTAGGTAAGCTCCGGCGCATCACCGCTCAGAGTGCCGTGGGCCGGCGGTTGCACGATGTGCCAGGCAAGGCCGCCGGGCGGAGGGTTCGGGTCTTCGCCGGTGAGGGTGATGGCTTGCGGCGTGTCCTGTTCCGCTGCGATCTGCCGGTCGAAAGCCACCGGTTCGCCGGGCAGGACCAGCACGGTGAGCGAGCGGCTTTCCGTGACCGAGGCCTTTGATGCGGTGAGCTGATAGGTTGTCGATGCAACGGGTGATAGGACGACGGAGGCTTCTCCTTCGGGAATCGTCACATCAGGGCTGATGGACAGGCTTTCCGCCCCATTGAGCGACCACGAGAGCGTCACTTCATCGCCGAGATGAATTGCTTCGCTGGAGGCGGTGAAATTTTCGATGACAGGGAGTTCTCGCCCGAAAAACTCCGCATCGGCGTTGTATGCCGCGGTGATTTCGGAAGGGGACAAAGCCCGATCGTGCACCCGGATTTTCGCAATGGTCAAAGAGCCGGGAAGCTGGCTGTTGTTGCGCGTGCCATTGGCGGCATTCTGGCAGCCGACGACAAAGGGCAGCGGCTGCCCGGTGGTCGAGACCGCATGGACGTTGAGCGGGGCGATCGGCTTGGACGCCGCCATCTGCCCGTTGGTGTAAACCGCCGTGATGCCGGTGGCGTTGTCGTAGGTGTAGGCGATGCAGGTCCAGATCCGGGCTTCCT
>CAZVSA010000037.1:2851-8831 GCA_964629955.1 uncultured Luteolibacter sp.
TTCCACGACATGTCGGGCGAGTCCCAATGCCCCACCGCGCCCCAGATGTGATGATTCCCGTGGGTGAACGCGGTGTGCGTTCCCTGCGGACCTCCGCGTCGCGACCAGGAGAAGACGGTTTCCTCCGCCCCGTGCGAGGGGTTCCATACCCATGCGAGAATCGTCCGGCTGCCGTTTCCCGTGACGGAGGGCGGAGCGGCGGGGCCGACGTACCAGTCGTTGTTCCCATCCAGGGTGACGCCGTTCACACCGGCGATGGTGGTTACGGAAGGGGTGTCGAATTCGCGGACGAAATCCCCCGGCACGGTGCCCGTATTCTGCCACGTTGCCAGGGGGCCGGCGGGCAGTGTGGTGGCGTCGAGTTCCACCAGCACGTTGGCTTCCGAGATGCAGGGGCAGAAAAAAGCGGGCAGGAGTAACGACAGGCTCCGTCTGAAAAAATACAAGACCATGGGTTGGGGAAAAGCGTTCGGATGTTTCGTGGATGATTCCGCAAGGGGGGAATTTCCAATGAACCGGCGGGCTCCGTCCGCTCACGCGAAGTATGGCATCTTTTGTCTCCCGTGATGGTATGATTGCGACATGTTTGGTATGATTTCGCCAAGGGCCGATGGAATGAAATGTCGCTTCGGTGAAAAATGACGCCCGCAAAAGACGTTTCGGAGAGGCGCTCCTTGCACCTGAATGGCCTGTTTCTTCCATCGCTCTCTTGCTTCTTCTTCTCTCATCGCCCTGCGGGTTTGTGTGCCCGCGTTGGTTCTTTCCGCTTGTTCCACGAGCCATTGGAGCGGCAATGCGGACAAGGAGGTCTATGGAATCCTGAGGGAAAAGCAGCTCACGCTTTTCGGGGAAGCGATCGAGTTCGACATCAAGACCCCTCATTCGGCGGAGGATCCGGAGGAGGTCAAGGCGGTGGCGATCATTTCCGGCAGGAAGGACGCGAAATCCCGCCGCATCGATTTGGATCAGGCGCTGGAGCTTTCGGTTGCGAACCGCCGCGAGTACCAGGCGGAGAAGGAGGCGCTTTATCTCGCGGGACTGGCCCTGACCCGCGTCCGCCATGATTTCAGTCCGCAACTGGATGCGGGTTCCACGGCATCCCACGACACCTCCACCTTGCGGGCCGAGGGGGATTCGCCGCGCGAGGAGTCCCGGCAGGGCAGCGTGCGGAGCCGGGCGGGGTTCGACATGTTGTTCCGCGGAGGCGGTCGGCTGGCGGTGGATCTCGCACAGGATATTTTCCGTTTTTACACCGGTGGGGGAGGCAACGCTCCGGCCACCCGTTTCGTCGCGGCCCGCCTGAGCCAGCCGCTGCTGCGCGGGGCGGGGGCGGTTGCTTCGGAAAATCTCACTCAGAGCGAGCGCGATGTGATTTACGCGATCCGTTCCTTCTCGCATTTCCAGAAGCGCAATTCGCTGGATGTCATCACGGACTATTGCCGCATCCTTCAGGAGAAAGACCGTGTAAGGAACGAATACTCGAACTACCGGAACCTGATCGCGTTCACCGAACGGGCGACGGAGCTGGCGCTGGACAGGCTGCCCCGTTTCCAGGTCGATCAGGCCCGGCAGGATGAACTGCGTGCCCGGAACCGCTACATCGTCGCGGTCAATTCCTACCGGACGCGCATCGACCAATTCAAAATCCCCCTCGGCCTGCCGGTCGGCGGCGATCTGATGCTGGACGACGGAGTGCTGCGGACGCTGGAGAGCGCGGGCCTCACCCCGATCTCCCTGAGCCCGGAGCAGGCGCTCGATCTCGCCATCGAAAACCGTCTGGACCTGCTGAATGACATCGACCGTTTCGAGGACGCCAAGCGCCGGTTGAAAGTGGCGGCGGAGGCTTTCAAACCCGGTTTGAACCTCTTCGCCAGCGTGGATGCGGGCAACCGGGGGGGCAGCGGGCGCACGACTTACTCGAACTTCGATGTGGATTCCTACCGCACGAGCATCGGCATCGATCTGGATCTGCCAATCGACAATCTGGGGGCGCGGAATTCCTACCGCCGGGCGGAAATCGACTTCGAGCGGCAGCTTCGCTCGCTTTCCCTTTCGCTCGACCGCCTCCACACGGATCTCCGCGCCGGGCTGCGCGGGCTGGAACTCGCCCGGCAAAGTTTCGAGATCCAGCGCAGCGCCCTGCAACTGGCGAACCAGCGCGTGGAAGCGGTGAACCTGCTGCTGGAAGCGAACCGCGCGGAAACCCGCGATCTGCTGGAGGCCCGCAACGACCAGCTCACCGCACGCAACGCTTTGACCTCCTCGCTGGTGGATTATCATCTCACACGGCTGAACTTTCTGTTCAATCTCGGCATGTTCGAGCATCAGGATCAGCGGTTTTGGACAACAAATCCTAAATTTTCGGTTATCCGTAGCAATATGGCCGAAGCATCTCCCGTAAAGAACGGCGCGGACGCATTGGTCACGCCGGAAGAATTGTTCCGGGAGCCTGTTTCCAAACCCGAACCCGAATCATGAAACCAAGCCCTTCGTTGAAGAGGAAAATCATTCGTCCGAGAATTCTCGTCCCCACGGGAGCGATCGCGGCGGCGGCCTGCGCATGGCTGCTGTTTTCCAAAGGCGGAACCGCGGAATCCGGTGGTCCGGCCTACTTCCCCGCCGAGCGCGGGCCTTTCACCATTTCCCTGCCGACAGGCGGATCGCTGGAAGCGGTGAATGAAGTCACGGTCCGCAATCTCGTTCCGGGGCAGACAAGGATCATTTCCCTGATCAAGGAAGGAACGCTGGTAAAGGAAGGCGAGCTGCTGCTGGAGCTGGATTCGGCTGACATTGAGAACCGGCTTTCCGCGGCGGAGATCGCCTTTCAGCAGAGTCTCGCCCACGTCGCGGAGCTGGAGGAGCGTGTCGAGGTGATGAAGAGCGAAAACATCATCCGCGTGCGCGACGCCGATCTGGCGGTGGAACTCGCCAAGCAGGATCTCGTCAAATACAAGGACGGCCAGTGGCCGCAGCTTCGGAAAAAATCCGAATCCGCGATCACGCTCGCCACCGAGGAACTGCGGCGCGCGCAGGAACGCCTGAGCGGCACCCGGCGGCTGGAGGAGAAAGGCTATGCGACGCCCACGGAGCTGGTGGCGGATCAACTCATGGTGCAGCGCCGTGAAATCGAGCTGCAATCCGCGAAGGAAGATCTGCGCCTTTTGGTGGAGTTCGATTACCCGCGCCATTTCCGCCAGCTTGAGGCGAATGAGGAAAACGCGGGAATCCGTTTCGAGCGGACGATCCGCCAGAACGAAACCCAGCTTGAGAAAGCCGAGTTGCAGCTTGCCTCCTCGCGCGAAACTTTGGAACTCCGCCGCAAAACTCTGGAGGATTTGCGGGCAGCCCGCGAGCACACCCGCATCTACGCGCCTCAGGACGGGCTGGTGGTATACCGGAAATCCGACCAATGGCGGCAGGAGCCGATCGAGGAAGGCAGCCACGTCCGCGAGCGCCAGCAGTTGATCTCGCTGCCGGACATTTCCAGCATGAAAGTGCGGGTGAACATTTACGAAAGCCAGATCAGCCTCGTGAAGGCTGGCATGCGGGCCTACATCCATCTCGATGCCCTTCCCGACCAGCGTTTCGGCGGTGAGGTGCTTTCCATCGCGACGATGCCGGAACCGTCCCGCGACAACAATCCGAACCACCGGGTTTACAAAGCCGAGGTGTTGGTGACCGACCCGATGCCGGAGATCAAGCCCGGTGTCACCGCCCGCGTGGACGTGCTCGTCGCCGAACTGGAGGACGTGATCAAGATCCCGATCCAGGCGGTGGTAGGCATCGAGGAGAGGCAGTTCTGCTTTGTCCGGAATGGCGGCGAAAGCGTGCCGGTGGAGGTGGAGGTGGGGCTCTTCGACAGCGAGTTCGTCCAAATCCGCAACGGATTGACCGCCGGGGATCAGGTGGTGCTTTCGCCGCCCGTGACCACCCGGATTCCCGAAAGCTCGGTCATGCTTCAAAGCATTTCGGTGAAACAGGAAAAAAGCGATTCGCCGGCGCAAGCGGCGGATCTTCTCACCGGGGCCTGAGTTCCACCCGGCGCGAACCATAACGGCATGTTCGAGGAACCGGTCATTCAAATCCGGGATCTCCGCAAAGTGTACCAGCTGGGCGACGAGGCGGATGTCGCGGCCCTTGCCGGGGTGGATCTCGATGTGGCTCCGGGCGAGCATCTGGCGATCATGGGATCGTCGGGTTCGGGGAAATCGACCCTGCTGAATCTTCTGGGCTGCCTCGACCGCCCCAGCGGCGGCTCGTATTTTCTCGGTGGCGATGATGTTTCAAAACTCGATGACGACGAGCTTTCCCGCGTCCGGGGCAAGCGTCTGGGATTCATTTTCCAATCCTACAACCTGATTCCCCAGCTCACGGTGCTGGAGAACATCGCCGTGCCCTTGTTCTATCAGGGAAACGAGAGCGCGAAGGCCAAGGCGCGTTGCCGCGAGCTTGCGGACATTGTCGGGCTCGGAGGCAGGTTGAACCACCGGCCGAAGCAGCTTTCCGGAGGGCAGCAGCAGCGGGTCGCGATCGCCCGCGCGCTGGTGAACGATCCGCTTCTGATTCTTGCGGACGAGCCCACGGGCAACCTCGATTCCTCCACCGAGGAGGATGTGCTGGCCTTGATCGACCGGCTCAACGACGAGGGACGCACCATCGTGATGGTCACGCATGACGAGCACGTGGCGCAGAGAGCCGACCGCGTCATCCACATGAAAGACGGTTTGATCGAGCGAACCACCTTCACCACTCCCGCAACCATCTGATCCGCACCGTGTTTTTCCGCTTCCACCGCATTCTGCTGCTCGGCGTGAAGAACCTGTTCCTGCACAAGGTCCGCTCGCTGCTGACCATGCTGGGGATCGTGTTCGGCGTGGGTTCGGTGATCGCCATGCTGGCGGTGGGGGAGGGGGCCTCGCGGGAGGCCGTCCGCTCGATCGAGAGCATGGGCAGTGCGAACATCATTCTCGAAAGCGTGGAACCGCCGAAGGAGCCGGAAACCGTAAACTCAGGACCCCGCCCGCCGCTGTGGCGGCAGAAATACGGACTCACCGAGACGGACCGGATCCGTATCGTGAAAACGATCCCGCACGTCTGGAGAGTACACCCCGAGGCGGAACAGACCGATGAAGTGACCAGCCCGTCCTCGCGCCAGCGGGCGATCCTCCATGCCACCACGGCGGAGGCGCCCGATGTCCGCAACATTCACCGGGTGGAAGGGCGTTTTTTCACGGCGCTGGAAAACGACCGCTCGGCTCCCGTGTGCGTGCTTTCGCCCTCCCTGGCGAGGAAGCTGTTTCCGTTCGGTGGTGTCGTGGGCAAGGCGGTCCGCATCGAAGGGGATTATTACACGGTGTTGGGGGTTTACCGCCCGGGCAGCGACGACGGAGGGGAGAAAGCGGCTGAGGAAACCGCGGCGGACCGGCAGGACGTGTTGTATCTTCCGCTCGCTTCCGCGCGTTCGAGGGTCAGCCATTTCATTTACAGCCGCACGGAATACGATTCGCTGGTGATCTGCACGGATGGCACCGATCACGTTCCGGGGGTGGGCGAGGCGGTGGAATCGTTGATGGATCACTCGCGGAAAAGCAGGGATTACCGGATCATCGTGCCGTTGGAGTTGCTCGCCCAGGCGAGGCAGACGCAGCGTTTGTTCAATGTGATCATCGGTTCCATCGCCGCCATCAGCCTGCTGGTGGGCGGGATCGGCATCATGAACATCATGTTGGCGACGGTAACCGAAAGAACCCGGGAAATCGGCATCCGCCGGGCTCTGGGCGCGAAGCGCGGGGACATCATTTCCCAGTTCCTCGTGGAAACGGTGGTCATCTCCCTGGTGGGTGGTTTGTTCGGTGTCGCGCTGGGGCTGGCGATCCCGGGCATGATTTCCGCGATGACAAACCTGCCTACGGTGGTCACCCCGGTGTCGGTGCTGTTGTCGGTGGTGATTTCCGTGCTGATCGGCGTGTTGTTCGGAATC
>CAZVSA010000037.1:8841-10455 GCA_964629955.1 uncultured Luteolibacter sp.
CCGCAGTGGAAGAAATTCAAGGAGCGTGGGCGTCCCGCCCACATTTCCGCTCAAATGGGCGGGACGCCCACGCTCCTTGAATTTCCACCGTTGCAAGCCGGATGGTTTTTGGGAATTCGCATTACTCGCCGGGAGGAAGCCCGAGCAGTTCGAGAAGCCTGTGGAGATCGTCGTCCCCGTAGTATTCGATTTCGATGCGGCCTTTCTTTGCGGAATGCTGGATCGAGACGTGGGTGGCGAGGCGTTCGCGGAGACGGTTGGTGACGGCGCGGAGATGGATGTCGATCTCGCGCGCGGCGGGAGCTTTTTTCGCGTCTCCGCCCTGTGAGGAAAGATCGGCGATCAGGGATTGGGCGAGTTTTTCCGCCGCACGGACGGTCAGTTGCTTGCGGAGAACCTGATCGGCGGCCAGCAACTGGGCGTCCTGATCCTTGAGGGAAAGAATGGCCTTGGCGTGGCCGACGGAGAGGCGCGCCTGGGCGACGAGAAGCTGGACGTCTCCGTGGAGATCCAGCAGGCGCATGGCATTGGCCACGCTGGCGCGGGACTTGCCGACGCGGGAGGCGATTTCCTCCTGTTTGAGGGAAAACTCCCTGGCGAGGCGGACGTAGCCGGCGGCCTCTTCCATCGGGTTGAGATCCTCGCGCTGGAGATTCTCGATGAGCGCCATTTCCAGCACGTCGCGGTCGGACGCTTCGCGTTCGATGACGGGGACGGTGGCGAGACCGAGTTTTTTGGAAGCCCTCCAGCGGCGCTCCCCGGCGATCAGTTCGAGCTTTCCATCGACGGGACGGACGATGAGCGGCTGGATGATCCCGTGCTGGCGGATGGACTCCACGAGGTCGTCCAGCGGGGATTCCCCGAACTGCGTGCGGGGCTGGAGCGGGCTGGGAATGACGAGATCGATGGCCACATCCCGGACCCGTTTCGTGTCATCTGGCGCCTCCGCGGCATCGGAAGACGCTGGTCCGGAGGTTTTCCTGATGAGTGCTCCGAGTCCTTTTCCTAGTGCCTGCTTCGCCATGGGGCGGCGATGGTGATCAATCGTGCCGTGGAAATCAAAGACGATTTCAGTTTGGTTGCAGGCGGCCTTGTTTTTGGCATGGGTTGCGGGTGGAGCGCCAAAAGTGTTCCGGGAATCGCGGGGGCAACGCCGGAGGCGGGTTTCAAGCGGTAGGGACGGACCGCCGGGCCGTCCCACTTTTTTCCGATTTGCCATGGATCACGCCCCAATCATTCCCGCTTCCCCGCCGATGAAAGCCCCACCCGCTGCGGAGAGAGTCACGGCGCGCCCGGCGATCTCGCCCTACCTGCCGGAAGCTCACGAGTTGGAATCATTCCCGGAACACTTTTGGCGGGACGCCCGCGCTCCCTTCCTCTCAAGGGGTTTCCTCGTAGCCGATGTGAGCCGCCACGGGCTCATCGGGGGTTGTTGCGAGGTTGGCCGTCAGTTTCCGTTTGGAATCCGAGTAGCTGAGCATGCGGTTTTCCCGATTGTTGACCGAGGTCCTGCTGCGGCTCGAATTGGAGAGTCCCAGCCTGTCGGCTTCGGCATTGAGGAATTCCTCGATTTCATCCGCCGTTTGGGAAGTTTTCGCCGCGTAGGCTCCTGTG
>CAZVSA010000037.1:10465-19356 GCA_964629955.1 uncultured Luteolibacter sp.
TCCTCGATGTGGAAGGCGGAGGTTTCGCCGCTCATTTCCGGCAGCCTTGGCACCCATTCCGGGACTTGCGAGAGATCCGCAGCACCCAGCCTGGCCACGTTGCCTTCCGAGTCGGTCACGGTCAGGCGGCCTTCCGAAATGTCTTTGTAGCTCAGGGTTGTTTCCTTCCCGTCTTTCGTGCGGAAAGTCAATTCACCCGTCGCGTCGTCGCTTCTCACGGCTTCGAGGTCGGGATGCGTTTTGACAATCCATTCGGCGGCGGTTTTTTCGGGATTTCCCGTGAATTGATCGACGGTGCGCTTGAGCCAGCCGACCAGAAAGAAAAGAAGCACCACCCCGATGATGAGGAACGTGCCGCAGCCGATTCCCAGCCAGGCCAACGGGGGCATCGGTTTTTTCCCGGGCGGCATGGGAGGTGGTGTGGTCATGGAGACGAGCAAACCGGATCACCCGGTAAAATGCACGAAAAAGAAACGATGGGGATTTGGGGAGTCGCTCTTTCTGTCTCGACACCCGGTGATGTTCCGATACTTTCCGCCCCTCACCCAACAAGGAGGTTGATATGACAAAGCATCATCAAGACGGCTCCTTTTTTCGAGCCGACAAGTAAGAGGAGGCGGGGATTCCCGTCCGAGACCCGGGTCAAGCGCGGCATGCGCGTCGTCCACGGGGAAAAGGAACTCCACGAGCGCCTGGGAAGGAACGATCCCTGCCCCTGCGGTTCGGCGCGGCGGTTTCAAGAACTGTTGCCTGCGGACGGGTCGTTTCGACGGCTCGCCGAGAGGCGACTACTTTCAGGGAGTGAATCCAGCTCTACCGGGTGGAAAAGCCGTTTGGGATGTAAAAAATGTTGCGTCGCGGGCTCAATCGTCGCACTTTCCCGCCGAAACATCACAAATAAAGGTAATTAACTAAGGATTATGCTGCCAGAGCACGCCCCGTTCACCGCCGACCAGCGTCGGATCTTGGATTCCCTGATTTCCGGGTTGGATCCGGTCCAGCGCGGCTGGCTTAGTGGTTTTCTTGCCGCGGGAGCTTCGCCCGCTCCTGTTCCCGTGGCCGCTCCGGCCGCCGGGAAACTGACAGTACTGTATGGAACGGAATCGGGGAACTCCGAGGTGCTGGCGGATCGCACCGTGAAAGAGGCGAAAAAGCGGGGTTTCCAGGCGGTGATGAAGAACATGGCGGATGTTTCGCCGGGAGATCTCGCGAAGGCCTCGAACCTGCTGGTGATCGTTTCGACCTGGGGAGACGGAGATCCGCCGGAGACGGCGACCACTTTTTACAAGGATTTCATGTCCACCGATGTGAAGCTCGGTGGCGTGAAGTATTCGGTCTGCGCCTTGGGCGACACTTCCTACGAAAGGTTCTGCCAGACGGGCAAAGACATCGACACCCGCCTGGACGGCCTCGGAGCCGAGCGCGTGCTGCCCCGGCAGGACTGCGATGTCGATTACGAGGAGGCATACGCGAACTGGCTGGAAGGTTCCTTGAAAGCTCTCGCGCCCGAAGCAACCGTTTCCCCGGTGGCGTTCGTGTCTCCGGCAGCCGTTCCCGCCACGGAATACGGGAAGAAGAATCCGTTTCCGGCGGAGGTCATCGAATCTCTGGTTCTCAACGGTGAGGGGTCTTCAAAGGAGACGCTGCACTTTGAGTTCGATCTCGCCGGCTCGGGTCTTCATTATGAACCGGGGGATGCGCTGGCGGTGCTGCCCGTCAATGCGCCGGATACGGTGAAGGCGGTTCTCAACGCGGCGAAGCTCACCGGCAACGAGGAGGTCGAAGTGAAAAACGCGGGGCGCAAGCTGCTGGCGGACGCGCTTCGCGAGGATTTCGACATCACGGCTCTTTCCAGAAATGTGCTGACGAAGCTCGCGGAGGCGGCTGATTCGGCGAAGCTGCGCGAGCTGCTTGCGGAGGAGTCGAAGGATTTGCTGAAGCAGTTCAATGACGGCCGCGAGATCGTCGACGCGCTCGAACAGTTCGCGCCGAAGGGTCTTCCTGCGGATGCCCTGGCCGGATTGTTCCGCAAGCTGCCGCCCCGGTTGTATTCCATCGCCTCCAGTCCGCTGGCCCATCCCGGCGAGGTTCACCTGACGGTTGCCGCGGTGCGTTATGAAACGCATGGCCGGGCCCGCAAAGGGGTCTGCTCGACATATCTGGCGGACCTGGTGAAGGGCGGCGACAAGGTTTCCGTTTTCGTGCAACCGAACAAAAATTTCCGTCTTCCCGCGGATGGTTCCACCCCCGTGATCATGGTGGGCCCGGGCACCGGGGTGGCTCCGTTCCGTTCCTTCGTCGAGCACCGCGCCGCGGCCGGGCAGGGCGGCAGGAACTGGTTGTTCTTCGGCGACCAGCATTATACTTATGATTTCCTCTATCAGCTTGAGTGGCAGGAGTTCCTGAAGGACGGCGCGCTGACCCGCCTGGACCTCGCTTTCTCACGGGACCAACCGGAGAAAATCTATGTCCAGAACCGCATGATCGAGCAATCCCGAGAACTCTACGCGTGGCTGGAGGAAGGCGCGCATTTCTATGTCTGCGGCGATGCCCAGCGGATGGCCCATGATGTGCATGAGGCGCTCATCTCCGTGGTGGAAAACGAGGGGGGCAAATCCCGGGCGGAGGCGGAAGCTTATGTAGAGGAGCTGAAAAAAGCCAAACGCTACCAGCGCGACGTTTACTAACATTTCATTTCACCCTGATTTCCCAATGTCCGAAAAGAAACTTTCCGCCAACGAAGGCATCAAGATCGCCAGCAATTACCTGCGCGGAACCATCCGGGAAGGGCTTGCCGATTTGTCCACCGGCTCCATGTCGGAGGACGATCAGCAGCTCCTCAAGTTCCACGGAACGTATCAGCAGGATGACCGCGATCTGCGGCCGAACCGCCGCAAACACAAGCTGGAGAAAGCGTATTCCTTCATGATTCGCATCCGCGTGCCCGGAGGGGTCGCCACTCCGGAGCAGTGGATCGAAACCGACCGGCTGGCGGGCCAGTTCGCCAATGGCACGATCAAGCTCACCACCCGCCAGGCGTTCCAGTTTCATGGCATCATCAAGAGCAACCTGAAGCGGACGATCGCGGAGATCAACCAGGCGGCAATGGACACCATCGCGGCCTGCGGGGATGTGAACCGCAACGTGATGTGCAACCCGAACCCTCATTTTTCGTCCGTTCATGCGGAGGTGTTGAAAATTTCCCAGGAGATTTCCGACCATCTCACCCCTCAAACGCGGGCCTATCACGAAATCTGGCTGGACGGCGAGAAGGTGGAAACCAGCGAGGAGGAGGTGGAGCCGATCTATGGCAAAACCTATCTGCCGCGGAAGTTCAAGATCACGGTGGCGGTGCCGCCATCCAACGACGTGGATGTTTATGCAAACTGCCTGTCGTTCATCGCGATCGTGGAAAATGGAAAACTTGCCGGGTTCAATGTGACCGTGGGCGGCGGCATGGGCATGACCCATGGAGCGGAGACCACGTATCCCCGCCTCGCCGATCTCATCGGATTCTGCACCCCGGACCAGGTGACGGACGTGGCCGAGAAGGTGGTGATGGTCCAGCGCGACTACGGAGACCGCACGGAGCGCAAGCATGCGCGCCTCAAGTACACGGTGGACGATCACGGGGCGGATTGGTTTCTCGCCGAGCTGAACAAATACCTCGGTTACGAACTCCAGCCGGCGCGTCCGTTCGTATTTGAAGACAACGGGGACCGCTATGGATGGGTGGAGGACCAGACGGGGAATTTCCACTACACGATGTTCGTGCAAGGAGGGCGCGTGCTGGATACCGCAAGCTATCCGATGCGGACCGGCTTGCGGGAGATCGCAAAGGTTCACGAAGGGGATTTCCGCCTGACCGCGAACCAGAATCTGATCATTTCCAACATCAAGCCCGGGAAGAGGGCCGAAATCGAAAAACTGCTGGAGGAATACGGAATCAAGGACAGCCATCTGAAGAGCGGCCTGCGCCTCAATTCGCTGGCCTGCGTGGCTCTTCCCACCTGCGCCTTGTCTCTGGCGGAAGCGGAGCGTTATCTCCCGAACCTTTTGACGGAACTGGAGGAAACCATCGAGGAAAACGGACTGAGGCATGATGCGATCACCATCCGGATGACCGGCTGCCCGAATGGTTGCGCGAGGCCTTATATCTCGGAAATCGGTTTCGTCGGGCGCTCGCCCGGAAAGTACAATGTTTATCTCGGAGGAGGCTTTGCCGGACAGCGTTTGTCGAAACTCTACCGGGAAAGCGTCGCTGCGGAGGAGATCAAGCCGCTGCTTTCCCCGATCATTTCCCGCTATGCGAAAGAGCGGCAGGCCGGGGAGCGGTTCGGGGATTTCTGCATCCGGGCCGGATATGTGGCGGAAACCATCCAGGGCGGCGATTTTCACAAGAACCTGAAACCGGAGGCGCTGGCAACGGCGCTGGCCTGAGCCTTTTCATATCATGGAAGCATTGAAATTTGATGATCCGGAGCCCTCGCCCGTGATTGATCCGGACGTTCTCTCCCCGGAGCTGGCTCCGCTGCGCGCGGGGGATCGTTTGCGCCTGCTTCACGAGAAGCTGGGCGATCGGCTGATCGCCACCACGAGCTTCGGGTTGCAGGCTGCGGTCATGTTGCATCTCATCCACGAGCACGCTCCGAAGATTCCCGTGGTGTTCATCGACACCGGTTTTCTTTTCCCGGAGACATACCGTTACGCGGAGGAGCTGCGTGCCCTGTTCGATCTGGATCTGCGGATCTATCAGCCGTCGGTTTCGGCGGCCCGGATCCAGGCGCTTTGGGGGAATTTGTGGGAGGATGGAAAGGAAGGCGCGGACAAATACGGCCTGCTTACCAAAGTGGAGCCGATGAACCGGGCGCTCCGGGAAACCGGGGCGGACGTGTGGCTGAGCGGGTTGCGTCGCTCCCAATCGACGACCCGGGCGGACCGCCCCTTCGTCGAGCAGCAGAAGCGCACGCTCAAGGCCTATCCGATCCTCGATTGGGCGGACGCCCAGGTGGATCTCTATTTTCATCAGCACCAGCTCCCGCGCCATCCCTTGGCGGAGAAAGGATATGTCACCATGGGTGACTGGCACAGCACCCGTCCCGCGGACCCCGATGGCGCGGAGGCATCACGCTTTGACGGAAAACGATACGAGTGCGGACTTCATCTGGATTCCGGCACACCCGATTTCCAAATCTGAAAACCAACCCCAAAAACTACCACCATGCCCATCGCCGATAACATGGTTGCCACCGTAGGCAACACCCCGCTCATCCGCCTCAACCACCTGACTGAAGGCCTCGGTGCCGAAGTTTGCGTGAAGGCCGAATTCTTCAACCCGCTCTTCAGCGTCAAGGACCGCATCGGCAAGTCGATGATCGAGGCGGCCGAGCGTGACGGATCGCTCAAGCCCGGAGGCCTGATCATCGAGCCCACCTCGGGCAATACCGGCATCGCGCTCGCTTTCATCGCCCGGGCGAAGGGCTACCGCGTCATCCTCACCATGCCGGAGAGCATGTCCGTGGAGCGCCGGGTTCTCCTGCGTTTGCTGGGAGCTGAGATCGTGCTGACCCCCCGTGCGCGGGGCATGGGAGGAGCCATCGCCAAGGCCAAACAGTTGCTGGAAGAACACGGGGACAACGCGTTCGGTCCCGGCCAGTTCGAAAACCCGGCGAATCCGCAGGTGCACCGTGAGACGACCGCGGAGGAAATCTGGCGCGACACCGATGGCGAGATCGCCGCCTTTGTCGCGGGTGTGGGCACCGGAGGAACCATCACGGGTGTGGGCGAGGTAATCAAATCCCGCCGGGAACTCAAGGTGGTGGCCGTGGAGCCTGTCGCGAGCCCGGTGATTTCCGGAGGCCAGCCCGGTCCCCACATGATCCAGGGAATCGGCGCGGGTTTCATCCCGAAAAACCTCAATGTGGACATCATCGACGAGGTGGTTCAGGTTTCCAACGAGGATGCCTTCGCCACCGCCCAGGCTCTCGCCCAGCTCGAAGGGCTGCCCGCCGGTATTTCCACCGGAGCCAACGTATGGGCGGCGATCCAGCTCGCGAAGCGGCCCGAATTCCAGGGGCAGCGCATCGTCACGGTGGGAGCTTCCTCCACGGAGCGTTATCTCTCCACCCTTCTCGCCGAGAAGGTCCGCGAGGAGTGCGCGAATCTTCCCGTTCACGAAATTTGACCGCAACCATCCCGGGGAAGCATTCCCGGGCTTGCAGCCCTGCCCTTCCGGGGGCAGGGTTTTTTCGTGTCAGACACGATGGAAAATGTGCGGCGTTGGAGCGGTTTTGTATGTCCGGATTGCAGATCCGTTTTCCGCGTTCCCCGTGATTATGACGGCAAGGGGATCGTATGTCCGGGCTGCCGCCGGATGATGCGCATTCCGGGGGAAGGGGATGTGCCGCCTCCATTGATGGCCGCCACGCTCCAGGTGGAGGAAGAGGAAGGAGGGAAGGGCGAAACCGTTTCAAAACATCGGCGGGCGCATGTGAAAAAGCGGGTGCCTTCCGGCGATCTTTCATGGGAGAGCGAAGGCTCGCGGAGGCGGCGTCATGGGGAGAAAAAAGTCGTGCTATGGATGCTGGCGGCGGGAGTTCCCTTGTTCGCTTTCGTGATCGCCGCGTTGATTTATGCGTCGAGGGGATCCTCCGCGCCACCCGCGCCGAGGATGGTCGCGGTTCTGCCCGATGCGGTTGGTTTCGGGGAGGCGGCGGTGGAGGAGGAGATCCCGCTTCCGGAAATCATGAACCGGAGCGAGCATTCGATCCGCGAGGAAGCGGAACCGCTCGCCCGGAAGTTTCTGGAAGCTTCCACGGTGGAGGAAATCCTTCCCTTCATCCATGATCCCGCCTCCGCGGAACCGAAACTCAGGGAGTATTATCCGGATGGAAAAATCGAGGCCCCCGGTCTGGCGGTGTTCGATTCCGGAGCGGGGTTGAATTTCAGGGAGTCGATCGTGTCGGTTCCGGTTCTCACCCGGGATTTCGAGCAACGGGAAATGATATTCGTCGATACTCCCGAAGGATTGAAGGTTTATTGGGAAAGCTGGACCGGTTGGTCGGAAATGCCATGGGAGGATTTCATGGAAAAGCGCCCCGAAACTTCCGTTGTTTTCCGGCTGATCCTGAGACGGGTGGAATACTATAACTTCGATTTTTCGGATGAAAGCAGGTGGCAGTCTTACTCTCTGGCATCTCCCGACGGAATGCATCTGCTTTATGGTTATGTCGAGAAGGGCTCGGTTCTCAATGAACGGATCATTCCCTCGGGGTCGACCACCGGCAACGCCCTGATGCTGGCATTGAAATACCCGGAGGATGCCCGGTCCAGGAATCAGGTGGAGATCGAATCGCTGGTGGCGGATGGATGGGTGGAGGGGGATTTCGATTCGCCATGAGCATGAAGGCGACGACTTATGACAAGGCGCTGGAGTTGAATCTCGATCCCTCCGCGTACGGGACGTTCGCGGAGATCGGTGCGGGCCAGGAAACCGCGAACTGGTTTTTCCGGGCATCCGGCACGGCGGGCCTGGTGGCGAAAACCATCTCCGCCTACGACATGACGATGAGCGATGCCATCTACGGCCGGGCCGACCGCTATGTGTCCGCCGCCAGGCTCGGGGCGATGCTGGATCACGAATATTCCATTTTGCTGGAACGGCTGGGAGCGAAGCGGGGAGGGGAGACCGCGTTTTTTTCATTTTGCAACACCGTCCGCGCCCGCGGCTGGAACGATCAGGGGGAATGCCACGGATGGCTGGGAATCCGGTTCCAGATGAAACCGGGGGATCCGCCGTCGGACATTGTTCTTCACATCCGGTTGCTGGACACCGAGTCGATCGACCAGATGGAGGCGCTCGGAATCATCGGTGTGAATCTCATCCACGCCGCCTATCGGCATCGCGGGCATTTGCAGAAATTCACCGAAGCTCTGGTGGACAACCTCGCGCAGGGCAGGGTGGAGGTGGATTTGCTCAAATTCACCGGTCATGGGTATGGTTATTTCGACAACCGCCTGTGCGCGCTGCAATTGGTGGAAAGCGGGCTTACCGATGCCACGATGTTTCTGCCGGATGGCGAGGTGGTGCAGCCCGCGGAGGCTCTTTATCGCAGGCCGGTGTTGCTGCTTCGCGGCAGTTTCGCCCCCGTGATGAAAGTGCATCTCCGGATGCTGGAGCAGTCGCGCATCGGTTTTGCGGATTCCCTGGACCCGGAGGACATGGGGCATGAGATCGAACTGTGCGAGATTTCCATGCACAATCTTCTGCGCGGAAAAGGAATCGACCCGGTGGATTTCCTTGATCGTGCGGACACGCTCCAGTCATTGGGAAAAACGGTCCTGCTGTCGCGCTTCGCGGAGTTTCACCGGATCGCGGCGTTTCTCACCCGCTGCACCACGCGCCCGGTGGGCATCGTGCTGAGCATCGGGTTGCTCAACGAGCTTTTCAAACCGAAGTGGTCGTCGAACCTCGCCGGCGGGTTGCTGGAATCGTTCGGCAGGCTTTTCAAGAGCGGCGTGACCCTGTATGTCTTCCCGTGGAAAAACCGGAAGAGCGGGGAGCTGGTGACGGCGGAAAATTTCCAGGCTCCGGAAGACAGTTCGCATCTCTACAGGCACTTCATCGCGAACGGCCGCATCCGGCCGGTGGAGGCGGGGGACGAATCCCTGCTTTTCCATACCGGGCGCGATGTCTGCCGGATGATCCTTGCGAACGATGAAAGTTGGCGGGACTTGGTGCCGGAGAAGGTTTGGCCGATTGCGGAGCGCCACGCGATGCTTCATGCCGCCGGGCATCACGAGCCGGTGCGGGAAAAATAAAACCCGCCGGATTCCCCCATGATCCGCCGCCTTCTCGTTCTTGTCGCGCTCTGCGCGATTTTTCTCGCGTC
>CAZVSA010000037.1:19366-19896 GCA_964629955.1 uncultured Luteolibacter sp.
GTTCGATCCCGTTCTTTCCCTCCGCATCCTGGGAGGTGTTTTTCTGCTGGGAATCGGGATGCTGGTTGCCGCCTTGCGGAAGCGCCGCTGAATTTTCCGGAGGCGGGAAATTTCCGGGAAATGAAATGTGGCAGGTGATCTGATGCACTTGTGAACTTGAAAATTCTCTGGACAAGCTTTCCCGGATTCTTCAGTCCTCGCCGCGAGGTTCCAAACCGCGAACCTCTTTCCTTTGCCAATGACATAAAGATTTTCTGATTACACATCAGCTTTTGCGACCAAAAGCTACTGGGCTGAACTCGAAACCTCCAATTTTCTACACGGCCCCGAAAAAGACAGAAGCCTCGCGCCGAATCGGCGCGGCTTGGCGCGTCTTTTTCGGAGGCGCTTGGAGGTGCCTGAGTTCAGGGCGCGATCAAGTTCGCGCCATTGTTTTGCACCCCTCCCTCCATGGGAAAAACATGCCCGGCAGCCCATGTTCCCGCCGGAGCACCCCCGCAATTTTCCCCGATCTCTTTCTCCTCCTTCCC
>CAZVSA010000038.1:0-2238 GCA_964629955.1 uncultured Luteolibacter sp.
CCTACCTGCGGATCATCGACATGTGGTCCCGTTACGATGCCTCGCAGGAGGGCGATGCGGAAACGCCGGAAGATCTTTTCGCCCGTTCGCGCGACGCGGGGCAAAAGTGGCTGGTGTTTTCGATCGACTCCGATTTCTGCTTTTACCCGGAGGAACAGACGGAACTGGTGAAACATCTGGAGAACGCGGATGTGGACGTGATGCACATCACCGTGCATTCGGAGAAAGGGCACGATTCCTTCCTGCTGGAGCCGGATCTCTACACTCCCCACATCGCCTGGGTGCTGGGGAGGTAGGTTTTTCGTGCGATCAGGTTTCGAGGCGCAGGGATTCAAGGAGCGTGGGCGTCCCGCCCACTTGTGCGGGGATGTGGGCGGGACGCCCACGCTCCTTGATTCGTGACGCGGCTGCCGGGCTCAATTTCCCTCCAGCAGCACGTTCAGGCGGTAGAAGCGCCGGTCGCCCGCTTCCGGGTCGGGGATTTCGATCCAGCCGTTTTCATCAGGGGCGGGGGAGGGGTCGTTTTGAGAATGGAAGAGAATGTGCTCCCAGTCCGTTAGATCGCCGGAGGCTTCCACCAGCCAGATGAGATCGTCTTTCGAGGGATCGAAGGCGAAGCGGAAAAGGGGAATGCCGGATGGCGGTTGCAGGGCGAGGCGGGGCAGGCGGACAGGGAGGTCTTCCGTGGTTTCGATGTCGAGCGCGTAGCGCAGGAGGTTGGGAACGCCGATGCAGAGGGGATCGGCGTTGGGGCCGGAGATGTCCGGGTTGGCCAGATCGTCGGGATCGGGAAATTGTCCGGCGAGCCAGGCGGCGTAGCCGGTGGGTTCGACGGCGGGGGTTTCTCCGGTGACGATGATGTCGTCGAGACGGATTTCCGCGCGCTGGCCGGAGCTTCCTTCGAGATGGTGGTAACGCCAGGAGAGTTGGACATATTCCTGATCCAGCGCATCGGGAGGCAGGGCGAGCGGCCCGAAATCCATGAAATCGCCTGCTTCCGGTGACCGGACGTATTCCACGGATTCGGGGAAGTCGTGGAACGGTCCTTCGTGACCGATGCGGTATTGGAGGCGCAGGGCCTGGATTCTCATTCCGGGATTGCGGGTGCCGGCGGTGAAGGAAATCTCCGCGTGTTCCAGGCCGCGGGTGTCGAGCGCGAGCAATGCGGCGCCGAGATCGCGGCCGCGGCCGGTGTTGACGAAGGAGATGCCGTCTTCGCCAAGGCCGTTGATGCGGGTGCGGCTTTCCGCGGCGTAGGGATGCTCTTCATCTTCCTCCGTCGCGGCGTCCTCCGCCGGGATGTGGTAGGCGCGATGCAGCGGTGCGGAGAGATCCGGGTCGTTTTGTTCGCTCTGCACGAAGAGCATGTGCGCGGGGAAGGTGAGCGCGGGGGAGGCGGAGTTCCAGGATGTGAAGGAGAAATCCCCCGCGGAGAGATCGTGGGTGGCGGGATGGACGAGGACCACGAAGGAAACGGTTGCGGGGACGTTGTCCTGATCGTCTTCCGCCTGGATGGTGATCCGGCTTTCTCCGGGAAGGAGGCCGCTCAGAAGAAGAACGCCGTCTTCGAGGTCCGCCTGGACGATGTGATTGTTTTCCGAGTGAACGGAGAAGGCGAGGGGATCGTTTTCGGGATCGGAAAACATGTCGCTCAAATCAAAGAGGGTGCCATCGCCCCCGGCACGGAGAGCCAGAGTGGCGGAGGGTGATGAGATGATTTCGGGCGGGAAATTGGGATCCGGCACGAGCACGCCGCGCAGGGAGATGTCGTCGAAGCGGTTGTTGCCGACTTCTCCGCCCGCGCCTTGTCCGAAGGTGATCCGGATGGCGAAATGGCGGTTGTCGGAGATTTCCGGGATGTCGCTGAAATCGAAGTTGCGGAGCTGGGGATTGGCGGCGTCCACGGTGTAGGTTTGATGTTCATTCCATGTTTCGCCGTCGGTGGTGTAGGAAAGCGTTTGCTGGCCGGCGCCGCTGCCCGAGCGGCGGGTCAGGAAATCGAGGGTGATCTGCTCGTAATTTTTTGTCGGCAGGGTGAACTCCATGGTGCGGCCGATGGGGAAATTGACGCGCAGGTGGGAGCTGCCGAAGCCTTCGTCTTCCTCGTTGAGGAAGACGTCGTTTGGCGGGGCGGGGGAGATGGAGAGCAATCCTCCGCCGGCGGTGTGCGCGGGTGCGGTGAAGGTGCCGGATTCAAAGTCCCAGTGGTGGATGAGCCGGGGTGGTTCGGGGATGGGG
>CAZVSA010000038.1:2248-19802 GCA_964629955.1 uncultured Luteolibacter sp.
ATGGGGGATTCTCCGAAGATGGCGGTGAGCTGGACGCCTGCGGTGGGGGTGATGGTGATGGTTTCCGATCCGTGGCCGGGAAATTGCTGCCAGCCGACGAAGTGGTGCCCGGGTTCCGCCACGGCGGTGACGGTGACGGGCACGCCGCGGAAGTAGTTTCCGATCCAGGGAAACGGGTTGGAGGGGTTGGCGATTCCGGGTGTCTGGGAGTTGAGGGTGAGGGTGTTGATGAGGAAGTGCCCGCCTTTGGTTCCGGCGGTGTCGAGCCTGACGAGGGCATCTTCCGCTTGCAGTCCGAAGCGGTTGATGAGGTGCTGGCGCATGACCGCGGGGCGGTTGCTGGCGAAGTTGGTGATGGCGTTCGTGTGATGGCTTTCTCCGCCGCTGTTGCGCCAGCGCTGGCGGTGCTCGGTCATGTAGGGGGCGAGGATGTCCCGCATTTCCACGGCGAGCGGGATGGCGCGGCGCTGCGGGTGGAAGGTGGTGGCCATGTGGTCGGCGAAGGCGTTGATGAAGGTGTGGTAGAAGCCGGGATTTTCCATGAGGCGGACCAGCATGATCCGGGACCAGTCGCCGCCGTTGAGGGCGTGGTCGAGGGTGTTGGTGTTGTGATCGCCGTTGTGGCCGAATCCGAAGTCGGTGTCGTACATGATCCATCTCCAGCGTCCGTCCGCCGTGGGGGAGGAACCTTGTTCCCGGGAGCGCCAGCACTCGGTGTTGTTGTGGGGCCAGTCCCGGTTGTTCGCGTAGATTTGGGCGACGTTGTAGAGGAGGAAATTGCGGACATCCATCCGGGTTTCCACCTCCGCGTAGTGGACGGGGTTCGCCATGGAGTTGTTCTGGATGTAGGAGCGGAGGTTGAGGAAATGGTTGCGTTCCCCGATGCCTCCTTCGGTGATTTCGGCGTTGTTGGTGAGGATCGCCACGTTGTCGGGATCGATCCCGTGTTTGCTGCCGATGAAGAAGCGGTCGATGCGTTCGCGGATGTTGATGTGGCCCCAGTATTCGCCGTTCACGAAATGAATGACCGGCTGCCAGCTCTGGGTATCGAAGCCGAGCGGCCTGGAGAGTTCGTGGATGAAGGCGTCGCGGAAGCGGGTCTGGCCGTAGTCGTTCCCCGAGTTGCGCAGGACGATGCGGCGGAAGGATTCGATGGGCGCGCCGTTGTGGTCGGTCAGGCCGGGGATGAGCGGGTAGTTGATCCAATTTTCGTCGTCGTAACGGTTTTTCCCATAGAGGCGGATGGATTTCTGGGGATTCGCCCGGGACCAGCCGCCGTTGATGCGGTAGCCGAGGTTCCGGGCGAAGGCTCGGCCCTGGACGGGATCGAAGATTTCCAGATGCACGGGATGCTCGGCGTGTTCGCCGCGGCGCTGGTAGTTCGCCGGGCCGCCTCCGTTTGCGCCGCCATTGGAGATGGAGCGCCATTCGTCGAAGTCCACCCCGGCGTTGTAGATGCCGTGGAAATGATCGAAGAGCGTGTCCTCATCCATGCTGAGGGAGAGGACGGGCAATTGGTAGCGGCTGGTGGCGTTCGGTCCGGTGAAATAGCTGTGGGTGGCGACCGGCCCGGGGATCGAGCCTTCCTTGACGAGGCGGCTGCGGACCACGGTGCCTTTGAAGACGGGGCCGGTCGGGGCATATGCGTTCGCGCTGTTTTCGTAGGTGGTGTTGCGCTGGGAGATCTTGTTGGGATCGCCGGAGCGGTTGCGGATGGTGAGCGGGCCGGAGTAGGTGAGCGTTTCGTAGGAACTGGTGAGCAGGGGGCCGGGGGATTGCCCGGCATGCTGCGGGTAGTAGTTTTTGTAGGAGTAGGTTTTTCCGCCGAGGTTCGCGGGATCGGGGACGGAGCCGTCCAGGGTGTAGAGAATCGTGGTGCCGGGACCGCCGGAGAGCTGGAGCTGGAATTCCTCGTCGAAGAAACCTCCCTCCCGGGAAAACGCGGGGGCTTCCCAGATGACCTCATGATGGCCGGTGGTGGTGTTCTCCGCTCCGGGCGTGGCTTCGTGGAAATAGGTCCAGACTTCCGGGTCTCCGGCGGAACGGCCGTAGGAAATGTCCCTGGGAAGCGCGGCGGCGGGAGCGGTATCGGCCACGGTGCCATCCGGAGCGGTGAGCTGGAGGGTTTCCCCGGCGGCGCTGATGCTGAAGTTCGTGTGGGGATCGGGCGGGCGGCTGGTGAAGAGATTCGCGGGCATGGGCCGCTGCGCGGAGCTGCCTTCCCTTTGCCAGCCGACGGCGAGATTGTCTCCGCCGCCGCCTTCCTTCATCATGGCCATCACGTAGTAGCGCTTTCCGGCTTCCAGATGGACGAGTGCCGATTCCTGCGAGGGGAATTTGTTCCACTGGCGGGAATCGGTCCATTCCGGGACATGGGCGATGCGCGTGGCATTGGCGGGATTTTCATCCGTGCTCAGGTGGAGTTCCCCGTTGTCGTCGGAGGCGATCCAGAACCGGTAATTGCCCGTGACGGTCGGGGTGAGAAGGCCGGAAATCCTCTGGCCGTAGTCGTCCGCGACGTTCACGGGGGCTTCAAAAAGCCCGGTGAGCATTTCGGAAATGTCCGGTTCCCCGCCGAGCCTTCCGCTGCCGGTGAGGGCGGACAGGGAGGTTCCGGGAATCCCGAGATACACCTCGCGGAGCAATCCCGCCTGGGGAGGGCTTGTTTGCAGGTCCCTGCCGGACGCCCATACGATGAGGTAGCCGCCCGGCTCGATGATGGTGGGGGCGAAGGTCCATTTGAACGGGTTGGAAGGGTTGTCGGTCAGCCCGTAGCCGTCGAGGTTTACCGGGGACGAGCCGGTGTTGTGGAGTTCGATCCAGTCCTCGTATTCGCCGGCTTCGTCGTGGTGGGAGCTGCCGTTGGAGGACATGAACTCGTTGATCACCACCTGGGCGCTCAGGTTCAGGGGGGCGAGGCAGGGGAAAATGCTGTTGCAAAGGACCAGCAGCGGCAGTCTCCAATCATGTTTTCCAATCACGGGCAAAGAGGCGGGTTTTCGCTTGGTGGTTCCAAGCAGTGGGTCACGCTAAATGCTCCAAAAAGGATGGAAAGGGGAAAACCGCTGGGGAGGAACATCGAACATCGAACGTCCAACATGGAACGTCGAAGTGGAGGAAATCGGAGGCCGGCAAGTTAGATTTCCGGGGCCCGGAGACAACCGGCGATGAGGCCGATGGCGTGGTCGGTTTCCCCGGGGGTGATCGTGAGCGGCGGGGTGAGGGCGAGGACGTGTCCCTCGGGGGCGTCGGGGAGGAGGAGGAGGCCCTGCTTGAGGAGGCTGGTGACGGTTTGGAAAGCGATGTCTCCGGCCGGAGCGCCGCCGGGATGGCGAAGCTCGATGCCTTTCATGAGGCCCGGACCCCGGATTTCGTGAACGAAGGGAAGACCGCGCAGGGTTTGCAAAGCGGTGTCGAGATGGGCTGCCGCTGCGGCGGTCAGAGCGGTGGTGGCGGGATCGGAATGGCGGCGGATGGATTCCAGGGCCATGGCGCAGCCGAGGGGATTGCCGAGAAACGTGCTGGTGTGCAGGGCCTCGCCATGGGTTTCCGGCCATGCGTCCATGATTTCCGCGGAGCCCGCGCAGGCGGACAGCGGGAATCCGCCGGTGAGGGCCTTTCCGAGGCAGATGAGATCCGGGACAACACCGGAAATTTCGCAGGCGAAGAGAGGGCCCGTGCGGTGGAAGCCGGTGTAGATTTCATCCACGATGAGGAGCGCGCCGTGGAGATCGCACCATGCCCGGAGTTCCGCGAGAAACGTGTCGTGCGGAACGACGATGCCGCCCCGCCCTTGGAAAGCCTCCACAAGGATCGCGGCGGTTTCCGGGCCGGGAAGGGAGGAGAGTTTTTCCCGGAAGTTTCCGATGGAGGCGTCGTCGCCGTCGCGGGGGTAGGGGAGCAGGGTGCTTACGGGAGCGAGCTGGGACTCGAAGGGTTGGCGGAACCATGGGATGCCAGCACCGAGCAACGCTCCGTACCCCAGGCCGTGGTAGGCTCCTTCAAACGAGACGATCCCGCTCCGCCCGGTGGCCAGCACGGCGGTTTTGAGCGCGGCTTCCACGGCCTCGAAACCGGAGTTTCCGAGGAGCACCTTCCCTGTTTTCCCGGTCCAGCGGCCGAAAGTGATGGCGCCGAGTTGTTCGCAGAGTTCGACTTTCAGTCTCGCCGGATGGACGTCGCCCATCGCGTGGAGGAGATCGTGGGACTGGTTCCGCAGGGCCGCTGCGGTGGCTCCATGGCCCAGCGTGGCGACGCCGAAGGCACTGGTGAGATCGAGGAAAAGATTGCCGTCCGCGTCCTCCACGTTGACGCCCTCCGCCCGCTCCCAGAAGACGGGCCAGTCTCCGGACAGGCAGGTGGTGTTCCGGCATTCCGTCCGCCGCAGGCGGTCCGCGAGTTCCAGCGAACGCGGCCCGGGGATCGGTGTGACGAGCTTCGGCAGCATCGGGAGCAATCGTCCACGGCGGAACCCGCCGCGTCCATCCTCAAGGCGGGGTGAGCTTCAGGATGGTGAAAAATGCGGCCCAGACGAGCACCGCCATGGCGGCAACACCGGCGATGACGTCGGTGGTGGTGGCTCCGGGGCGATGGGGGGAGGAGGATTTGGGAAACACGATCCCCGCGTAAATCATCCCGGCCACGAGGCCACCCGCGTGGGCGGCGTTGTCGATGAACCGGTAGCCGATGAGGCCGATCAGCGCGGTGAGGACAACCCCGGCCACCAGCCTCCGCCGTGCGTTGCGCGGGACGAGGCGGCCGTGCAGAGTCTCGAACACCAGCAGAAACCCGAGCAAGCCCATCAGCCCGCCGGACGCGCCGATGGTGGGGGCGGCGACAAGACGGGCCGAGGCCTCCCCGCCGAGGCAGGCGGAAAACAGGAAAACCAGGGGAAGGTGCGGCCAGCGGGCGAAAACTTCGAGACGCTTGCCAAGGTAGGCCAGCGCCGCGCCGTTCATCAGCAGGTGGACGAGGTTCGCGTGCAGGAAGGGGGCGGTGAGCAGCCGCCACCATTCCCCGGCGGCGTAGCGATCCTTCATGAGTCCGGCGGCGTTGACCGTGTTTCCGGGCAGCAGGATCTGGGCGAACCACACGATCCCGATCAGGAAAAGCAGGACAAGGGTTGCCGGCGCACGCTGGTTTCCCAGCCATGTTTCAAACCGCATCGCCGGGATTGCCATGGCGATTCCCTCGTCGGACCAGGACGACATTTCCATGCGCCGCTTGCGGGCCTGATACCAGGGGATGAAACCGAAGATGAGGAACGCGAGGAGGGCGATTCCCAGGGTGCTTGAGCCGAGAACCGCGCGCAGCCCGATGCGGATGAAATCCACGAGGTCCGCGGAGGTTCCGGATTGTTCGGCAAGACGCCCGGCATGAAGGAGGCCCTGGAAAAACGTCCAGAGGAAAAGCCCGGCGAGCACGATGGAAAGCCGGCGGAGCCAGTCCAGGGCATTGGACAGGTCTTCCCGCGTCCAGTGATCGCGGGCGGTTCGGATGGCGTCGCCGATGCCGGGAATTTCCTCGGGCAGGCGCATCCGGGGATGTTCCGGGGACCATGCGAGAACGATGGCCGCCTTGCGGTCTTCGCGAATGGCATCCGCAAGATTCTCGGCGGATTCGCAGGAGTGCCGCCGTCCTTTCCGGTCGAGCCAGCCCCAGCCTGAGGGAGCTTCGGGGAAGGCGTCGTCGCGCGCCCAGACGGGTGCGTCGGCGGGATCGTCCTGCAGGGCGGCTTCGCTCACCCCAAGGTCGTGTTAGGGTTCCTCCGGGGTGCTTTCCTCCTCCGGAGTTTCGGGCTCCGTTGGAGTTTCTTCCGGAGCGCCGGCTTCGGGAGCGGCTTCAAGCTGGATTTCCGCTTCCGGCGTTTGCTCTTCCGCGGGGGGGGCGGTTTCTTCCGGGAGTTCGTCGGCCAGAGAGGTGGCTGGAGGAGGTTCCGCTTCCGTGACGGTTTCCTCCACGATTTCCTCGCTGGTTTCAGCCGGGACGGCTGGGGTGGCCGGGGTGGTTCCCACCAGGGATTCCCCCCGGTTCTGGATGGCGATCAGGATGGAGAGCGCGAAGCTGATGACGAAAAACAAGGTGCCGAGATATACGGTGCCGCGCTGGAGGACATTCGTCGTGCGGGCTCCGAACACCTGATCCGTGACGCCCGCGCCGAACGCCGCGCCAAGACCTTCCTGCTTGGGGCGCTGCATCAGGATCAACAGAATCATCAGCAGACAGACGATCACGAAAATGAACAGCAGCAGGTTGGTGGCGATGGAGAGCCAGGGGATCGCGGCGAAAGTCATGGGGCGGGGAAGCTAGGAGGCGCTCCCCGCGTTGTAAAGCGGGGAGTTTTCGGGATTCCGGAGGTGGAGGAATCGAAACGCGGAGGCGCGGAGTCCGCGGAGAGAAACGCAGAGTGCCTCATACGAATCTCCGCGATTTCCTTTGCGACCTCCGCGTCTCCGCGTTTCGATGGATTCCAAAAGGATTTCCCAAGTATTTGAAAACCCGTGGTTTCATGCTCCGCCGCTTGGGGTTCAGGAGATCAGCGCTTTCAGGCGGCGGCAGACTTCCTCGACATTGGCGCGGGAGTTGAACGCCGAAATGCGGAACCATCCCTCACCCGCGGAGCCGAAACCCGAACCGGGGGTGATGACGACCTGCGCTTCGTTGAGCATTTTGTCGAACATGTCCCACGAGCTGAGCCCAGCCGGGCAGCCGACCCAGACGTAGGGCGCGTTTTCCCCGCCGAAGACTTGCAGACCGAGCGCCTCGCAGGCCTCGCGGAGAAGTTTCGCGTTGCCCATGTAGTGGCGGATGAGTTCCGCGACCTGCGCCTTTCCTTCCCCGGAAAACACGGCGGCGGCGGCCTTCTGGACGGGGTAGCTGGCGCCGTTGAACTTGGTGCTGTGGCGGCGGCTCCAGAGTTGGTGGAGGGGCACGCGGGCGCCATCGGCGGTTTTTCCGGAAACGGTTTTCGGGATGATCGTGTAGGCGCAGCGGACGCCGGTGAAGCCGCCGTTTTTCGAGAAGGAGCGGAACTCGATGGCCACGTCTTTCGCGCCTTCGATCTCGAAGATGGAACGGGGGATTTCCGGATCCTGGATGAAGGCTTCGTAGGCGGCGTCGTAGAGGAGAATGGCGTCGTTTTCCTTCGCGTATTTCACCCACGCTTCGAGCTGGGAGCGGGTGGCGGTGGAGCCGGTGGGGTTGTTGGGGAAACAGAGGTAAACGATGTCCGCTTTTTCCGCGGGAACATTGGCGACGAAGCCGTTTTCCGCGGTGCAGGGCAGGTAGAGCAGGCCGGCGTAGGCTCCTTTTTCATCCGCATCGCCGGTATTTCCGGCCATCACGTTGGTATCGACGTAAACGGGATACACGGGGTCGGTGATGGCGATGGTGTTCCCCTCGCCGAAGATGTCCAGGATGTTGCCGGTGTCGCATTTCGAGCCGTCTGAGATGAAAACTTCGTCCGCGGAGATGCCGAGGCCGGAAAACTGGTTTTCCACGATGGTCTGGCGGAGGAATTCGTATCCCTGCTCGGGGCCGTAGCCCTTGAAGGTGTCGCGGGTTGCCATTTCATCGACTCCCTCGTGCATGGCCTTCACCACGGCGGGAGGAAGGGGCTCGGTGACGTCGCCGATGCCGCAGCGGATGATCCTGGAGGAGGCTTCGAGATTTGCCTCGGTGTAGGCTTTCACCCGGCGGGCGATTTCGGGGAAAAGGTAACCGGCTTTGAGCTTGAGGAAGTTCGCGTTGATCGTGGCCATGAGGGCGGACGTGTAGCGGGACCGCCGGGCGGAGGCAAGGGGATCAGGGGGTGAAAAGGACTTTTCCGGACCTGCCGGGCTCGTTGAGGCGGGCAAGGGCGCTCCGGAAATCCTCCAGCGGAAACGTGGAATCGATTTTCTGGACCAATGTCCCGGCGAGCACGCGGTTTGCGAGATCGTGATACACGGCGCGGATTTCGCCGGGAGGGGCGTTTTCGATCCAGCGGGTGACCCACAGCCCGTGAATCCGGATGTCTTTGAATATGAGAAGCCCGTTGGGAATGGTGAGCGGTTTTCTGCCCATCGCGCCGTAGGTCACATGAGGCGCGCCGTCGCGGAGCAGTTTCATGAGGCGAAGCGCGCTTTCGCCGCCGACGGCATTGAAGGCGGCCGCGGCCCGGGCTCCGCCGAGAATTTCCCGGGCGGATGCGAAGCCGGTTTCATCGTCCGGAGCGACGTGGTCTCCGCCGAGCTGTCGGAGTTCCTCGAACAGGTCCGGCTTGCGGAGAAAGGAAACGGTCCGCAGGCCGAGCGCGCGGGCGAGCTGGATCACGCAGCGGCCCACCGCGGAGTTTCCCGCATTCTGGACGATCCAATCGCCGGGCTTCAAATCGGCGAAGCCGTGCAGGAGCCGCCAGGCCGTGGCGGGATTGACCTTGAGCAGCGCCGCCTGGAGGGGATCGATCCCGTCCGGGAGCTTGAATGCGGTGTCCGCCGGAACGGTGGCATGGGTCGCCCAGGTGGAGGCGCGGCGGAGAAACAGGACGCGATCGCCCGTGCGGAAATCCGGGGACGCGCTGGTTTCCACGATCCCGCAGCCTTCGATGCCCGGGATCGCGGGGAGTTCCGGTTTCACGCCGTAGGTGCCCTCGATGAAATTCAGGTCGGCGGGGTTGAGCGGAGCGGCGGAAATGCGGACGAGGATTTCCCCTTCCTTCGGGGGAATTTTCCGGAAACCGGAAACCTCCAGCACTTCGGAAGGAGATCCCGTGCGGGGAAAAACAAGTCGTTTGGCGGAATCGGCTTCCATGGGAAAACGGTGGCATTTTCCTCCTTTTTCCCAAGCCCGAAGAAACGACAAGCCGCCCCGTGGTGGCGATCACCGGTCGCCATCTCTTTTGATTCGGGGACCACACGCGCCCTCGCGTGTTCCGGAGTGCGCCCTCGCGCTCCGGCGGCCCGCACCACCAACCCGCCCCGCATCCGAAAACCTCCCCACCATGTCCGCCAGGTTTCCGGCGAGGGCGCCGGAAACAACACGCGAGGGCGCGTGTGCTCCCCATTGGCTTTGCGGCGCACACGCACCGCCGCGTTCCCCTTTTCAAGACCCCAAACAGACTCTCAAGCCGCCCACTCGCCCCGGTCCCCATCCGGATGGAACAAGGCCTTGATCGAAGGCCGTTGGAGCACCAGTAGGCAAAAAACGCCGAGAACGGTCCCAAGCGGCACGAACAGGCACTCGACGCACGCCACCACAAAACAGAACGTGTAATTCCGGCGGGCCGAAAGCCACCGGCCGGTCAGAAACATCCCGATCGCCGTCGCCCAGCCGGCCAGAACGAAAAGGCCGCCCATTCCGATGAAGAGCCAGCCCATCCACATCGCATCGGGCGGCATGCCTCCCGTGCCGGTCCCTCCCGGGAATTTTCCGGTCAGCATCATCACGCCCATGGCCACGTGGATCAGCGGCATGCAGGCGAAGAGCCCGGTCACCGCTCCCACCACGTAGTGGGCCATCGCCAGCAGTTTCAGATGCTCCGCATCCTGGAACATCTGCGGGCTTGGTGGCATCGGCGGCACCTGCATGGTGGATGATGAATAATCGCCCCCGATGCGGGAAGCGAGCCGGTTTTCCGTGAAAAGAGGAGGGATCGTGGCTGCGATTTTTCCCAAAAACGAGCACCGGAACCCGCGCAGGGAGGCAGTCCTGACCTCGTGATAAATTCGTGATTGGAAAAGCCGTGAAATCCGTCCAACAAGGCGCCGGGCAAAGGCAAATTCCTTTACCGGTGGCGGAGATTGTTCCATATTTCCGCATGAAGACGGCAAAAGCATCGCGAATGCCGCATGTTTTGGAGTTTTTGAAAAAATGACCATACAATGACTTTACTAGGTGAACACATGCGTGTAATTTCCCGCAATCGGTTGTGAGACTCACGCCGTTTTCCGTTCAAACAACCTGCCAAACCCATGAAATTTGTATTCCATCGCAGTCGTAATGCTCGCTTGGTCCGGCGTAAAAAAGGCTTCGCGCTGGTGGTCACCCTCTCGCTGCTGATCCTGCTGGTGATCCTCGCGACCGGCCTGCTCTCGCTGAGCGCGGTTTCGCTTCGTGCGTCCGTAGGCGGGGAATCCATGCAGAAAGCCCGCGCGAACGCGCGCATGGCGGTGATGCTGGCCATCGCGGAGCTGCAGAAATCCGCGGGGGATGACCGGCGCGTGACCGCGGATGCCTCGGTTCTGGACTCCTCGTCCCAGCCCAATCTGGTGGGAGTTTGGGAATCCTGGTCGCCCAATCTGCGGAGCGCCCCAACCAGTGCTTCCGCGAACTACAATACGGTGAAAGGGCGCGCTTCCGGGAATAGCGGCAATTTCCGCAAGTGGCTCGTTTCCCATCCCGATTACAGGGAAACGGCGAAGATTGATTTCGCCGAGGGGGATTTGAGCTCGGATTCCCTTGAGGTTTTCAACGTGGATACCGATGGTTTCGAGATTTCCGCCACCCGCGTGCCTCTTTCCGATGGCGGCTATGCCTGGGCGGTTTCCCAGGAAGGAACCCGGGCGAAAATCAACGTGGACGGACCGGAAAACAACCAGCGCAACCCGAACGACGACATCCAGGCCCAGGCCAGGCCCAATCTCTCGCTTTCCGACAGGTTCAAACAGCCTTCGGGCGATTGGAACGCAAGATCCTCCCGCGTGATTTCCCTGAATCAGGCGGCTTTGGATGGAAGCCTTGCCAGCGGTTCCTCCCTGACATCCGCCGCCCGGGCGGATTACACGGCCCACTCGATGGGCCTGCTCACCGATGTGGTGAACGGAGGCCTGAAAGTGGATCTCAATCTCGGCTTTGAAATGTCGGATCTGGATTTCGAAGCATCCTCATGGGGAAGTGTGCCGAATCCGTTCCATGCGGGTGCCGCGGATTTCAATCCGGCTCTCCCCGGCAATATTGCAAGCAGCTACAAGGGGCAGCGTCCTCTCTTCCGGCCGTTGACCAACACCGCGACTCACACGGCCAGGCTGGATAACTTCGATGTGGCAAGGGCGCGCTTCGACTATCCGGGAGCGGGGATTCCCACGTTCCACACTCTGCGCTCCTTCTACCGGATTCCCCATCATCTCTACACGACACAGGAGGGCCTTACGGTTTTCGGGCGCACGGCGGACCACGTCGCGTTCTCTCCCACACCCGTGCCCGGAGGCATGTATCCGACTCCCTGGGCTCCTCCACCTGCGGTGAAGACTCAAGGAAGCATCCAGCCGGTTGTCGACCGTGTGATGTTCCTCTTGAGCGCGGGAGTCCATCCTACAAACAACCGGCCGCTGCTCGTGATCACTCCGGTGATCACGATGTGGAATCCCTACAATGTGGCTTTGGAGATCGAGGGTGCGGTGGCCTATCCGTGGCTGGACGTTCCCTTCAACCTCGACTTCAGGATCGACGGGGGAACCAACGGTCGCACGCACACCCATGGGGTGGCCGGTCTTCTGGGGCGCCAGTTCCGATCGGTGGACCATGGCCGGAGCGTGGACCCTTATTTTTATGCGGCGATCACAGGCACCGGCAGCACGATTCCAGCGACAGGGACCGTGGAGCCGGTGAAGTTCCGGCCCGGGGAAGTCAGGGTTTTTGCTCCTTCCTCCCCCGTTCCCGTTCCATTCGTGCCGGGAGTTTACGCCGGGCCTGGAAGCAATGTGAGCATCAAGGGAATCACCACCTACCTCCGTCCCGTGGACAGCCTGAGCCAATTCTCCACAAGAGGCGGAATCATGGTGGAACTCAGCGACACCGCGATGACACAAGGGGAGCATGCGCAGGCTCGTTTGAGGCCTGCCACTGGTCAGGACTATCCCTTCTTCATCTCCGTGGAGGATGCCACCCGCGCAAAGGGGACCACGGCAACCACACAAAATTCGCGTGGCCAGGCCCTCGTGGATGTCTTGCAGAGGTATTTCGGACAGTCCGGGGAATTCGCCCATGGCACCTCGCAACAAGTTGGGGATAATGTGACCTACAATGTCCGCCGGTCCATGGAACACTTGAAAGGGAATCCCGAACCGTTTGCCGTATGGGAGTTCTACCACCGCTACGCGCGGAGCGAAAACATGAGCGTCGGGGGCCAGAAAGAACAGTCGGCGGATCTGGTATTTACCGGCAATCCCCGGCAGCCGTGGATGGCACACTACATGGCTGCGGCCGGAGCGAATTTCCCCAGCGGGCCGCAATACAAAATCCGGGTGAGGGGGCCGTTGTCGGACTTCAACGGTCTCTTCCAGACGGAGCCGAACTCCAATGGGCGGACGGCACTCTATGGTCCCACCAACCGGATCAGCAGTTCTCCGCCGGGGCGGAGCAAGCTGGCGTTCTTCGAGATTCCCCGCGCGCCGATGTTGTCGCTGGCCGGGTTCCAGCATGCGGATCTTTCCGCCAGTCCTTATGGGCCCGCCAACCAGTTCGCCAACAGCTGGGCGAGCGCTTACATTCCCCGGAACCGCGCTGCGGGGCTGGGGACGGGCTCCGGTGAGACCGCCCGCCCGCCCTCCTACGACACCGCCTACCTTGCCAACGAAGCGTTGTGGGATGGATTTTTCTTCAGCGGAGCCATCCCGGTCATTGGTCATAATCAGCATGCCGGGAGTGCGGCTGTTTGGGATTTGCCCATTGCGGTCGTGACACGCACGGCGGCCCAGGTGCTGGAGAACTTCGTGCGGAGTCCCGCCACCAATCCGCTCCGCAATCCCCGGATGCGGCTGGAGAAAGCGGATCTCTCGGAGAATGAACTGATTTCCACTTTGCAAGGCCCCGCGGCCTGCACGAAAATCGCCGCCCATTTGATGGTGGATGGAGCGTTCAACGTGAATTCCACCAGCGTGGAGGCTTGGAAAGCCGTGCTCTCCGGCCTGCGGGGCTCCAATTTCTCCGTTCTGGACGGGAACAATCCCGGCTCTTCCTCGACCGCCTTCCCGAGATTCCGCAACCCCATGGGTGAACCGGACGATCACTGGAACGGTTTCCGGACCCTTTCGGATGGCCAAATCGAAGCCTTGGCGAGAAACATCGTGGATGAAGTGAAGAAGAGAGGGCCGTTCCTTTCCCTTGCGGAATTCGTCAATCGCCGCATCACCGCCACTTCCACCGATGTGCTGGGCTTGTCCGGCGCGCTTCAGGCCGCGATCGACAACAGCGGACTCAACACGGGCGCGCTGTACGATGCCTTTTCGACCGTAGGTTACCCGTCGGCAGGCATACCCAACCTCCCTGTCTCCGTTCGCTGGACGGGGGTGGGCATTCCCGGCTACCTCACACAGGCGGACGTGCTTCAGTCGCTCGCGCCGGTGATCACCGTCCGCTCGGACACCTTCACCATCCGCGGCTATGGGGAAAGCCGCGACAAAGCCGGAAAAATCACCGCCACCGCATGGTGCGAAGCGGTCGTCCAGCGCAAGCCGTCTTTCGTCGATGAGGAGGACGATCCCTACACGGTTGTCTCCTCCCTCCGCAAGACGAACGAAACCTTCGGAAGAAGATTTGAACTCGTTTCCTTCCGATATTTGTCGCCCGACGAAGTGAATCCATCTTGAATTCCCTCATGAAAATCCATCCGCCGCTTGTGTGCGCCGCGCTCCTTTTACTTGGCCAGGCCCTTCATGCCCTTCCCCTGCAGGTGCTGGCGTGGGATGACGCCGTTGCCGGCCGCAAGCTCACCATCGCCCATGCGAAGGGTGTGAACGAGCTGAAGAATCTCCATCCGCTCGACCGTTCCGAGGTGTTCGATGTGGTTGCAGCGGGAGATGGCCCCCCTCCCAGGCTTCAGGCGCTGGACCGCCTCGATGAGAAGGGGGCTCCCGCGGAAGATCCGCTGCGTATCCCCGCGGGGGTCAAACGACCTCTGGTTTTGCTCTTTGAAGACGCGAAAGCGGCCACCGGCATCCGCATGGTGGTTCTGGAGGATGACAGGGCGGGCTTCGGCTGGGGCACCATCCGGGTGGTGAATGCCACGGGCCGCCAGTTGCTTTTCAAATGCGAGGGCAAGGTCAGCGGGCTTCCCGCCAACTGGACCCCGGTGGACATCCGGCCCGGAGGCCAGCGGCGCAACATGGAGGTTGTCATGGCTCTCCGCGATCAACCCGACCAACTCCTGTATTCCGCCGTCTGGGAATTTCGTGACACCTTCCGGCAGCTTGTCTTCATCGCCCCGGGTACCGACTCCGACGATGGTCCCGTGTCCTTCAAATTCATCAACGAGGTAAGGCTCCAGGCGGAAGGCGCCGCGGCGGGGGGCTGACCTGCCCCGCCAATCCGAAAACCGTGGCTGCGACGTCCCGCCGCCGCTTTCATTGCAACAGGATCCCCAACTTTGCATTCCGGCCTTGCGGTGAATCTCCGCTTGCGATTCACCCCATGCCACGACAACGCTAGGCATGGCTTTTTCCGCGGTTTTGTTCGATTTCGACGGCGTGCTGGTGGACACCGAGTGGGCGATCTATGACGCTTGGCACCGGACGTTCGCCAGGCACGGCCATCCCCTGCCTTTGGAGACCTATAACCGCTGCATCGGTTCCGATTTCGAAACATGGTCCCCCAAAAGCCATCTGGAGGATCTCACCGGGAAATCCTTCGACTGGCACGATCTGGACTCCCGTCGGCAGGAAGCCATCCGTCACGATCTTTCAGGTCGCGGGCCGATGCCGGGCGTCGTGGAAATTTTGGAAAAACTCTCCTCCTCCCGCACCCCGCGGGCGGTGGTTTCCAGTTCCTCCCATCATTGGGTGGATGGCTGGTTGGAGAAGCTGGCCCTCGCAGCCTCGTTCGATCAGATCGTCTGCCGGGGGGATGCCCCGAAGATCAAACCCGCCCCGGATCTGTATCTCGAAGCCGCCCGCCGCCTCGGCGTGCCTTCCCGTGACTGCCTCGTCATCGAGGACTCTCTCAATGGAATGCACGCCGCGAAAGCCGCCGGAATGCCCGTGTGGATCGTGCCGAACCGGGTGACCGCGTGCATGGATTTCTCCTTTGCGGACGCCGTTTTCCCCTCCCTGGAGGAAGTGGCGGCCGCCTTGTGACAGGGGACCACACGCGCCCCCGCGTGTTCCGGAGTGCGCCCTCGCTCTCCGGCGGCCCGCATCACCAACCCGTCCCGCATCCGGAAAACTCCCCGCCATGCCAGCCCGTTTCCGGCGAGGCGCCGGAAACGGCACGCGAGGGCGCGTGCGCTCCCCTTTGCGGTTTCTCAAAGCCCTCTCGGATGCCGCATCACATGGCCTCTCGAAGCTCTCGTTTCCGGCTTCCAGCGCGGGCCGGAACGGTTTCCGGAACCTCCCGTATCGAGGCGCAGACCCGCGACCGTCATGAAAACATGCCCGTTGCGGACGTAGACGGTGATCCAGTCGCCCTGCCCCTTCCTGCCGTAGTCGTGGTATCCCTTGGAAGTCATCGAGCCTTTCAGCAACCCCGCTTCCCGCAGGACATAGGAAACGCTGCCGGAACAATCGTAGCCCGTATCATTGTGCCGCGCGTGACCGCCTCCCCATTTGTAAGGCTTGTTTTGCAAACGGTTGCCAGCGGCGATCGCCTTCACCACCGCGGGAGGAGCTTTCTTTGGCGCGTAGGCCAGCCCGTTTTTCAGCATTGCCGTCCGGCCGTGCTCGAAGCGGAACGAAACCGGTTGCTTCGCCTTCACCTGATTGGAGCACGAAACCAGAGCCCCGGAAAACGGCAGGAGCATGAGGGCCAGCAGCGGAAGTCTTTTCACGGAAGGAAGTTTTACTAAAATATCAAGTTTTTCAAACTATTTTTACATTTCCCTCTCCAGAAAAGCCGCAACCTGCGCCAGCGCCCGGGCCCGGTGGCTCAGGGTGTTCTTCACCTCATCGCCCAGTTCCGCGAAAGTCAGGTCGTGCCCTTCCGGGATGAACAGCGGATCGTAACCGAACCCAAAGCCGCCGCGCGGCCTGCGGATGATTTCCCCCTCCACCACACCGCTGAAGCTTGCCCGCGCCACGCCGTCCCGCGCCAGAACCATCGTGCAACGGAAGCGGGCGCGCCGGTTTTCCGCATTTTCCATCTCCTCCATCAACCGCGCGTTGTTTTTCGCGTGGTTTCCCTCCTCGCCGCCGAAGCTCGACGACCAAACCCCCGGCGCTCCTCCCAGCGCGTCCACCTCCAGCCCGGAATCGTCCGACAACACCCAGCCCTCCACCCGCCGGCTGATCCCCTCCGCCTTCAACGTCGCATTCTCAAGGAAAGTGGTCCCCGTTTCCTCGATTTCCGGAAATCCGGGGAAATCCGTGGCATCCATCACCCGGTGGCGGTCGCCGATCATCCGGCGGATTTCAGCCGTTTTATGGGAATTGCGGGTCGCTACGATCAGAACGGGGAGGTCTTGCACGGCCTCCCGCTACCCGCTGTCCGTGCGAATTGCCAAGATTTTTGAAATATTTCCCGCCCCGGGAACGCCTTATAGGGGATGAAAGCAATCACTTGGCTGGCCTCTGTTACCGTTGGTGTTGTTGGCCTCAGCGCCTCCGCCCTTGCCAGCGCCCCCGAGGGCTGGACCGACAATCTCGAAGAAGCCCTCAAGACCGCGAAAAAGGAGAAAAAGTCCGTCCTCGTCGAGTTCACCGGCTCGGACTGGTGTCCGCCCTGCATCATGATGAAGAGGAACGTTTTCTCCAAAAAGGAGTTCCTCGAAGGGGCTTCAAAAAACTTCGTCCTCGTCCATCTCGATTTCCCGAACGGCGACAAGGCCCTCGCGGAAAAGAACGAGCCCATCCGCGAGAAATTCTCCGTCGAGGGCTTCCCCACCATCGTTTTGCTCAATGCCGACGGGAAGGAATTCACCCGCTTCATCGCCTCCGAGCATCCGAAGGTCGATGCCTTTCTCACTCACCTTGACGCCAGTTTGGAAAAAAAGGATCTCGACTGACCCGCTTCTCTCCCATATTCCCGGAAAATCATGAAAAACCTGTTCAAAACCCTCGTCGTTCTCACCGCTTCCGCCTCGTTCTCCTTCGCCGCGGAAGCTCCCTGGACCGACGACTACGAAGCGGCCAAGGCCAAAGCCAAGGAAGAGAACAAAGTCATTTTCACCTACTTCACCGGTTCGGACTGGTGCGGATGGTGCATCAAAATGGAAAAGGAAGTTCTCACCAAAAAGGAGTTCCTGGATTACGCGAAGGACCACCTTGTGCTGCTTGAACTCGATTTCCCGAGAAAGCCCGAAAACAAGGAAAAGCAATCGGCGGAACTCCAGGCGCAGAACAAGGCGCTCGATGAGAAATTTGAAATCAGCGGCTACCCGACCGCTTTCCTGACCGATGCCGATGGCGAACCGCTTGCCGATGGCGAGGATTTCGCCGCGAGAAAATACCTCGACGACGGCCCCGCGAAATACGTGGAGCATCTCAAGGCCGCGCTCGCAAAGGCAAAGCCTTGATTCAAGGAGCGTGGGCATCCTGCCAAAAGTGTTCCGAGAATCGCGGCGGCAACGCCGGAGGCGGGTTTACCGGTAGGGACGGACCGCCGGGCCGTCCCACTTTTTCCCGATAGGTATGGCATCCATCCCGACCCT
>CAZVSA010000039.1:0-2604 GCA_964629955.1 uncultured Luteolibacter sp.
GTGCCGGTGTAGCTGACGCGCCAGAGGGCGGATGCGGTGCGACGGCCTCCGGTGAGAAAATACATCGCGCCATCCCGGCCGATCACGGCGGCGGTGAGGGGCAGCCCGGTGCCTGCGAGGAATTCCTCGCGTTCCGCGGTGTAGCCCGTGCCCGATGCGCTCAGGTGAACGGCGTGAATGGTGGCGTAGGTCCAATCGAAGGCGAAGAGCGCCCGTTGATAGCGTTCCGGGAAACGGGCTCCGGTGCCCGAGAGAAGAGCCGTGGGGGAGCCGGGGCCGATGTCCAGCTGGGAAGGCATGCTGTCCTCGTAATAGACGGGCCATTTTCCGGTGCCGTTTCTCCAGCCGAACTCCGCTCCCGGGACCACGCGGCAGATCCGCGTGGGGCGGTACCATGGCATTCCGAAGTCGTATTCCTTGTCGGAATCGTAGGCGAAAAGATCGCCCTCGTGATTGAAGGCGATGTCGAAGGTGTTGCGGAAGCCGGTGGCGACGAGCTGCCAGTCCGAGCCTCCGGGCTTGAAGCGGACGATCCAGCCGGCGGGGGCGTGGCGGTCGCGCGCGTGGCCTTTGGCGTCGGGCCTGCGGGGCAGCAGGTGGTCTTCGCCCCATACCTTTGGAACGAGGGATTTTTCGACATCCGGCAGGTTGGTGAAATTGCCCGCGACGAGATAGATCCATTGTTCGTCCGGAGAGAGGACGAGGCAGTGGGGGCCGTGTTCGCCGCGCCCCTGGATCGCTTTCACAAGTTCGGGCGGGCCCGCTTTGCCGTTGCGGTAGGGGGCTTTCCACACTCCGCTTTGATCGGAGCCTTCGTTGATGGTGATGTAGAGGGTGTCCTTGTGCCATAGCAGCCCGTGAGCGCCCTTGAGCGGAATGCCGGCGGGTGTGACGGTGGTGTTTTCCCCGGGGGTGACCTGATAGATCTCCCCGTATTGGTCCGCACAAATGAGGCGGCCTTCTCCATCGGCGGTCATGGCGACCCAGGAGCCCTGGGGCTGGGGAACCCGGTAGATGCGTTCCAGCCGGAAGCCGGGCGGCAGGTTGTAATCGCCGGTGACGTCGATGGGGCCGCTGCCCAGGCGATCTTCGGGGAGGATGACCGCGCCCCACGGCCTGTCGCCCATGGTTGCGAGGATGGTGGCGGGTTTCCAGGAGGAGTCGTCGAACCCGGAGCCGGTCCAGCCATCACCGGATTCCGGGCTGGTCCGCCAATCCGCATCCGACACGAGATGAATGGCGGAACCGTTTTCCGTGGTGGCGTGGAAGGACAGGGCCATTGCGGCGATGCCATCCTGGTTGCGCCCTTCGACGGCGATCACATTGGGTTGCCCGGCGAGAAGGTGCGGGGTGAGATCGTAGGACGTGGGGGCGGACCACTCCGCGGAAAAGCCCATGTCGTGGCCGTTGAACCAGAGACGCTGCCAGTTGTCGCAGGTGAGGGTGATGGAGGCGCTTTTCACGTTGTCCGGCAGGGGGAATTCCTTGCGGAAGAACGCTTTTTCGTTTGAGGCGGGCTTGGGGTTCGACCAGATCCACCGGATTTCCGGCAACGGGGAGGCTTGTTGCCCGGGAGATGGGGAAACGGAGAAAAACGCGAGCAGCAGGGTGGAGAAAAACGTGCGGTGCATGGAGTGGAAACTTTCGGGGAGCGGTCTTGCAGGCTGCGGGCGGAATGCCCGCGCCACATTACGGGGAAGCTTCGCCGGTGGCGGGGGCTCGGTAGTCGGGGAAGCCCATGATGCGGGGCACCCGTTTTCCGGGTTCCTGGAGGACGAAAAAGACGCCCCGGGAGTTGGGATCGTGCTGCCAGGTGGTGCGGCAGATGGGCCGCAGCCTGGGGTCGTCGGGAGGATGATAGGAGATGTCCACCTGGTAGTCTTCGTTTCCGGAGGCGGGTGCGTCGACAATGAGCCGGGAGTTGGGATTCAGAAGAAGGCGGCGGGAGCCGAGCACGCCGCCGACGCGGTGGGGCGTGAGGTTGAACCAGAGCATCTGGCCCGGCTTGAAACGATCCATGCCCGCATCGACCAACTGGATTCTGACAGGGGCGACGGAGTTGGAGGGATCGGAGCTGAGCAGCAGGTAGCAATCGCTGATCCCGGCGGCGAGTTTCGTGGAAGGGGCCTTGGGGTCGATCTTGCCGGGATCCGCGGGGGCTTCCGGGAGCAGGTGCAGATGAAGATCTCCGGCGGGAAGGGGATAGGGTTCCGAAAAGTTCATCGGAGGCAGGTCCACCGGCTGGGAGCCCTTTCCGTCGAAGAGGATGAGTTTCGAGGGAGCGTCGGGAGGCGCGCCCAGGAAGAGGATGCGGCAGGTGCGGGAGGGATTGCCCGGGCAGAGGGTGGTTGCGGCAAGAAGTGCAAGAAGGCAGGGCAAAAGGCGCATGGGAACAAAATGGGCGTGATTCCGGAAAAATACGGAGAAAAAAGGTCTTTTTATTCAGATTTCCGAATCGTGCAGCCAGCGGAAGGAAACGAGCTGGAAACGGCGGCCGAAGTCCCTGTTGGTGGCTTGCGAGGGGAGGGTGGTGATGTCCGCGGCGTCGGAGGGATCGAAGTAATCGCGGGTGCGGCGGACGACGGCCTCGCAGGTGGCGCGGGC
>CAZVSA010000039.1:2614-19608 GCA_964629955.1 uncultured Luteolibacter sp.
GATGATTTTTCCGGCGCTGTCGCGGGATTCGCCGTAGGCGCGGATGGTGAAGGTGTCGTCGCGGGCGGAGAGGATGGGGGCGAGGGGCCGGAGAATGTCCGCCTGGCGGGGCCAGGCCGGGACGCCGTAGGCTCCATAGCCGATGGCCGCTGCCGGGAATTTGTATTCCTGCGCGGGATGGCCGGGCGGTTCCGCGACGGACGGATCGGAGTAGGTGTGGATGGTCGCGAAGGGATTGAGGCCCGGGTCCCGTTCGATCCGGTTCAAAGCCGTTTGGATGGCTCCGGCAAGGGCGAGTTCCCCGGAGGAAAGCTGGCGGTTGACGAACTCCGAGAGGGAAAGAAAGGGGCCGCGCAGGCGGACCTGTGCGACGATTTCCTCGGCAAGGCGGTCGATGATGGCATCGTTGAAAACCTGATAGCCGCCGATTTCGGAATTGGCCGCGTTGAAGGAATCTCCTCCGGCCTGAATGTCTCCGGCGACGCTCATCCTTGAGACCGCATGATCGACGGAAGACGAGGTGGAAACCTGCCAGGCGGGACCGGTGGAGGTGGGGACGGTGATGTGGGGGATCTTCTGGTTGCGGGCGTGGCCGAGCAGGGATCTCCATGCGGTGACGGAGGTGGAGTTGACGTTGAACATTCCTTCCACCTCCAGCCGGGAAGCGATGGTGCGCCATGAGGTGGCCTTGCTCACATGGTCGGTGAAGAGCGTGGTGTGGTTCTCGGATGCCGCGTCTTCGAGGATCGGGCGGTAGGCGTGGTTCGCCAGCGGGGTGGCGTCGCTCACGAATTCGAGATAGGTGTTGCGGAAGGCGTTGGGACCGTTGGCGCTGGCCCCCCCGCCGCTGCCGAAGGTGTCGGTGTTCGGGGCGATGGTGGAGAAGAACCAGTCATCGAAGAGAAGGTGGTTCGCGCAGTAGGAATCGTCGTGCTGGAGGTTCACGTTCAAGGCTTGGTCGGCGGTGTTCACGACCGCGTTGGGGGGGAGGAGCGGGCTGGCGTCGCTGTTGCCGATGAGGTTGAAGGCGAAGGGAGGGATGGGATTTTCATAACGGAGATCCCAGTGCTGGAGTTCCGCCAGGGAGGCGAGAGGGCGCAGGGGGATCCCGGCGACGACACAGCGGCTGGCACCCGTGCCGCTGGTGAAACCGCTGACGATGTATCCGCTGTTTCCGTCCGCCACGTTGGGAAGAAGATCGCTGCCGGCAGCGCTGAGTCTTTCGAAGCTGAAATCGAAGGGGGAATTGACCGGGTGGCGGGTGCCGCCGTAGCGGCGGGCGATGTTCTCTTCCGCCTGGTCTTTTCCGCCCATCGCGGTGTAGTTCACCAGCGGACTGGACTGGACGAATCCCTTGGCGGAGAGGTGGGTGTTGCTTGCCATCCGTGCGCCGAAGATGGTGGTGAGGAAAGGGCGCGGATTGGCGATGGTGGAGGCGAGTTCTCCGGCCGTGATGCCGCCGAGACCGGAGATGGGAGGGTAAACCTGTCTGGCAAGCTCCGGGGTTTGTGTCATTCGGTAGGCGAGATGGTTCTGGCCGTTGCGTTGCATGTTGAGGTAGATGCCGACTCCTCTGCCCCTGTCGTCGTAACTGGTGTCGAAGGCGGCGTCCACGCTGATGCTTGCGCTGCCCGAAATTACGAGATCCTGATCCGTTGAGGCTCCCAGAGGGAAATGATGCCCGCCTCTCAGCGAGAAACCAGGAGTCAGGGGAAGGGGAGTGTGGGGTGAAAGAGGCACAGGCCCTTGATGGCTGAAAATGCGTGTTTCCCCGGGACGGAGCGGGGTGCTGACGGTAATGTCGTAGTTGAGGCCGCCGGCGGAGGAGAGCGCCGTATAACTGGGGCTACCGCCATTGAACAGGCTGCGGTAGCCGCCTCCGGAGATGGAGTAGCGCAGGGCCGTGGGAGGAGGGGCGGCCATGTGGATGCGGAGGATGCCGATAGTCGTCAATTCCACGTTGTAGGGGTTCCAGAGCGTGACCACGGGGTTCACGAGCAAGCGCGGATGAAACCCCTGGGCGGTAGAGGCCGCGGAGTGGGAATAAACCCACTGGATGCGGGCGATCACTGGGAGGATGCGGACTTTATGAAGAAAGTCGGATGCATTGCCATCGATCGCCACGGAATGAAGCTGCATGGTGGCACGTCCGGTGGCGGCATTTGCGGTGACGCGCTTGTACGCGGTGATGTAATCCTTGAGATTTTCCCAGCTCGCGACGGCGCCGTGCTGGTAGATGGGAATATTTCCGTTCCGGTAGGAGGACCATGGGTAAAAGATGGATCTGTTGCTTCCGGATTTGGTGACTAGCAGATCCTGGGTGGGGCTGACACGGAAGAACGGGAGGTTGGTATTGGGGCCGCCGATGGCACCCCAGTTCTCGGTTGCCAGGCTGAGGTCCTTGCGCCAGCCGCCGGTGGCGGTGTTGGTGAGGAGGCCGATGGAGTAGGGGGTGAGGTCGTGAAAAAATTCCTGGGAACCGCGCATGCTTCCGCGTTGCGTGGTGATGAGATCGGTCTGGGGGAGGCTGAGGGCGTTTTCCGCGAGCGCCGGTTCGTTGAAGAGGTTGTCGAGCCGGAAGGGGCCGGGATCCGCGGTGGAGTGGGATTGGCGGATGACGGACCAGCGGGCGGGGGAGTCCTGCGGCGGTTCGTAGGCGACTGGAAGGCGGGCTTTCTGGTTTTCCCCGGAAACCCACCATGCCATGGCTCCGGAGCGGGAGCCCTGGGAAACCATGGTGGGGGTGAGATGGATCTGGAGGGAATCCCGGCCGGAACCGGTGCCTACGGAGTTTTCGCCGACGAGGGCAACGGTGCCCTGGCCCGGTTTGGTGGAGGGAGGGGAGGTGGAGGAGGATTCCGCCGAGGTGAGCCAGGCGAGAAAATTCGAGCGCTTCCGTGCGGCGTAGTTTCCGGGGGAGACCGGTCGGCCCGCGAAGGGGCCGGTAGCGGTGTGATTGTCACCTTCCCAGCTTTTCCAGACGCCGAGGACCGGAGGATTGGAGGAACTGAGGATATCCGCGCGGGCGGTGACCCGGGTGTCGGGGCCGGCTTGTTTCTGCAGCTCGCCGATGGCGAGGGCGAGGGACATGCGGGCGTTCGCCTTGGCGCGTGCGGAGGCTTCGGACTGGCTGCTGGTGCGCAGGGAGACCGAGGAAAGGCCGAGCAGTCCCACCGCGAGGACCAGCAGGAGGACCATCATTCCCAAGGTGGAAACGAGGGCGAATCCGGAGTGATGCGCGGAGAGCGCGTCGATTCCGTTTTTGGAGCGCCATTGGCCGGGGGTGATGCCGAAGTGTTCCTTGAAGCGCCGGCAGAGATTCTTCGCGTTGCCGAAGCCGGTCCTGATGGCGATGGGTTCCAGCTTGAGCCCGGGCTCGCGGAGCATTTCGGCCGCGGCCTCGATCCGGCGGCGCGTGATGTCCTTGGCGACGGTGGTGCCTCTGGCGGAGTGATAGAGGCGGTAAAGCGTCCGCACGGACATGCCGCATTCGCGGGCCAGCACCGGAATGGCGACGGGCTTGGCATAATCGCGGCGCACGCGCCGGATCACGCGCTCGATGTCAAAGCCGCCGGGGCAGGAGTTTGATGGCGTGGATTCGTTCCTGTTGTTGAGGTCGATATGGTCGTTGAGCGACTTCATGGGTTTTCATGACCTTTCGTTGATTTTTGTGGCATTTCCTTTGTTTCGGTGGGTTTTACCTGTGCCAAATCGAATGTCCGGGATTCACTTCTAAAGATTTTCGATCTCTTTGTATACCCAGGGAAACTCCTAGGCTTTCACGGGGCCGGGGGGGAGGGGATGTGCCCCTTGTATTTCAGGACGGCCTCGGTGCGTGTGCGGACGTGGAGTTTCCGGTAGATGTTGCCGAGGTGGAAGCTGACGGTCTCGATCCGGATGCCGAGTTGTTCCGCGATTTCCTTGTAGAGATAGCCATTGGAAAGGAGATCGAGCGTTTCTCTTTCCCGCTGGGTGAGACTGAATTTCTCCCCGGGCTCGGGCGCGGGTTGCCGGAAATGCTGGACGACCTTGCGGGCGATGCCGCTGGACATGGGGGAGCCGCCGTTGAGGACGTCGGCGAGCGCGTGGAACAGCCGGGAGTCGATGTCGCGCTTGAGGACATAGCCCGATGCTCCCGCGGCGAGGGCCTCGAAAACGCGGTCCGCGTCCTCGAATACGGTGACCACGAGAAACTGGGTGTCCGGGCAGAGGGGTTTGAGCTCGCGAACGAGCTGGATGCCGGACATGCCGGGGAGCTGGATGTCGACGATGGCGGCGTCCGGGGGATCCGCCCGGATGGCGGGGATTGCGGATTCCGCGCGGCCGAAACAGCCTTTCACGAGCCAGCCATCCGCGCCGGCGAGGGTTTCGGAAAAGGATTCGCGGAGGACGGAATCGTCCTCGACGATGGTTACGGTGCGAGGGGCGGGATTCATGGGAAGGGTTCGGGGTGTGATCTTTTGGAGAAGGATTGCAGGGGAAGGGCGCAGCGGAAGCGGGCGGTGGCGCCTTTTCCGGGTTCGGATTCGAGGGTGAAGCTGCCGCCGAGTTCCTTGAAGCGGGCTTTGATGTTGGCCAGTCCGTTGCCTTCGCGGGGTTGGTCGGGATCGAATCCGGCTCCGTTGTCCTGGACACAGGCCACGAGGTCGCCGTCTTCGGCATAGAGCAGGAAGTTCACCTCGCAGGGGCCTGCGTGCTTCCGGGCGTTGTGCAGGGATTCCTTCACGGCGAGGGCGAAATGATGGCGGAAATCGGATCGGAGGGGCAGGGGAGGGAGATCGGTGGGAATGGAAATGCGGATGCGGGCTCCGGAATCGCGGAACAGTTCCTGGGCGACGGCGGAAAGGTGGCTTGCGAGGTGGTCGAGGGTGTCGTTGGCGGGGTTGACGGCCCAGACGAGCCCTTCCATGGCGTGGACGAGATCGCGTGCGGAGGATTCCAGCCGGAGAATCTGCTGTCGGGCTTTTTCGGGGCTGGAATCGAGGGCGTTGCGGACGAAGGAGGCGGTGAAGGTGAGGGCGGTGACGCGGGTGCCGAGATCGTCGTGCATGTCGCGGGCGATTCTCGTGCGGTCGCGTTCCACCGCGTGCTGGAGCGCCATGGAGGCGAGATGGCGGCGGGTGCGGCGGCGGTATGCGGAAAAGCCGAGAAGAGCGGTTCCGGCCAGTCCGGCGAGGATGGCCGAGTTAAGAAACCAGGGCCGTTGCCATACCGGAAGCCGGATGGAAATCGGCAGGATCAGCTGGGCGGTGGTGTGGGATGGGGAACCGCCCACCCCGATGGCGCGGAAGGTGTAGGAGCCGGGGGGGACATTGAGATAAGTGGCGCGGAGTGAGGCTCCGGGAATGACGTTGTAGGCTTCCAGCCAGGAGACGGTGAAGATTTCCCCGTCTTTGTGCAGGTCCACGGGGAGGGTGCAGGTGCTCGTCCAGAGGGCGGAGTGGTGTTGCTCGGCGTCGAGCAGGCCCAGCGCGGGGTTCGAGCGGAGGATGACGCGGGCGATCGCGGGTTCGCTGCCCCGGCGTTCCCAGCCGAGGGGGATGCCGGTGATCTGGTTCATGCGCTCTCCTTCCGAGAAAGAGCCGTTGGGCCAGAGATTTCCGCCCGCCCGGCCCGAGCGGTAAAGGCTGAGATTGTCGATGATCCAGGTGCCGGTGGTGTCGGGTGTTCCGGAGGAGAAGGAGACACGGATTTTTCGTGTGTTGCCGGGGATGAAGAGGGCTTCGTTGCGGAGGTCGAGACGCGCGTCGAGGACATCGCTCCGCCAGCCGGAGCTGGCTCCGGAGGCGGTCATCGCGGTGCTGGTGAGCACGCTGTCGTCGGCATCGAGCATTTCCCAGGTGAGGGACATGCCGCGGGTGGCGGGCTGCCATTCGCCGTCCATGCCATCGAGGCGGCATTTGATGGCGAATGGATCGGCATCGGCTCCCGGGAGGAATCCGAATTCAAAATCCAGCCGGTGCAGGCCCGGCCCGAGTTCCAGCGGCCTGCCCGCGGCCGGGACGGGAACGGGATTTCCGTTCACGAGAACCTGCTCGATCATGAGACGGAGTTCCGGGGAGAGGAGGTGCGGTTTTTTGGGGTGGGCCCTTGCCCTGGCTTCGGGCGGGATGAAGAAAAAATCATGGGGCTCGCGGGCGATGCCGCTGATCCGGACCTCGTCGATCGCTCCGGGGAAATTTTCGCGCGGGCCGAGGGCGTTGAATTTCCCGGTGTTGCCGATCGCGAAGTCGCCGAGCGCGGTGCTCAGATCTTCGGTGAGGGTTCCGCTGCCGATGAGGTTCGCTTTTTCCAGTCCCGGGCCGATGCGGGTCCAGTAAAGCTTGAGATTGTGGGGGGAGCCCGGGCTTCCGTTGTAGGACACGGCGACGTGGAACCACGCGCCGGTGGTGACGGCGTGGGGACCTTCCTGGGGAAGGCTGGCGAGGCCCCCGCCCTGGACGGAATTTCCGCTGATGGGAACGAAGGAGAGGAAGCCGGGTTTTTCGATCCGGAAGATGAAGACGCGGTTTGCGTCGGATTCGTCGTCCATGCTGACGATGTCCGCGGCGAGGCTTCCCGATTCGTGGGGGAGAACGTCGAGGCGGACGATGGCTTCGATGGTGAAGGCCCCGTCCGGCCCCATGATGGGGAAGGGGTGGTCGACGTTGTCGCCGGGGCCGAGATCGAGTTCGGGTTTCGCAAGGAGGATCGGCCCGTAGACCAGGCCTCCGGTGACGGTGGAGTGGTTGTCTCCGAAGTGGACGGCGGAGCCAAAGCCGGGCAGGGAGGGATAAGCGGCGGTGGCTCCGTTGATCAGCCCGAGCAGTGCGGTGGGGACGGTGCCGTCGTCCTTGAACGGCGGCCCCGCCTCATCCAGATGCCAGAGGTGGAGGGTGTGGAGATCGGGTTGATAGGGCTGATAGACAGGGAGCGGCTCCGCGCCCGCCGGGGGAAGCACTCCCGCGGCGATGATGGCCGGGATCGCTCTGCGGACGGACATGGGTTGAATGTTGAACATCGAACATCGAACGTCCAACATTGAACGTCGAAGGGAAGAGTCTGAAAGTCTCAAGGTCTTAAAGTCTGAAAGTCCCCCATCACCAAACCACTCCCGATTCCAAACTCTTCCGACCTTCCGACTTTAAGACCTTCGACTTTCAGACTCTTCCTCATGGAGAGAATGCGAAACGCACGAAAAGGCGGGCGCCTTCCGCGGGGGGCGGGATGCGGAAGGTGAGCCGGTCGATGGCGGGATTGTTCTGCGAACGGATTTGACTGGTCAGGGCCTGGGTTCCCGCCGCTTCCCATTGATGGAGATCGGTTGAAAATTCCGGGATGACGGCTCCTGTCGCGGAGGCGGAGCGATGGACGGAGATGCTCAGCCCGCCATCCGGCATGATGGTGAAGACCGGGGCGAGGTGGGGTTCCCGGAGGTTGGGATTTCCTCCCATGTGGTATTCCAGTCGCGTGTTGAAACCGTCGCCGTCGATGTCGTCCTCGTCATCATGATTGCCGTTGGCGGCTTTCCAATCCTCGTAGCTGAGGGTGTCGTCGTAACCGGGGCTTCCTCCGGGAATGGAGCTGGCGCGCCAGTTTGCCGGATTGGCGGGATTGGGGTTGGAGAAAGGATCGATCAGGGTGAGCGACCAGCCGTTTCCATCGGCGGCGACCGGCCAGGGAGGTTGGTCGCTGTAGGCGAACGAGCGGATGATCGCTCCATCGGCGTTGCGCAGGGTCAGGTTCTCGCCCGCGTTGTCGAGATTGTTCGGATAGCCTCCCACCACCCGGATTCCGGAGCCGTAGGTGGCGGTGAACGCCGCGAGGTCTTTTGCCAGAACGATTCTTTCGCCCGGCGAGAGCAAGGTGCCGTTCGGGAAGGTGAAGGTGATTCCACTGGTGAAGGAGATGCCGCTGAGATCGAGCGTGATGGAGGGCGAGATGTTGAGAAATTCAATGAACTCGGTGAGCTGGCTCGCGCCGGGATGATAATGGATTTCCGAAATGACGAGGTTGTCGGCGGAGGGGATCCAGGTGCTGCCGGAATTGGTCACCACGATGCTGTCGCTGCCGACCAATTGGCCTGCGTGGTTCCATGCTTCGAGGAAGATGGGGTTCGGTCCGGCTCCCAGCGGGATCAGGACCTGCCACGAGCTGATCGAGTTCCAGACCACATCGAGAGGAACCTCCGAACCGGCGAGGCGGATTTCCCGGACGTCCATCCAGCCCTGGCCGGAAAGCGTCACGGGGCTTTCGCTGGTTGTGAAGTCCTGCCCTCCATTGGTGGTGATCGCGAAGGTGACGGGGGCGAGTTCGTTGTGAACCGCGTTCAGGATGTAGTTCGAGCGGTTGTTGATATAGGAGAGGTGGCCGGGGAAGTTTTCGCCGGGAAGAAGGCCGCCGTAATGGGCGGTCCACGGAGCCATGCCGCTCTGATTGAAAACCGTGGTGCATATATGATGGAGGTATCCGAGATATGCCCGTTTGTAGACGGGATTCGCGACCAGTTTTTGCAGTTCCTGGTTTGTGTAAATCGGCATGGTGGCGCTGAACGAGAAATCCATGTCATGGGGGAAATAAAGAACGCGGCCATCGGACGGACGGGCGTAGAACTGCCCGTTGTGGCGGGAGTTCGAGAAGAAGGAATCCCCGGCTCCCGTGGCACAGGAAACCGCCAGCGCGCCGAGCCATTGATCGACATCGATGACATCCTCGATCCCTTGCAGGAATGGCGTGCCGGAAAGGGTGAAGTGTTTGGCCATGGCGATGATGCGGGAATAGTCGTCGGCATCCTCGTTGTTCTTTGTCAGGTAGCTCCAACGGTAGTTTTCCTTGTCATCCCCGAGATCGGTGATCGCGGTGCCCACCACGTTGTCGGGCTGGGGAAGCTTGTAGCCGTTGGAGTCGGTGGTGGTGGGATAGTAAATGAGTTCGTATTCGTAAACGGTGCCGGTGCTTCCGTTCTCGAACTGCGAATCGAGATAATCATTGCCGAAGCGGGCGAGCTGGAGGATCGCGGTGCTGGTGTGGGCGGGATCGGGCGCGATCACTTTCACGAGGTCGTTGTATTCCGCGGGAACCACACCGGAGACGGCCATCATGTGATCGTAGAGGATTTCCTGGCAGCCGGTGATCTGTCCTTCCGAGCGGTCGATGGCGATGGTGCGGAGCACCCCGCGGAACAACTGGTCCTTGTTGAATCCGAGATTGAACCCGACCCTGCTGGCGACCTGCCTGCCGCGCTGGCTGCTTTTCAGCCGGACGCCCACATCGTAATACACCTCCCTTTCGTTGTAGATCACCGTGCAGCCGATGCGGCCGTTGCTCATGACGTTGTTGGGCTGGTGGAGAAACGCCTTGTCGGCGGGGTCCATGATGATCCGGATGTTGTGCAGGCCGTTGGTGGCGGCCAGGCCGTCGTTCACCTGATAGAGGGCGTGCGAGGCAGGGCCTCCCGCGGGGATATGGGAAAGGGCGGGGGGCTCCGCGGCGTCCGTGGCGGCGACGTGGAAGCGGACCACCGCGGCGGCGGGCTGCCCGGGGATCGCCGCGGTGAATATGATTCCATCCGCCGTGGCCATCGGCAGCGATTCGTAGTCCCCGCCCGCGACGGAGTAGTGCAGGGTGAGTTCGCCGATGCCGTCGGGATCGGCCGCGCGGGTGGTGACGATGACATCCTCGCCGGGCAGGGGAACGGCGGGGGTGTGGGTGAGGGAGGTGAAAACCGGGCCGATGTTGGGAACCGCCGTCGAGTTCGCGACTCCCGGGGTGCCGAGCGCGAGCGGGCGGTCGAGCATGGTGGTCCGGGCGAGGCGGTTGAAATACAGCCGCGTGTTGAGAAGGTTCGAGCCCCGCAGCCAGCGGGTGCGGAAAGAGATTTCGTAGGTCCTTCCGTTGACGATGGAGAGGTTGTTCGCAAGCGTGATTTCCACATGGTTGTGCATGTGCTCGGTGGCGCCGGTGGCACGGAGGTGGAGCACGTTGTTGGAGGGATTTTCCGGATCGGGAACGATGTTGGCGTCCCGGTGGTTGCCGAGGAAACGCCATGCTCCCGGTCCCGATTCAAAATCGCCGCCCTGGATGAGAGGAATGGCGGCCCCGTCGGGATCTTCGATCACCTGGATGTCGTCGATGAGGATTTCCCCGTTGTTGAGGAGCCCGAATATGAATTCCCGCCATTGGTTGTCCGGCCCCACGGAGCTGGAGGATGCGACGCCGCGATAGCTGTGGGTCTCCCAGAAATGCCGGGAGGATTCGTCGCTGGCCGCCCAGGAATCCGGGTTGTTGTTGTCGGATCTGGGATCGCGCAGCTCCATGGTGCCTCCTCCGCCGTCGGCGTCGGAAGGCCAGCGCCCTCCGTCCTTGTAGGAAATGAGATTCGCGGGGTTGTTGAACGAATCCCGGAGCAGAAGGGTTTCCCCGCTCCGCGAAATGTTTCCGGAGAAAGGTCCGACGACGGGGAGCCCCTGATGGCGCGACGGGTCGTTGGAAACGATCAGATAACCGCCGGGCGGCAGATGCGTTCCCGAGGGAATCGTGTAGGTGATGCCTTCCGAGAAGTTCCATCCCGAGAGATTGACGCTGCTTTCGCCGCGGTTGTGCAGTTCCAGCCACTGCTCTTCGGAACGGCGCAAGGGAATGTCCGGCGTGCCCGGATCGACGGTGACGATCGCGGAAAGCTCCATGCCAAACACGATGTCGCTGCTGTTGACCGACGCCTGGTGGACTTCCACGGACAGGCGGTTTTGCCCGGCCACGGCGAGGCCCGGGGGGATTTCCACGGTGAACGGGCCGGTGATCGATGGCGTGGCAACCCCGGAGGCGGCGAGAGTGCCGGAAGTGACGGGGCCGGTCGGCATGTTGTAACGGCGGATCTCCGTGCCGTTGAGATAAAACACCGCGCCGTCGTCGATGAGCTGGTTCCATTGGAAATGAGTCAGGGTTTCCGCGTCCGCGGCGGACAGCTCGATGTCGGTCTCGAAATAGTAGGTGATGAGATAGGGATTGTTTTGCATCGGATTGCCGAGGGCGGTGCCGATGGGGAGCGGGAGGGAGGTCGTGGAAAAAGCGTGGATGCCCGCGCCGCTCTGCCAGGTGCCGCCGACGGGATGGCTCTCCGCGGCCCAACCGGAACCGAGAGGCTCCCCGAATGATTTGTAGCGCCAGGCGGAGTTATACGAAAGCAGGGGGACGCTGCCGGTGGTGGGAGGGGTGCCGGGAACGGCCGGGAGATCGGGCGGATGATAGCAGATCTCGTTGATCACGACATCATGCTGGAGGTTGAAAACGTTGGGAGATCCGGGCGTGGGGGTTGCAGGGAAGATCCATCTGTCCGGGTATGCATCGCTGCGTCCGCGGAGGCGGTTCGTGGAAACGCGCGCGTCAAGGACCGCTCCTCCGGGGGCGAGCAATCCGATCTGATCGCCGGAAACGGGCCGGAACCCGAGTTCCCATTCGCTGAAGCTCTGGAGTTCCCCCGCGGCGAGGGAATGGGAGGGCAGATCGAAAGATTGATTGAGGGTTCCGGCCCGCACGATGCGGTGGCCCGCAAGGTTGACGGGGGCATTGCCGGCATTGCGGATTTCAACAAAGAACGACGAGCCGTTGGCGGCGGCGATCTCGTTGAGCTGGAGGCCGGATTCCTGCCCGGGTTCCGGCGGGGATTCGAGAACCGAGAGCTTTGCCGTGAAAAAGCCGGTGGTATCCGACGGGGAGCTGTGAAGGGATACCGAAAGCACGTTCGTTCCCGGAACGAGCGCGTCCGCCGGGAGCTGGAGGATGCCGCTCGATGAGGGGGAGGGGACATCCTCCAATGCGGGCGTTTCGTGGTCGATCGTTCCTTCCGGAAGATTGGTGCGGGCGATTTCCTGACCGTTCAGATGAAATACCGCTCCGTCCGCGACGGCATGTTCCAGCCGCAGGACACTGTTGGAGGGATCTCCCGAAAAGGAAAAAGTCTGGCGGAAATAACGGGTGGGCGTGGCCGCGATCTCCGTGTGGACGCCCTCGGGAAAATCGGTTTCCAGCCCGTGGCGGGATTGCAGGTAGGAGCCCACCGCGAGGAAATCCATGTCGTCGAGGGCCTCGCGGTACACGAGGACTTCCGCGATGTCTCCGTTGAAGCCGTTGTTTGAGCCCGTACCGTGGCGGCCGATGACAAGCGGCTGGGGGGTGAGGGGAGAGCCGTTGTCCGGAGTGGTGTCTTCCAACCTGCCATCGACCCAGATTTCAAACCGGGAGGCGGCGGGATTTCTGCGGATCGCGACGATCTGGAAATCATCGGACGAGATCGGAGTGTCGGACAACGGGCCTCCGATGCCACTCCCGTTGTCGTGTCTTTTCTGAAAACCATAGCGTCCACCGACCGCTTTGAGAGAAGCGAGAGGGCTGTCGAAAGACCCGGGATCGCGGTCGAAGAGATACGCGCCGGAGCCGTCACTGAGTCCTCCGTTCGATTGAGGGCCGTTCGCGCGGCATACGATGAAGTATGCGAAGCCGGAATTTCCCGGAATTCCCGGAGATATCGATGCATGGAAACGATCATTTCCACCGAACCTCACGGCGGGGCCGGAGGCAGGGGTGGCGGAGGAGATATATGTGGGATTTCCTCCCGAGGTCGCATCCTGGGCGGAACCGTCCGCCGTGTGGTTGTCCGGCCAAAGGGCGAATGTTTCTCCATTGGAAACTCCCGATATGTCGTGCGCTTCATAGCGGGACGCCAGCGGGCCGGTGATGGTGAGGATGCCTTGCTGGCCGCCGCTGCCGAACGGGCCCTGGCCTTCCTGCCACATGGAATCGTCGAAAACGGCGCCGTTCCAGGCCGGCGGAGGAGCGCCCGCCCCATCATGGAACCGCCAGACGGCGTTGCTCCCGACGGACGGATGCAGGACGGGTCCGTCGGCGGTGGGATGATTCACGGCCCCGGGTGTTCCGCCCGGGAGGAGGGATGCGGTCCAGTTTTCCGGAGGCTCCGATGCGGTGTTGGGATGCTTCTTCGCGAGGGTTGATCCCAGTCCGTCCGCGGCCACGGGCCAATTGCCGTCCTCGCCGTAGGTGATCCGGTCCATGAGCCGCATGGTGGGGCTGAGCAGGTCGACGGTTTCGCCGCTGTTGGAGAGGTTGCCGGAGTAAGGGCCGAGGACACCCGGGATGCCCGCCAGCGAGGGATGCGCCGGATCCTTCGCCACCACGAGATGCCCGCCGCCTTCGATGATGGTTCCGGCGGGAAATGTGAACTGGATGCCATCCGCGAGCGACCAGCGGGAGAGGTCGATGTTGACCGCCATCTGGTTGTGAAGTTCCAGCCATTCACCTTCCTGGGAGCCGACGGGGTTGTAGTGGAGTTCGTTGAAAGTGACCACGCCATCCGGCGCGTCCGCCGCCGCCCGCAGCGGGTACAGGGCAATGGCGAGCGCCAGGGCGCGGATGAAAAGAGGGGTTTGCATCGGAAAACTCCATTTACCTTGCGGGCGTGCCTGGATCGTTCAAGCACCGGCATGGTTTCCGCGTTCCCCTATCTTGCCAGAATCAGCCGCAAACGCGCTTCATGGATGGAAACGCGGTCACAACGCGGCCCTGCTCCGGGCGACGAGAGGGCTGTCTTCCATGCGGGACGGCAGATGCGAAGGCCGGCAGGTAGGGCGTGACCGCCGGGCGCGCCGTGACTCTCTCTCCGCAGCGGGTGGGGCTGTATTTGGCGGAGAAAGCGGAAGGGCCGGGATGGATGCCATACCAATCGGGAAAAAGTGGGACGGCCCGGCGGTCCGTCCCTACCGGATGGAAATCCGCCTCCGGCGTTGCAGCCACGATTCTCATAACACTTTTGGCGGAATGCCCGCGTCACGTGGGCCGGACATTCTGCCCGGATTCCCGATCGTAGAGCAAACCGCTGGACCTCCCGGTATGCCACGCGGCTTGTGCGGGGCGGGAACGCGGTCACAACGCGGCGCGGCTGCGGGCGACGAGAGGGCTGTCCTCCATGCCGGAGCCTTTCAGCCAATGGACGCTGGCCGCGAGGAAGCGGTTCCTATACGCGGGGGAAAGGTGGCGGAAATCCTCGATGATCGCGCTGCTGTATTTGTAGTCGTGGGAATCCCGCCCTTTCAGATAAATCATGCGCTGGGCGAAATCGGTGAAGGCTTTCGGATCACCTCCGGCATCGAGATATGCCAAGGTTTTTCCCGCCGCTTCCATGTGGTTTTTCCCGACGTTGTCGAAAATTTCCACCAATGCTTCCGGTCCCTGTTTCTCCATGTGCGCCGGTTCAAAGCGGTCGATCTCGATTCCTTCCTGAGCCTCCGCGTCGTCGAGAAAGAAGGTGAGGAACGAGGCGCATTGCAGCAGGAGAAAGCGCCGGGTCTCGTCGTCCGCGGCATGGGTGAACTCGTGGTAGAGCGCGTTGGTGGTGGTGCCTGCGTGAAGGCTGACGATTCCCCGTTTGCGCATCATCATCTCCGCGGAGGCTTGGAACATCGCGTCCCACAAGGCTTGCGGAGCACTTCCGCGGTTGATGAGTTCGACTGCCGTTTGAGCCGCGGCGTCCCAATCCTCGGTGCGGAGGGACATGTGCATGGCGGCGGTGGTTTCGGGCAGGGTGTGGCCGATCGTCCAGTCGTCGCGAAGCTCCTTGAGGCGGAGGATGTTCTTTCTTCCGGGGCGGTCGGCGAGGGAGTCGCGCCCGGCAGGGTTTTCCCCCCGGTATTGGAGCATCGCGTATGCGAGCGAGCGCAGCACCGGCTCGGCGTGGTGCCAGCCCATGGTTTCCAGCGTGCGCCAACTGTTGGCCACGTAAATCGCCTTGTGGCCGATGTCCCGGTAGTCGCGCGCGCCGAAGCGGCAGAACAGATCGAAGATTTCCCTCGTTCCCGCGCTGCGGGCGAGAGCCGCGGCGGCCGCGTCCACCTTTTCCTCGTCCCATTCGTTCATGCCCTCGGCAAAGAGCGCGGCGGCCTTCGAGGCTTCCGGCAGGGATTTCTCGTCGACAGGAGCCATCGTCCAGTCCCCTTCCTCCACATCGCGGGCTTGGGAGACCTTGAACTGATCGAGCGCCCAGAAAATCGGCAGCCAGCGGTCTTCATCCGGCGAGTTCATGCTCGCCAGATGGGCGGAGTGGACCACCAGCACGGCATGGAATTTGAAGCCGACGGGACGGGGCTGGATGTTGCGGATGCCGGCAAGCAGCAATGCGCCGAGGATTTCGCGGTAGGTGGTTCCCGATTGGATGCGGGCTCCCGCTTCCTCAAGAAGACGCTCGCGCGGGGTTTCCTCCAGAAACCTCACCAGAGGTTCGATCTCGGGATGAAAACGAACGGCCTGCGGGTCCATCTTCACCTCGGCGGCGGAAACCCGGGGCAGGCCGCCCAGACCTCCCATGGCGAGAAGACCGCTCCCGGCGGTGGAACGGATGAAATGGCGGCGGCTCCAATCGGCTTTCATACGGATGACCAATCTGTGGCGGGAATCACTCGGATGCAAGCCGCGGAAGCGCGGAACGCCATTCTTCTTCCTTGAAGCCCGCAAGCACGATGCCGTTTCCGATGACAAGAGGCCGCTTCACGAGATTTCCATTGCCGGAAAGAAGCCCGATCGCCTCGTCGGGAGTCATCCGGGGGAGTTTCTCCTTCAGGTTCATTTCGCGGTAATCGACTCCCGAGGTGTTGAACAGCCGCCGGAGATCCCCGCCGGTGGAGTCGAGGGCCGCTTGCAGCTCCCGGGGAGAGGGAGGGGTTTCGCGGATCGCGATGACCTCGTGGGGCACGGAATGCGCTTTGAGGAATTGGAGGGCTTTCCGGCAGGTGTCGCAGTTTTTGTAAGCGTAGATTCGGATCACGGAGAGGAATCTTGCCTCCTCTCCCGAATCCGGCAAGGCTCTCCCTCCGATGACGAAGGACGCTCTCCTCGATGAAATCCGGTTGATGCTGCGCCAGCGCCTCGAACGTTTGGCGAACGCCGCATCCGAATCCCGCGCCGCGGCCACCGATCCCGGCAGCAAGGCGGAGGGGAAATATGACACGCGAAGTCTGGAAGCGTCCTATCTTTCGGCGGGGCAGGCGCGGATGGCCGGGGAACTTGCGGAGACTGTCGGGCTATTCGAGAATCTGACGTTGCCGGACTTTGAAATGGAAGATGCCATCGACGCGGGCGCGCTGGTGGAAACGGATCTGGACGGGGAAACCATCCATTACCTGCTGGCTCCGGCGGGCGGGGGGCTGGTGGTGCCGATGGAGGGGGCGGATGTGACATTGCTGGCGCCCGCGAGCGCGCTTTATCAGAAAATGCTGGGAATGAGGGTGGGGGAGTCTCTTGAGAATCCTCCGCTGATGGTGATGGAGGTGTGCTGAGGGCCTGAATGGCAAAAAAGCCGCCGCCTTTGGAAATCCCAAACATTTTGCAAGACCCCAAACGAGTTCCGGGACGTGACGCCGTCCCGCTTGCGCCGGACCGAAAATTAGGATAGGGAAATCGGTTGATGACAGGTAATCCCGTACGAAGCGGCTGGTGGCGGCGTCCGCTTCGTTTTTTCCTCGCCGTGTTTCTTGCAGGCAGCGGCGGGGTCGCGGCGAACGAGCCGCCGCTGACGGCGGCGCAGGTCGCCCAACTCGCCTACGACGCGGGCTTTCGTGGAGGATCGCTGGTGGCGGCGGTGGCTGCCGCGAGCGCGGAGTCCTCCTTCGACCCGGATGCGGTGTGCAACAACCTGCATGTGCTGGATGGCGACGGCCTGCCCATGCACCATGCGAACGGCAAGCCGGTGATGGCGACGATCTCCGCCTATGATGGTACGATGCTTCCCGTAGGCCAGATCCACCCGTTGCCGGGCGGCGGCCAGGGGCTCGTGGTCAGTCATTGCCGGGGCCTCTGGCAGATCAACAACGGGGTGCATTCCACGGTTTCGGATGCGGACGCCTTCACCCCCTCGGTCGCGGCGAGCCGCGCGTGGGGAATTTCCCGCAAGGGCCGCTTCTGGGGGAAATGGACGAGCGTGATGACGGGCGCGGCCTGGGAAAGCTCGCGCC
>CAZVSA010000040.1:0-3119 GCA_964629955.1 uncultured Luteolibacter sp.
AAGTGGGCGGGACGCCCACGCTCCTTGAATTTCTACATTACGCGCCAGCAACCTGAAGCATGCAGACATGCCGCCGCATACTCCAAAGCGGTCAGGAGCGTCTGCGGCGCAGGAAAACCACTGTCCCGAGCAGGCCGAGCGCCACGGAGGAACTCTCCGGAATCTGCTGGATCACGAACGCATTCAGGATGGCATTGTCATTGGTGCCGGTGGCGGCAAACGTGAAGCCGATCCAGCTGTCGTCCGCCACCCATTCGACCGTCACAAGAGCGGCGCCAACCGAACTCTGCGAGGCGCTGTCATTCAGGAATTGCTGGAAGAGGAGCGTGTCCGCGCTGTTGCTGAAGCTCAGCATCTGGGTGCGGTTCGCGGCGTCCTGATTCCCCACACTGTACTGGACCGCATCGTAGCTGATGAACTGGGCGCGGTAGGCCTGGCCGATCGTCAGACCATTGATGCCCAGGGTCATCGTGGAATTGTAGATGATGTCATCCGTGGTGGCCTTCAGGGCAGGGGAGCCTGAGTAGAAGCTGCTGGCCGAATTCCGGTCGTTGATGAAATTGAAGCTCGGATTCGCCCAGCCGGGAGTCTGATCGACCCCGCCGATCAAGGAGTTCCAGTCGACTCCGCCGATCACCCGCGGGTCGGAAACACTGCCGCCGTAGGAGACGCTCGTGAAGATGGTGCCGTCGGCCGCCACATTGGAGCCATCGGCGGCGAGTTGCTGGTACGATGCCACCATCGTCGCCGCGGAAGCGGTCATGGTCGCGACAGGAGCGGACAAAGCCGCACAGGCAAGCAGGGAGTGGATTTTCATTTGGTGGCGGATGGGTTGGTTGAAGTCCGGCAGCGGCGGGCGGAAGGAGTGGGACGGCCCGTGCGCTACCGGGATAGGATGAATTCATCAGATTCTCGCCGGAAGGTCTTGGAAGCGGCGTGCAATTTTTGGTATTTTCCGCGCATGAGTGAATTCTCGGAGAATTGGGGGGCCGGGGCCGGTGGCGAAAGGCTTGTCCGGGAGCACGAGGTATTCGGCGCACTGTTTGACCTGGTCCCGGATGTTTTCGTGTTCTGGAAGGACGCGGAACATCGCTTCGTGGAAGTGAACCTGGCGCTGTGCAAGCTCCATAATTGCCGGAGCCCGGAGGAAATGAAGGGCCGGACGGATTGGGACTTCCACCCTCCGGTACTGGCCGGGCAGTACATTGCCGAAGATCAGATGGTCATGAAAAGCGGCCGGCCCCTCCTGGATCAGATCTGGCTCGTCCCCGGTGCGTCGGGCATGCCGCGATGGTATCTTTGCAGCAAGATCCCGCTTTTTTCCAAGGGGCGGAAAGTGACGGGAATCGCCGGCGTCATGCGCCCCTACGAGTATGCCGGGCAGGCTCCGGAGAGCTACGCCCGGCTTACTCCTGCGATGGATCATGTCCTGCGGCACTACGACGAGCCTGTCACGATAGACGATCTCGCGCGTCTTTCGAATCTCTCGGCGAGCCAGTTCCGGCGGCTTTTCCGGGGCCTTTTCGGCAGGTCGCCCGGCGAGTATCTTCTGGAGGTGCGGCTCCAGGTGGCGCGGCAGCAGTTGGAACGCACGACCGTTCCCCTGAGCGAGGTGGCGGTTGGCTGCGGGTTCTACGACCAGAGTTATTTCACCAAGCGCTTCAAGAAGGCCACCGGCCTCCGGCCTCTCGATTACCGCCGTTATTTCGCCTCGAAGCCCGCCACCGGCCGGACATGATTCCTTGTGCGGACGCGAGCCGGATCAATCGCCGTTGATGTCCGCCCGGAGCCGGAGGAACATGCGAGGTTCCCCGTGCAATGGCAGATCGACGCGGACCGTTACCCGCTCAAGGGTTCCATCTCCCACCGGTTCCGGCGAACCGGACAGGGTGACCGTCCGCCCGGTCCACTGGCCCGGGTCGAGCGTGGTGGAGGTTTCCGCGGAGAATGCCAGTCCCCGTTCCTCATGGTCGGCCCGGCGGAGGAACGTGAACTCGGCGAAGCGCCCGCCGCCGTCCTCCACAAGCGTCATCCGGGGAACGCGGCTTTCGCCTTCGGGGCCGGCAAGATCCGGCGCTTTCGGGTTTCCGCCGCTCGCGTATTCCCAGAGGTTGGACAGGCCGTCTCCGTCGGAGTCCTTCGACGGGTCGCGGTCACCGCCTTCCAGGCCCGCGAGATCGAGCCATTCGTTCCAGAACTCCGCCGGAGTGGAGGGACCGGGCAGGAAGGATTCGCCGAGCACCCAGATGTTGCGGAACTGAACCGGTCCGCTGGCGTTGTTGTTGTAAGCCTGCAAGAGGAGGGAATGGAATCCCGGCGACTCTTCCGCCGGGGATGAGCCGGTGGCTTGCGGGATGGCGACATCGTCATGAACCAGCATGTCGTTCCAATAGACCCGGATCCGGGCGTCGGAAATTTTCACATTTCCATCCCAGCGGGCGACGGTGAAGTCGATGTCGTAGGTTTGCCAGTGCCCCGCTCCGGCGCTGGCGTTCCGGTCGGGCGCTTTCTGTTGGTAAATGGAGGCGACTCCATCCATGGACGGCGCCTGGCCCGGAGGGGTGTTGAGGATCGGGATCTCGTAACCGCGCTGCAGTTTGACGCCCGCTTTTCCGGCTTCCTGCCCCGAACCTCCGGGCGGCGAAAGCCATTCAAGATGGAGCTGGAAATCCTCGAAGCCGGGAATGGTTGAAATGTCGTTGCCCGCCGGGGAATTCACCACGCCCAGGGCTCCGTGAGCCACGGTCCAGTTCGGCGTGCTTCCATCCGCATCGCGCACCCAATGCTGTTCCAGGGATTCCCGGGTGCCGTCGAAGAGCACGATGGCTTCGGACGGCGGGGGTTTGGGAGGTCCGCTGAGGTAGAGGTAGTCGATGTTCGGTCCGTTGGTGATGGTGGAGGTGAGCCGGATCGTATTGCGGCCGGCTTCCAGCGGAACCGTGATCCCGTTGGTGAAAATCCAGTCCTGCCATCCGCCGCTCCCGGAGAAGGGGAGCCGCTGGATCACGCTGCCGTTGGGGCTGCCGGGGATCGTGGCGGCGGCGGTTTTGTCGTTTGCGCACACGCTGGGCGAGTTCGGCGTGGTGCTGATGGTGGGCGGGAACCTGCCGGGTGAGACG
>CAZVSA010000040.1:3129-13480 GCA_964629955.1 uncultured Luteolibacter sp.
CCGCGAGATCGAGAGGCCGGTTGCCGGCGACCCCATTGGCGTAGAGGAAGGAGATCCAGTGATCGCCGGTTTCTTCCGCCTCGACAATCCAGGTGATGGTCTCGCCGACCGCGGTTCCGTAATCGACATAGCGTCCGCCACTGTGTGCGCTGTTCCCGGTGATGATGGACGGACCAGCGAGGATCGCGTCTTCGGCTTCGTGAATCGCGCTGGTTTTGGGAATCACCCACACGTTGCGAAACCGGACCGGACCGCTGGCGGCACTGCCGTGGGCTTGCAGGAGGATGGGGTGCAGGCCGGGCGCTTCCGCGGGAGAGGAGTCCGTCGGTTCGGGAATCGCCACATTGTCATGCACCAGCGCGCCGTTCCAGTGAACGGTCACGCGGGCGTCGGAGAGTTTGACGTTTCCGTCCCAACGGGCCGCGGTGAAATCAATGTCGTAGCTCTGCCAGTGCCCCGCGCCGAGGCTGGCGTTGCCGTCGGGTGCCTTCCGCTGATGAATGGCCGCCGCTCCGTCCAACGCGGGAGTCTGGCCCCGTGGAGTATTGAGGATCTGGATTTCGTAGCGACCCTGTAGTTTCACGCCGGAGTTGCCCGCTTCCTGGCCCAGTCCTCCGGGCGGCGAAAGCCATTCGAGGTGGAGCTTGAAATCCCGGAATTCGGCGATCGTGGAGATGTCGTTTCTCGCGGGCGACTGCACCACGCCCATCGCGCCCGCGGCTACGGTCCAATTCGGCGCACCGCCGTTTTCGTCCCGTTTCCAGTTCGCGGCGAGCGATTGCGCGGTGCCGTCGAAGAGCACGATGGCACCGGGCGGCGGCGGGGGCGGCGGCGCGCTGATATAGAGGAGATCGACATTCGGCCCGTTGTTGATGGTGGAGGCCAGTTGGATCGTGTTCTGGCCGGCTGCCAGCGGGACCAGTATCCCGGGGGTATAAATCCACGTCCGCCACCCACCCGTCGCCCCGAAGGGAAGATCCTGCACGACCGAGCCATTGACCCGCACCCGGAGCGGACGATTCGTGGTCCCTCCATTGGCATAGCGGAAGGAAATCCAATGGCTGCCCGCGGCTTCCGCATTGACCGTCCATGTGATGGTCTCGCCGACAGCGGCTCCGTAGTCGGCGTATCCCGTTCCCCGGAAACCGGGGTGTTCCACCGAAACCAGCGGGCCGGAGAGCGCGGCGTTTTCCGCCTCGTGGATGGCAAAGGCGGACGGGCCTTCCAACCCTTCAATGGATGACGGATCAACCGGCGGCACCACCTGCATGGCCACCACGGAACCGTAGCAACCAAACGAGTGGAGAACTTCCGGCGGAGCGGGGGTGGAGGCCCTCCAGTTTGCCCATGACAGGTCGTCCGCCTGCCGGCGACTGGTCCATGCGGCGTCGGCATTCGCCTTGAGCCAGGGATAGAACTCGTCCCAAAGCCCCTGGTCCTTCACCATGCGGGCGATCCAGCGGATGCCGATGCCGTTGAATCCGGCCCCGTCTCCCGAGGTGCCGTGATCGGGGAAGATGCCCGCGGCGTTGCACATGCTGTCCCGGGTGTAGCGCGTGGACCTGATGGCGTTTTCCAGATAGGGAATTTCCCCGGTGATCCGGTAGAGCGCGCTGCATGCCCCGACATAGGTGCCCTGGTTGTAGGTGAACCGCCAACCCACTTTGGTTCCATTGCTCTGGATATGGTCGTCGATCGCGCCGGTCGCGTGCACGACGAGGGTGGCATCCATCCAGGCGATGAGGCTCCGCGCCTTGTCGAGATAATCCTGATCGCCGGTGATGTCGTAGAGGAGGCAGGCCGCAATGGCGGCCGGACTGTTGACGCACGCATTTCTCGATCCGCTGGTCCCATGCCAGAAAAGCCCGCCTCCCAGATGCGCCGCCCATGCGCGGTTCCAGACGATGTGGAAGTTGGAGACCGAGTGATTGAGAAACTGAGTGTCGCCCGTGATCCGGTGAGCCCTTGCGAAAAGGATGCAGGCCCACATGATGTCGTCGTTGTATTGATTCCACGCCCAGTTCGTCCCGTGCCGGGACACGAAGCCCCGGCACAGGGTGTTCAGCCGGTTCCGCCGGTCCTGGGAGGGCGCGCGGTCGTAGACGTCCGCCACCATCTCGATCTTGTTCACCGGTTCCCAAAACCAATTCTGGTCGTTGCTGTTGGTTCTTGCGCGGTAGTAGGCGCGGTTGTTGGTTTGGGATACGTAAAAGGCCTGGTTGAAAGCATCGAAGATCCGGTCGGCGTCCGCTTCGGTGTAGGCCGCGCGCAGCGGCTGGGAAAACAGCAGCATCGAGGCGGCCGGGGCGAAGCATCGAAAAAGGGAAAATCCGGGCATCTCTTGGGCGGGTTTATGACAGCATTCCAAGGGACGGCGGATTGTCGATGAGAAACCGGGTGATGGATTTCATCGGAACCATCCCGTCGCGGCCGAATGGCCCAGGTTTCCGGCGGATGGCACAGTGAATCCTGCGGGAAGGGTTTTCTTCCTGCTGGCGGTTTGCGGGGTGCTTGGCATGATGCGGGCACCATGAGCACCGGAGCGATGGATTACGAAAAATTGGGCCAATTTTATCTGGGAAAGACTTTCGATCCCGGGGCGGGAAAGGTGGAGGACGATCTGGTCCTGTACGATTCAAAGGATCTCGTGACCCACGGCATGGTCGTGGGGATGACGGGTTCGGGAAAAACCGGGCTCTGCATGGCGATGCTGGAGGAGGCCGCCATGGATCACATTCCGGCGATCGTGATCGATCCCAAAGGGGACATTGCCAATCTGCTGCTGATGTTTCCCGAGCTGGAGGCATCGAGCTTCCGCCCGTGGATCAATGAGGACGATGCCGCGAAAAAAGGTGTGACGCCGGACGAACACGCGGAAAACACCTCCGCGATGTGGCGCAAGGGCCTCGCGGACTGGGGGCAGGGGCCGGAGAGAATCAAGGCGCTGTTAGAGAAAGTGGATGTCAATGTTTTCACGCCGGGAAGCCGTGCGGGCATTCCGGTTTCCATTCTTTCCTCTCTGTCCGCGCCGTCAGAGGAAATCATCGAAGACCGGGAATTATTGGGGGAACGGATCGTCAACACGACGACTTCATTACTCACACTGGTAGGGGTGCGGGATGAAGCCGCGGAAACTCCCGAAGCCGTGCTGGTTTCGACGATTTTTAAAAAAGCGTGGGAGAAAAAACAAAACCTCACGCTGGAAGACCTGATCCGCCATATTCAGAAACCCGCTTTCGACAAAGTTGGAGTAATCGACCTCGAATCCTTCATGCCCGCCAAAAACCGCCAGGCATTGGCTTTGAAATTCAACACCCTGCTCGCCTCTCCCGGTTTCTCCACATGGCTCGAAGGCCCGCCGCTCGACATCGCCCGGATGCTCCATGCGCCCGATGGAAAACCCCGCATCTCCATTTTCTCCATCGCCCATCTCGGTGACACGGATCGCATGTTCTTCGTCAGCCTGCTGCTCAACCAGATGCTCGGATGGATGCGCACGCAAAAGGGAACGACGTCGCTGCGCGCGCTCCTCTACATGGATGAGATTTTCGGCTATCTGCCACCCACCGCGAATCCCCCGTCCAAGCGGCCGATGATGACCTTGCTGAAACAGGCGAGGGCGTTTGGCCTGGGCTGCCTGCTGGCCACGCAAAATCCGGTGGATCTCGATTACAAGGCGCTTTCCAACATCGGCACGTGGTTCCTCGGCCGCCTGCAAACGGAACGGGACAAGCTTCGGGTGCTGGACGGGCTGGAAGGCGCGGCAGGCTCCCAGGCCTCGAAGTTCAACCGGAAGGAAATGGAGCGTTTGTTGTCCGGCCTGGGAAACCGTGTTTTCCTGATGAACAACGTGCACGAGGACGGTCCCGTTTTGTTCCACGTGAGATGGGTGATGAGCTACCTGACCGGCCCGATGACCCGGGGACAGATCAAGACCCTGATGGATCCGAAGCGCGATGCGTTCGAGCAACCGTCCCGGACCGTCGCGGAAACCACTGTAAATCCCATGTCGATGCCCGCGAGCGCCGCTCCCCCGGCGACCGGCATGGCACGCCCGGCGGTGGGTACCGGAGTCCGCGAGATTTTTCTGCCCCCCTCGGCGAGTGGACGGGAAACGATCTATCAGCCGCATCTGCTGCGGACCGCAACGGTGCATTTCAGCCTGTCGAGGGCCGGGATCGACGGCAACCGGAGCGTCCGGCTTGTGAATCCAATTCTCGCGAACGGGATCAACTGGGAGAAAACCCTGCCGCCCCCCCACTTGGGAGACCACGGCTCCGGAACGCCCGTGGAAGGCGCTTCCTTCGGCGAGCTGCCGGGGTTTGCAATGAACGCGGCGAATTACAAACAGGTGGAAAAGGAATTTTCCGATTGGCTTTACCGAAACGAACGGGCTGACGTTTTCCATTGCCCCGCATTGAAAGCATGGTCCGAGTGGGGCGAGGACGAAGGGGATTTCCGGTCGCGCCTCGCCCACCAGTCCCGGGAAGCCCGGGATGCCGCGGTGGAAAAGGCGAGGGACGCGGCAAGGCGGAAAATCTCCGCTCTCGAAAACCGCCTGAGAACCGCCGAGCAACAACTCGCGAGGCGGAAAACACAGGCGACCACCGCCAAGATGCAGGCCGGAGCATCCCTGCTTGGCGGTTTTCTCAAATCCGTCATGGGCAGGAAAGCGGGCGCACAGACCATCACCCGGGGAACCGCCGCGCTCGGCAGGGCCGGGAGCGCCTACAAGCAACATCAGGACGTGGGCCACGCGGAAGAAAAAGTCGCGGATGTGAATGCCGAAATCGCCGCGGTGGAAGCGGATCTGGAAGCCGGGATTGAAAAAATATCCACCTCCTTCGATCCGGGATCCCTGGCATTGGAAACAGTGCAGCTCAAGCCCACCCGGACGGACGTGAAGGTGGAATCGGTGGGTCTGCTCTGGCTGCCGTATGACGAACGCGGGGAGCGGGCTTGGTAAGAAACAGCCCCCTCCCGGCACATTCCATGCCTTTTCAATCCCGAGCCCCGGGAATCCGGATGATCAGTATTGCGACCGGGCAGGCGGAGGGATCGGGACGGCTGGCAATGGCCTGCCGGATGACCTCCCTGCTGCGGGGGACCGTTCCTTCGTGAACGACCCCGCCGTTGCATGACACAAGCACCGGTTGATCGAGATCCAGAAGCTCATCGGAAAGCAGCAGGTCGATGCGGACACCGGAAAGCGGCGTGCGCCCGCTCTCCGCGACGTCATCCATGCCGTGGGTGCGGTTGTCGTCGGTGTTCCTGCCATCGAGCCTGTCCGCCTCGATGACGATCCGGTTTTTCTCCCGGTCCACGGTGGCGACAATTCTCAAATCATCCTCCCCTTCGACATCGGGCATCGAGAGCCAGTGGAACCGTTCGCGGCGCCCGCCATCGAGAATCTGGTTCACCCAAACGACCCGCTCCGGCCACGGGCGTCTCACATGCCCGGAGATCCAGGCGATGCCCTGCGAATAGTCGATCCCGTGTCCCCTCCCCTTCTGCACTCCCAGGTGATGCCGGTAGCCGCCGGGATCCGCATCCTGCAAACGGGAAAGCTCCCGATGGAACGCCTCCGCCATGGGCCGGCGTTCGTACACCGTATCCATTTCCCCCACATCGGTCCTGAATGCGAGGTTCCGCAGATTGGCCGGAGGATTCGCAAGACCCACTCCGGCAGCCATGGCGTTCGCGCCCGCAAACCGGTCTCCCATCCATGGCGCGAGGATTCCGATGCCGTAGCCTCCCTCCGAAATGCCCACCAGATAAACGCGGTCGGGCGAAACGTTCCAATGAAGGATCGCATGATCGATCACCGCATCGAAGGCGATCTGGTTGTGGCGGTGCCACCAGCGGCCGAGACGGTCATCCGCCATCCTGGGCACGAAAAACACCCCTTGGCCGGGATACACTCCCGCCGCCAGTCTCGTCTGAACGGCATACTCCCTGTCATTTGCCCGGCTGCCATGCGGCCCCCCGGCATCCGGAAATTTTCCCCCTCCATGCAGGCAGAAATACAAATTCACGGGCTCCTCCGGATTGTGGGTGCCCTTGCGGAGGATCGAATAAGGCATCCGCTTGTCGCCGATCTCCAGCTCGCCCCTGAAAATTTCCGGAGCCTGGTTGGCAGCCACCTCTTCGGGCAATTCCACGGGAAGATCAAAAGAACCTTCCCCCGCCCGCGCCGCCTCGATCCCGGCACGAATCTCCGCCACCGCCTCGTCGCGCGACAACCCTTCTTCCGCAACCGCCGCCGTCATCACAAAAGCCCCCACCGCCGCCACAAGCCCCGCCGGAATTCGATTTCGTTTCATTCGACGGAAATCGACACAGATTTCCGGCACTCTTTCAACACTTGTTCCGTATCGCCCATTCCCGGAAAACGGGGGATTCCCTCGTATTCAGCCAAGGCGTCCGGGTGAAACCCAAACATCATGACTCTGAACGCCGCTGAATGGATTGCCGAACCTGTTCGCTGATCTTCATGTCGTGTATTGCCTGATAAAGATCCGCCAACGAATCGTGTCGATCAACACTTCGACGCCGGAATGACCGTCAAAGGCGGAATAGCTCTTACCTTGACGGACTTTTTCCACGTCCCAATAACCCTTGTTGAGTTTGTCGGGGCGCTCCGGTCGGGATACGGGAACATCCATCGGATGAGTCCAGTCCCTCAGTTCCGAAATGGACCGTCCGCAATACCTTTTGACCGCGCTCTCAACCGTGGCCTCGTCCGCCGTGTATGCCTTCCACATGGACCAGTCGGTAAAGCCGCATTCATAATACATGACCCGGGTGGCATTTTGCGGCAACCCGAGCGTAACCGGATCATCGAATGATGACCGCCCATCGGAGATGGGAAGCATCATGGCAAAGATCGTCAACCCGATCAGAGCGAGCGGAATTCCTGCGAGTAAAAGCGCTCGTGATCCTCTTGTCATTTCCAACGTCCGGGCACTGACACCCGCTGCCGGGAGCGCCGCGCCGCAACAGGGTTCAGGATTGTAGTCACGACGGTGATGACGGGGTTCATGACAGGCTTCAGGCAATCAATCGTCTTCATCATTTTGGAGTTACAAATCCGAGGGATCGAGCCCGGTATGCTTTGAAATTCGAGCGAGCATTCGCGGTCCAATCTCGGTTCCATCGTGAAACGCAAAAACATAATCAGGCCAATCGGTGCGCTCGAGAACACGATGGGAGCCGCCTGTCTCACGCTTGACCGACCACCCAATCTTCAGCAGTGCTTTCAGAACCTTTCGTGCCTTGGCGGAACCCCATGTGCTCATGCGGAAACCGTGAAGAGATCAGCTAATTCCGGTGAGTCCTCGCCCGATTCGATCCGGTCGGCCAGGATTCGGAGAACCAGCGCTTCCACCTTCAAAATTGCTTCGTTCGCGGTGGCCCCGTAGACCATTGCTCCGGGGATTGTGGCAACCTCGGCAATGAATCGACCATCGTCTTCGGCCTCAACTTCAACTCTCATGCCAGCATTCTAGACGAATACGAGGAACGGATCAAGTCGGATGAAAATGCGCAAAATCGGTCTTCTGGCAGGATTTCATGGCTGTTCCGAGGGTAAAAGCCAGCCGGATCGTGGAAAAATGACGGTGTTGCCGCCGTTCCATTTTCGCGGACCAATCCTTGTGACGGGAACAGAGCCGCAAGGCGGCGGACCGAATCAAATGGCGTGCTTCTTGTCTCCGAGGTCGAGGCAATGGTGATCGATGGGATGTGCGTGTTCATGGCAGTGATAGTGTAGCCCGCCTTTCAAGCGGGAACCTTCGTGTCTTCTCATCTAATCTTGTTAGCCCTTGGTTTTGGGTCCACTTGTTGCTTATTTTGAAAAGAAGGCTCGAATCAAATTCATTTTTTTGGAAGAATCGTAAAGTCTTTCCCTTTCGTTAACGTCCAAAATTTTCCTTGCTTCTCTGGGTATCCCAGAATCCGAATCTTTCTGCCCTCCTTGTGAGCATCACAGGCAGCGATATACTGATCGGGCGCTAAAGGCACTCGAATGCCTACCGTCACTCCCTTCTCGCGTTCCCAATACATCGTGATAATGTGTTCAAACTCCTGCTGCTCATCGAGATCGGGTGGTGTTTCAGACTTAAGAGCATAGACGCGCCCTTCGATCACTGATTCTGGAATCTCTTCGGCTTTCTCAAGCTCGAGCGCGGCAGCTCGTGAGAACTCAAAAGCTCTGCCCTCGTAAATAAAGGGCTGCCAGTCAACTGTGTGAGATGCAAGCTCAGTACTCCACCAAAAATCGTATTCGATTCTCCTACCATCCACCGCCTCGTATGCATCTGACAAGGCGCGACACATGTTGGCGTTTAGGCCAGTCTTGTATCCCTGCAGCAAGGGATCAAGAGAATCCTCTTCTACGGATCTTCTAAGCGTCTGGAATCCACGGGCAATTCTTTCAAACACACGGCGCTCAAACGGAATCTCGGGAGCGAAGCCTTCGAGCGGCAATACATTCTCAACTTGTACCGGAGACTCTACCGTGATGCCGAAACTCCCTGCAAACGTGTGCCCAAATCTGCATTGATGAACGAAATCCCGACTAATCCCTCCTGCCTTCTCGAATGCAGGTCTCGGCTCGTGTTCGGTGTAGGCTGAATACCCGATGAATTGCCGGAGATCAGATATTACCTCAGAAGCAACATCCAACGGTAGCGAACGTTCTGTCCCGGCGAGCCTAAACAGCCGAGCTCGCAGAACATCCCGATCCCAACCTGATATCTGATGAACAAGTTTGTCCGTTGTGATGCCGCGAATACTAGAAAGGATATTGATCGCCTCTGAAACCATTTGTGCGGAGTCGATCAGAACATCTGATTCTGGAAGTAATAGCGAAGATTCAACTTCGTTTCCCTCTCGCAGCTCAAAAACCTGCACCCGACGATTCGGGTGCTCAACGGTATGCCAAGAATGTGCCAACAGATAGCGACGAAGGTCGTCGATGGAGACGTCTCTAATCTCTTCAGGCTTCATGGCAATAGGGCTCCGAATTCCACGTCAGTCAAGATTTGGTTAACGGACGAACTATTGAAAAGATTCGATGTTGGAATCCTTATTCGTTGGGTGTTCGCATTCTGGGTGAATGTTCCATTAATCTGATACCAGTAGGCGCACTTCCGGAGGATCATCTGATCTGGCTCGGTGGTCAGCCAGCGGGAATCGTCTTGATCCAGACAAAGCAGCACAAGAAGCAGAGGTAGGCCGCGGGGTGCGGAGGATCGCTCTGCAAGATCATTGTAGGCTTTGGCTTCGAGATCGTAGACGATTTCATTCCCTTCTTGGGTCCAGTTCGTGGTAGACTTGGCCTGAAAATCAAATCCAAAGCCAGTTTGCGTCACTCGGTGTCCGCGCCGGGCTAGCTTCCGAATAAAGCCATCAACGCCATAATCATACTCTGCCCCCCACCAAAGGTTGTTCAGGGAGCGGCCAACAATCGCGGTGATGTATGCGCGACTAAGACTCTCCTTACAGTGTTGAATTGTGAGCATTTTTTTTGGCTAACAGTCTTTGTTCTCCCTCACGGAACCGTGTTACCTATGACAGCATAGGAGGACTTTATCAATTTTGTTCAGATTGCACGGAATCGATTGACTGTCAATGATGAAAGCTTCCGATTCAACCTCCCCCAGACGGGATAGAAATGCCACGGTGAGCCGGATGGTCGGAATTTGTGAAGAAACCGGATAGGGCCGGTTCGACCAAACCGGATTTTTTGAAACCTGGAGAATTCAGGAGGACAAAAGATCCGGCTTCCAGTGGCGGACAGCCACGGCCTTGCCGGTGGAAAACCTCTTTTCGCCTCAGTAAACGTCCCGCAGGTAGCGTTTCTCCTTTTTAAGCGAGGACACGTAGGCCGCCGCGTCTTCCTGCGACATTCCTCCGTGTTCGGCGGCGATTTTGTGCAGAGCGTCATCCACGTCCTTGGCCATCCGCGAGGCATCGCCGCAGACATAAAACGCGGCTCCGTCCCGCAACCAGGACCACAGCTCCGCGCCCTGTTTCAACATCAGGTGCTGCACGTAGAGCTTTTCCTTCTGGTCCCGCGACCACGCGAGATCCAGTGAAGCAAGCGTTCCGTCGGCCAGATAACCGTTGATCTCCTCTTCGTAGAGGAAATCGGTGGCACGATGCGGGTTGCCGAAAAACAGCCAGTTTTTCCCTTTCGCCCCCGCCGCTTTCCGTTCCTCCAGAAAGGCGCGGAACGGCGCGATGCCGGTGCCGGGACCGACCATGATCACCGGCACGTTGCCATCGGCGGGCAATCTGAAAGCGTTGTTGGTGTGGACGTAAACCCCCGCGGAGCCCGCCGCGCCAA
>CAZVSA010000040.1:13490-19468 GCA_964629955.1 uncultured Luteolibacter sp.
TGCGGCCGCAAGTGTCGTAACGAACGATACCCACGCAAAGATGCACCTCGCCGGGATGGGCTTTCGGGCTGGAAGCGATTGAATAAAGCCGCGGCTGAAGGCGCTTGAGCACGGAGACGAATTCCTCCCCATCGGAAAAATCCGCGGGATGGTCGATGACCAGATCGATGAGATCGCGCCCCCAGCAGAAATCGTCCCATGCCTTGCGGTCGTCGGCCTCCACGAGCGCCCGCAGGAACGGCGACCCGCTCCGCTGCTGCCACTTCTGGATCAGCGTCTTGTTCAGGGTTCCGACATCGTAGTGATGGATCAGCGCGTCGCGCAGGCTGACCTCCCCTCCCCCGGGTATCGGCACGCCGCCCGGCCGGAACGGCAGATTGGCGATGATCTCGTCCACCACCGCCGGGCAGTTCACCGGATAAACCCCCAGAGCATCCCCGACTTCGTAGGAGAGGCCCGAATCCTTGAGGAAAAAACCGATGTGGTGCGTCTCTTTTTCCCCGCCCTGGTTCAAATTGAAATTCCTCAGAACCGGAGCCGGAAACGGATTCTGCTTTGAATATCCCGTCTCAGCGGCATCCGGGGAATCGAGAACCGACGCTCCGTTTGAAGAAACCGCCGGAGCGGATGGCGCCAGAATGCCGAGAACCGCGGACGACCATTCGGCGAAGGGGCCGTCGAAATCGACATCCGAATCGACACGCGGATGGATTCTCTCCGCGCCCAGGTCCGCGAAACGGGTGTCGAACTCGATGCCGCATTTGCAGAAATCCGGATAACCCGTGTCCCCCAGCGCCAGCACCGAATAACGGACACCCGCCAGCGAAGGAGCCTCCCCGCCCATCACCCAGCCGTGGAAATCCACCGCCGGATCCGGCGGCTCGCCGTCCCCGTAAGTGGAGGTGATCACCAGCAGGTTCTTCTCCCCGGGCAAACGGGCGCGGTCGTACGCCGCCATGTCATGGATTTCCGGCTCGAAATTTCCCTTCTTGAGAAGTTTCAGAAGTTTCTTCGCCAGCCCTTCGGCATTTCCCGTCTGGGATCCGTAAAGCACCGTTACCGGAACCGCCGGTCCCGCCGGAGCGGAACTCCGGCCCGGCCCGGCCAGCAATGCGGCAAGAAACTCGCCAAGCCATACACGTTGCTCCTGGGTGAAAGGAGCGTCATCGGGAATCTGAATCGGGGAAGCCATCGCTTGTGAAAAAAACCGGGCGGTGCCGGGGTGCGGAAGTTGGGCGTTCCCGGCAACCGATTCAAGCCCGGATCATGCCAAAATCCGTGGATTCAATCGCTTGGAAAACGAAAATCCCCCGCGAACCCCGCCGGTTCACGAATATTTCAGGTCGCGCGAGGGATCGAGCTCGAAGTCCATCGCAAACCGGTTGCAGGTATGGGGCTTGATGTGCTTTTCGATGAATTTCAGGTAGTAGGGATCGTCCATCACGATCTCCAGTTTCGCCCGCGATTCCACCTCGATCGCGTAAAAAAACGCCCACTGGGAAGCCGGGTCCACGTTCCTCCCGGATCTCACCGCCAGCACCGCCGGGATTTTCAAAAGCAGGCTCCTGCTGTTCCGGGTCAGCTCCTCCACAACCTTCGCTCCGGCTCCGGAAACGAGCTCGTGGAAGACGACGTGGTGGATCATACGCGGGCGCTCATGATTTCCAACTGAGAGCGCCCTTTTTCAAGGCATAAACATAGGCAAAAGCAAGAATGCCCGCGAATCCCGCCATGCTCGCCAGAACCACCGGGCCCTGGTGGACCGCAAGATCCCGGAATTGCACCGCCCATGGATACATGAAGACCACCTCGATGTCGAAAATGACGAACAGCATGGCCACCAGATAAAATTTCACCGAAAAGCGCGGCGCACCCTCGCCGATGGGCAGCATGCCGCACTCGTAGGCGGCGTCCTTGGTCGCGTTCCGCTTGCCGGAACGGCCGAAAACCACGCTCAAGGTCAGCGTCACCGCGGCGAAACCGATGGCTATGAGCACCTGGAACAATACGGGGAGATAATCTTGCGGCATGGGCGGGGACCGGAGGCGGTGGCCACGGTCTTTAACGGGCGCTCCCCCGCGTGGGTAGAAAAAAAACCCGCGCCTTGGAAAAGGCGCGGGTTTTTCCGAAGCCGGACCGGTACGGTCCCGGACTTTTATTCTTGAGCAGCAGCTTCCTGGGCAGCGGCATAGGCGCTGGAAGCCTCGTGAACACGTGCCGTACCCTTGTATTCCTTGCCGATTTTCTCAACCAAGCCACGGGTTACAAGATTCTGAAGCTTCTCGTATGCCCGCAAACGGAGCATTTCTTCTCCGCCGCTGACCGCGTTGCGTTGTTTGAGGTTCTCGAAAACCCGCTCGAACAGATCATTGAAACCGAACACTTTCTTTTCGGAAAGGACGTTCACAAGCTCGTCGGTGACATGATCAGGGAGCCGGCGCGAGAACCGGGTGCGTTTCGTGGTGGTTGCCATAACGGGACGAGGCTAGCATATTCCGATAACGAAAGCGACCCAAAAAAACGAGGGACGCGGATCGCAAGGCGGAATTACTTCGGAAAAACGGACCTTCCGCAAATGCGTGGCGAACATTTCACCGGGGAGAAAAATTTCCCGTTTTTGGAGAAGGGCTTGCTTGACAGTCACCGGTTTTTGTCCAGTCTCCCTGCCCCGGCGCGTTGGAAACGTGGCGGCAAACGCATCATTCCCAATGAAAAAGGACCTCCATCCGCAATACAATCCGGTCGTCTTCGTCGATATGACCACCGGCAAACGCTTCGTCTCCCGCTCGACCAAGTCCTCCGACAAGAAGGAAGTCATTGATGGCGTGGAACACAGCCTGATTTCCATCGGCATCACCTCCGATTCCCACCCGTTCTTCACCGGGCTCGCCCAGTTCGTCGACACCGAAGGCCGGATCGACAAATTCCAGAAGCGTTTCGGCGCCGTCCGCCGCGTCGGAAAACCGAAGCTCGACTGAGTTTTCCCGCTTTTCCGGATTTCCAGAACGCCCGTCCGTTTTTTTCACGGTCGGGCGTTTTGCTTGGCGGAAGGGGCATCCCCGGCTTTGCTCCCGCCGTGCTCGCGAAACGAATCATTCCCTGCCTGGATGTCACCGGCGGCCGCGTCGTCAAAGGCGTCAACTTCGTGGACCTCATCGACGCCGGAGATCCGGTGGAATGCGCCCTCGCCTACAACGCGCAGCAGGCCGACGAGCTGGTCTTCCTCGACATCACCGCCTCCTCCGACAACCGCGCGACCATGGTGGATGTGGTCCGCAGGACCGCGGAACATTGCTTCATTCCCCTGACCGTCGGCGGCGGCATCCGCTCCGTGGAAAACATGCGCGAGATGCTCCTCGCCGGAGCGGACAAAGTCGGCATCAACACCTCCGCCGTGAAAAATCCCTCCCTGGTGGACGCCGGGGCTAAGGCGTTCGGCAGCCAGTGCGTGGTCGTGGCGATCGATGCGAAACGCGAAGGCCCCGGCAAATGGGGGGTTTACACCCACGGGGGGCGCACGCCCGTGGGGCTGGATGCGGTGGAATGGGCGAAGGAAGTCTGGCGGAGGGGCGCGGGGGAAATCCTGCTCACCAGCATGGACTCCGACGGCACCCAGGCCGGCTACGACATCGAACTCACCGCCGCCGTTTCCTCCGCCGTCGGCATCCCGGTGATCGCAAGCGGCGGCGCGGGAAACCTCGATCACATGGTGGACGTGCTGCGGGACGGCAAAGCGGACGCGGTGCTGGCCGCCAGCATTTTTCACTTCGGCACGCACACCGTGGAGGAAGCGAAACGCCACTTCGCGAAAAACGGCGTCCCCGTCAGACCGCCTTGTTCGATCGGGGTTTGAGAAATCAAGGAGCGTGGGCGTCCCGCCCACATCCCTGCACAAGTGGGCGGGACGCCCACGCTCCTTGAATTCAAATCGGAATCTTCTTCCGGTGGTGGGTGGAAACGATGATCCCCTCCACCTCCGCTTTCGGAAAAACGCGGCGGATCACGTCGCAATACGCGCGCATCTGTTCCCCGTGGCGCGCTTCGATCTCCTCCGGCCCGGCGGCATCCGTTTTGAAATCGATGACCTCCACCCGCGTCACTTCCTCCCGCTCGTCGCGGAACAGATGCAACCTGTCCACCACTCCGCTCAGCCACTTCCCGTCCGCGATGGCTTCCAGCGGTTGTTCCCGCAGAAGCTCCACCTTCCGCCCCGCCCTCTCGAACAACCCGCGGCATTCCGGAGCCGCCAGCAATCCGGCAATCACCTCATCCGCCGGACCACCCGTCCGTGAGGGTCCGGCCTCATCCACCCAACCCACGGACTCGAACGCGGCATGCACCGCCCGCCCGAAAACAGCCCCCCCGGAGCGCGCCCGCTTCACCGGCTTTTCCGATGCACTCGGGCTCATCCGCTCCCTTCGTGGAACCGCCTTCCCTCCGGCGGGAACCTCCGCAACCTCCGGCTTCACGAAATCCGGCACATTCGCCTGCCAGCCGGGCGATCCGCTCTGGAAAATCACACCCGGCACACCATTGGACTCAAGCGAAACCCCCACCCAATCCGAAAGCGAACTTTTCGGCTCCTTCCGGCTCGCGGGCGGCTGCCCGAGCAGCACGTAGAGCCCGCGTTTCGCCCGGGTCAGCGCCACATACAGCGTGCAGAACGCTTCGTATCGCTGGGCCTTCGCCCATCTTCCCTCCGCCTCCCGCATCTCCGGCAGAATTTCACGCACCCACTGCGGCGGCGTCTGGGTGATCCAGCCATCCCCCATCGCCACCTCGAAACGGTTCGCCGCCGGAATCGAATCGTCCGGCACATCCGGGAGCACGACGGCATCGAATCCCAGGCCCTTCGACTTGTGGATGGTCATCACCTGCACCGCTGCCGCGCCCGGGCTTTGGCTGACTTCCAGCCGCCCGATCCATTCCGCCGCCTCCACCGGGCTGGTCCCTCCGCGGGCATCGAACCGCGCGAGCGCCGCCACGATGTCCCCCGCCCTGCGCCGCCCGAAATCCGACCAACCTGCGGAGCACGCGAGAACCACCTCCTCCATCATTCCCGAAAAACCAACCTCCGAAACGCGGGCCAGAAGCCCCTCCCAAACCTGCTGCCAATGTTCGCCGAAACGATCGCGCAACGCATCCTCCAGCGGAGACATCGCCACCACCTCCCTCGCGAACGCATCCGCCGGATTCGCCAGCCACACCAGAAGATGCGCCAGCGCGACCCCCACCGGATTGTCCTTCGCGGGCTCCCTTCTTCCCTCCTCGATCACATCGAACCCTTGTTCGCGGAGAAAATCCGCCACCTGGCGGACCCTGTCATTGCTGCGGACCAGCACGCCGCAGGTCATGGAACGCCTCCCCACCTCCAGCTCGCCGAGGATTTCCGCCAGCCTCTCCAGCCGCTCCGGCAATCCTCCCCCCACCACTTCCACCCGCGCCTCGCCGCGTTTCTCCGGCCCCGCCACCGGTTTCGCGGAAACATGCTCCTGCCATTGCCAGGCCCCGGCCGCATCTCCGAACAGCCCGCGCATGCACGCGGTGTCCCCGCACACGCGGTTCACCAGTTCGAGAACCTCCGGGCACGAGCGCCAGGAATCCGCCATCGACGCGATTTCCAGCTCCGGCGCATACCTCCCTGTCACCTCATCGAACAACCCCACATTCCCGCCACGCCAGGCATAAATCGCCTGCTTGCGGTCTCCTACGATGAACACCGTACTTTCCCCGCCCGTCGCCGCCTCGTCGATCAGCGGAAACAACCCCGTCCAGTCCGCCCCGCTGGTATCCTGAAACTCATCGAGCAGCCAATGCTCGTACCGCGCGCCCAGCCGGAAATCCACCGCCTCGCGCCGCAGCCTTGCGTCCTCGCCGCGCGCCCCGGCGCCAGCACGACCCTCGACCCATCGGGGAGCGTCATGGTGGCACGCTGGCCTCGGCCCGTTGCCTGTTCCTGAACGGCGGTGGCGAATTGG
>CAZVSA010000041.1:0-19442 GCA_964629955.1 uncultured Luteolibacter sp.
TTCGGGGGAACTGGAGTCCGGTGCCGGCGACGGTGGCGCTGCGGGCGATGCCGCACTATTGGGAGACGTGGTGGTTTCGGAGCATGCTGGCCGCGACGGCGCTGGCGGGGCTTTTCGCAATGGCGCGGGCGCTGGAACGGCGGCGGATGAGGCATCTGCTGGTGGAGCTGGAACGCAAGCGGGCGGTGAACGAGGAGCGGGAGCGCATCGCCCGCGATCTGCACGACGGCCTGGGCGCGGGGCTGACACAAGCAGGGATGATAGCGGCGGAAATGGCCCATCCCGAGGGACATGCGGGAGTTTCCGCGGAACTGGGAGAACGCATCCGCTCGCTGGCGCTGGAGCTGGACTCGGCGGTGTGGATGACGAACCCCGTGTATGACTGGCTGCCTTCGCTCTGCAACTATCTGGGGGAATACGCGCAGGAGTTTTTCGGTCGGACGGCGATCCGTTGCCGGCTGGACATGCATGGGCACTTGCCACAGGTGGAGATTTCCCCGGTGACGCGGCATCATCTTTTCCTGGCCATGAAGGAGTGCCTGAACAATGTGTTGAAACATTCCGGTGCGACCGAGGTCTGGCTGAGCATGGGTGCGGGACCGGACGGGTTGCGGATTTCAATCCGGGACAATGGCCGGGGATACGACCAGGAGACAGCGGAGCGGAAGGGCCGTCACGGACTGAAAAATCTCCGGGAACGGCTGGAGAAACTCGACGGCCGGGTCACGGCGGATTCGTCCGCGGAGGGCACGACGGTGGCGTTGACGCTGCCGCTGCCAGCGCCGAAGTAGCCGGGTTCTCCTGTTCGGCCAAAAAATCACACTGGAACATCCCCGGCATCCAGGTGCGGAATGCTACATGAGCGCCATCGGGCTTTCTCAGTTCACACTTCACGGGAAGTTCCGGATCATGCGGTCGATTTGGGAGGAGCTGCGCGGCCGCGTTGATCGCTTTGAAGTTCCCCGGTCCCATGGAGATATACTGGATGAGCGGCGAGTCAAAGATTCTCGACCGGGATCAGATCAAGCGCACGATTGGCAAACGATGATTCAGATCCGGATTTCGGATGATGCGTTTGCAGATCTGGATGATTGCTATTGGTTCCACGAAATTGGATTCAAAGTCATTCGGACAAATGAGGCGGAACCAGCGGATGCAGCAAAGCCCGATTCCCGGTCCTGCCAAAAATTCCACCTTGAGAATGAAGAGTCCCTGTGCCACAACTCACTCATGGATTCGCGCCTTCAGATTGATCCGGCAGTTTGTCACGGAAAGCCCGTGATCAGGAATACGCGCGTCCTGGCATCCACCATTCTCGGAGCATTAAGCGGTGGAGATTCCATCGAGATGATCCTGGAGGATTACCCCTCGATCTCCAAGGAGGACATTTTCGCCGCACTTGAGTTCGCCGGGCGAGTCACCGGGTATCAGGTTCTCGAGTATGATGCGGTGCCATGAGATTTCTGCTCGACGAGAATTTCCCGAAGGCCGCCCATCAGTTTCTCCGGATTTCCGGACACGAGGTTTTTGATTTTCGCGGAACAATCGACCAAGGGATGAAAGATGAAGCCGTGTTTCAAATGGCTCAGAGACTTCAGGCCATACTTCTGACCACGGATCGTGACTTCTTCCACACCATTCCACATCTGTTTGATGAGCATTCCGGCGTTGTTGTGATTGCATTGCGGCAGCCCAACCGCAATGCAATTCCATCCCGCCTGGAATGGATATTGAATCATGTGAGCGAAGGCTTTTATCCGAATCGGGTATTTCAATTGCGCGATAAAACATGCCTGTCCTACCCGCCACTCGCTTGATCAAACCACAACAGGCGGGCGATCTCACCCGAGATACTTCAGGATCGCCTGGGTGCGATTGTTCACGTGCAGCTTTTCGTAAATATGGCGCAGGTGAAAACGCACGGTGGGGTAGCTGATGAAAAGCTTTTCGGCGATTTCCTTGGTGGAAAACCCTTGGGAGAGCAGATGCAGAACGGCGTCTTCCCGGGGCGTCAGTGATTCGCGGGCTCCGGAAGCCGTCGAGGAGACCTCATGGAAAGATTCCACCACCTGGCGGGCGATGGCCGCGCTCATCGGAGCGCCGCCTTCCCATACATCCTGAATGGCCTGAAGCAATTCCTCCGGTGCGCTCCGCTTGATCAGATAGCCGCTGGCCCCCGCCTTCAGGGCGGCCATCACGAGATTCGTGTCCGAAAAAGCCGTGAGCACCAGCACCTGGGTTTTCGGCAGCGCCTGCTTGACCGCCACGGTGCAGGAGATGCCGTCGCGGCCGGGCAGGAGGATATCCATCACCACGACATCCGGGACGAGGGAGGGGATTTTTTTCAGCGCGGTTTCCGCACTGGGAAAATGGGCCAGCAATTTCAATGCGGGGGACTTTTTCACCGCGTCGGCCAGCTTCCCGCGAAGCTCTTCGTCGTCCTCGATCAATACCACCCGGATTTGATCGGTTTCCTCATCCTCCGAAATATCCCGAGAGCTGGCAAGGGAGGAGCCTGACATAAAGGGGGAGACTGACATAAGTTGGCCGAAAGGTGAACCATATCCGTCCGGACGTCAAATACCGGATAAGGCGGAGCGGTGCTTTTGTGGCCGTGTCGCCTCATGGATGCGGACACCGGATCCTCCCGTTCACGTCTTGAAATCCCTCGTCTGGAAGGAAAGCCAGCCCAGCGTGAACGCCGTCAGGTTCAGGCCCGCGAGAAACGCGTAGGCCTCCGCGATCTTCGGCCAGGAAATCTGATGCTCCGCGAGGAAAACCCACGTGCTCATCCGCCACGTCACGAACAGGCTCTCATAAGGCCGGAAGAACGGGAAATTCTGCAGGATCATGTCCACGAACAAAATCGTCAGCGTCACGATCGTCGCCGCGGCGGGCTTGATCCGGAAACACGAAAACATGAACGCGATCGAGGACAGCGTGACCATGCTCACCCCGATTCCCACCGCGCACATCGCCAGCCGCAGCGCCCCTTCCGACCATTCCGGATACGCCGCGAACACCTTCATTTTCGGCTCCATCACGAACAATCCTCCCTCCCATCCGATCGCTGCCACCGCCATCAGATAGCCGGAAATCCCCACGAAAAACACGAAGCTGATCGTGTAGAGGCACACCGCCACATACTTCACCAGCAGCAGCCGGAACCGGCTGACCGGCCTCGCGAACACCATCCGCAGATTCCCGTCCTCATTCTCCTTCGCCACGATGTCCCCCGCAACCAGCGCGAAGTAAATCGAACCCAGAATGAACATGCTCAGCGCCATGATCGTGAACGTGATCGTCAGCGAGCTGTAATATGTGCCGAAATCCAATCCGTTCCGCTCCACCAGTCCCCGGTTCAGATTCCGCACCGATTCCAGTTTGTAAACGAAGAGGATCAGCGCCTCCATGATCAGGAAGGCGCCGTAACCCATCCACGTCCTCGGACGCGCGAAGAGTTTGCGGAGTTCGCCGCGCAGTTGTTGGAGGAAGAGCATCCGGTCGCACCGCACCAAGCCACCAATCCCCCGCCCTGTCAAAGCTCGCGCGCGTCACCAAGAATCTTCATATAAAAATCCTCCAGGGAAAATTTCACCGGAGAAAACGCCGAAACACGAATCCCCGCGTGCACCAGGGTTTTCACCATCTCCGCGGGATCCACCTCATGGGGCAGCGCGATGCGTCCGGTTCCCCGCACTTCCCCGCCCGCATGGAGCACCAATCGGCACGCTGCGTCCCAGGGTTCCAGGTCCGCTTCATAAACCGGAATCCCCTCCTGCAAACCATCCACCGGACCTTCAAACACCCTCCGCCCTTCACGAAGGATCGCCACACGGTCGCACATCAGTTCCACCTCCGCCAGAAGATGGGAATTGAACAATACCGTCATCCCACGCTCGTCCCGCAGGGAGAGGATGAACTCGCGGAACCACCTGATCCCCTCCGGATCGAGCCCGTCCGTGGGCTCGTCCAACAGAAGAAGCTCCGGCTCCGGCAGAAGCGCCTGAGCGAGCGCCAGCCGCTGGCGCATCCCGTGGCTGTAGGTCCGCACCTTCGAGTGAATCCGCTTGCCCAGCCCCACCCTCTCCACCGCCTCCGCCGCCGCCTTCGGATCGAACTTCACCGAGTAGCTCATCAGAATCCGCAGGTTTTCCCAACCGCTCAGATAATCGTAAAACGCCGGAGCCTCGAAGATCGCCCCCACCTTCCCCAGCGCCTTCGCACGGTCCCGCTGCACCGATGCCCCGCCGATGCTCACCCCACCGCCATCCGGCCCCACCATTCCGAGAATGATTCCCAGCGACGTGCTCTTGCCCGCTCCATTGTGCCCTAACAGACCATAGATCTGCCCCTTCTCCACACGGAACGAAACATCCCGCAGCGCCGGTTTGCCCCCGAAGGATTTGCACAAGGATGTCGCTTCAAGCATGGGGAAGATCGTTTCAGTTTCCGGCGGCGAACCGGGCTTTCCCGGAACTACTGGAGTCGCCGTACAAAAAATTCACTCCCCCCGGGTGCCACGCCTCCTTGTCGCTGATCAGCGGAATCCTGTCCGGCCGGTCCTCGATTCCGAAAAACGAAAGCCGCGAGACATGCAGGCCGTTCTGCGTCGTGTTCCACCCGTAGCTCGATCCGGTTTTCCCGAACACCCTGCGGTCCGCCGGGCAGTGGAAAACATCCGGAGAACCGACATACGGCAGCAGAACCGTTTCGAGCACGGGAAGATCTTCGCTCCTGGAAGCCCGGCCGGCGGCAAGCTCCGGCATCCTCTGCCCGTGGTCCTGGAGATACCCCTGCAACCCGATCCCGATCCCGCGCAGATTTCCCAGGCAGGCGGCTTCCCGCGATCTTCCGATCAGCGAACCGCCCACCGGATAGGCAATGCCCGCCAGCACGGCAACGATCGAGAGGACCACCAGCAACTCCGTGAGTGTGATTCCACGCGCTCTCATCGGATCGGCATCCCGAATTCATCACCCCGCAGCCCCTGCATCACTTCGTTCATCGCCTCCATCAGCGGCGCGAGATCCAGCTTCGTGTCCGCGCTGGATTTCTCGAAATACGCCCGCATTCCCTCGCGGGTGATCCGCTCCAGAACATCCTCGCCCAATTCCTCCGCCCTCGCCATCTCCTCCTGGGTCCGCCCTTCGCGGATCTCCTTCAAACCCTGTTCCACGAATCTCCGCCGCTGCTCCGGGGGCATCGCATCGATCGATTCCATGACGCGGGACATCGATTCCATCACCGTCAGATCCAGAAAAAGCTTCTTCTCCGCCGCGCTGAGCTTGCGGAAAAACTCCTCTCCGCTCCGGTTCCTGCGGTTTTTCTCGCGCTCGTGGAAATCCAGGCGGTTCACCAGTTCCGCGATCCGCCGCAGTTCCCTTTCCCGCGTCTTCGCCGCGTCCGGAGCTTGCGATGCATCCTGCCCGGACCAATCGGAAAAATCCGCTTCCACCATCCGCCGCTCCACAGCCTCCGCGGTGATTTTCTTCGATCCCGCATAAGCTCGCACGCCCCAAACGGCTCCCCACACCAGCGCCAGCACGGCAATGGCTTTCAGGACAACAACACGGCGACCGGACATCTTCCCCGGAAGCTAAATCAAGCGCCCGGCCCCGCAAGGAGGGAAGTTCGCCGCGATATTTCCTTCGCTAGAATCCCGGCGGGATTGACGTTGAAGGAAAGACCCTTTGTTCTCTTTTTCAAAACCCATGAAAATCCCGCTGATTTCCCTTCTCCTCGCGCTTCCCGCCCCGGCCGCCGAATCCCTCAAGCCGCCCGCCGCCGGAACCATGCACGACGGCCTTTCCCCCGAGGAGGCCCGCGCCGCCTTCACCGCCTACGAGGAATTCCGCGTGGAAACCATCGCCGCGGAGCCGGACGTCCGGCAGCCGGTCGCGATGACGATCGACGAACGGGGCCGCCTGTGGATCGCGGAGGCCTACACCTACCCCACCCGCGCGGAGGGGGATGCGGGGAAAGACCGGATCCTGATTTTCGAGGACTCCGACGGCGACGGCAGCTTTGAAACCAGGAAGATCTTCGCGGAGGGTTTGAATCTGGTTTCGGGCCTTGAGGTCGGCTTCGGCGGCGTGTGGGTGGGAGCCGCTCCCTACCTGCTCTTCCTCCCGGACCGCGATGGCAACGATGTTCCGGACGGTCCCGCGGAGAAACTTCTGGACGGCTGGGGCTGGCAGGACACCCACGAAACCCTCAATTCCTTCCTCTGGGGCCCCGACGGCTGGCTCTACGGATGCCATGGGGTTTTCACCCACTCGCGGGTCGGCAAACCGGGAACACCCGACGATCAGCGCGCGCCGATCAACGCGGGCGTCTGGCGCTTCCATCCGGTTTCCCAAGAATTCGAGGTATTCGCCCACGGCACGTCCAACCCATGGGGCGTCGATTTCAACGATTACGGCCAGGCCTTCATCACCGCCTGCGTGATTCCCCATCTCTATCACGTCATCCAGGGCGGGAGATACCAGAGGCAGGCCGGTCCGCATTTCCATCCGCATACCTACGACGACCTCAAAACCATCGCCGATCACCTCCACTTCGCGGGAAATCCCCATGAAGCCTCGCGCGACGGCTCCGCGTCCGATCTCGGCGGCGGCCACGCCCACTGCGGCCTGACCGTCTATCTGGGGGACAACTTCCCGCCCGAGTTCCGGAACGGCCTGCTTTTCAACAACCTTCACGGGCACCGCATCAATCACGACGCCCTCGCCCGGAATGGCTCCGGCTATGTGGGACAGCACCGCCCGGATTTCCTCTTCTCCAACGACAAGCAGCACATGGGCATCGCCCTTCGCTACGGCCCGGATGGCGGGGTTTTCCTGATCGACTGGTATGACCGGCAAATCTGCCACCACACGCTCCAGGAAGCATGGGATCGCACCAACGGCCGCATTTACAAAATCACCCACGGCACCCCGGAAAAACGGATCGTGGATCTCGGGAAATCCGATGACATGGAACTGGTCCGCCACCATCTCCATGCCAACGACTGGTTTGTCCGCACCGCCCGGCGCGTGCTCCAGGAACGCCACGCCGCAGGAAAGAAAATGGAAGCAGACGCATTGGCGGAGCTGCGGAACATCCTCCGGCACGACGACGACACACGCCGCCTCCGCGCGCTCTGGACCCTTCATGCCACCGGGAACATCGACACGGGAGATCTCCTCCCGATCATGAGCGGCGATTCCAGCGAGCACGTCCGCGCCTGGGCCGTCCAGCTCGTCAATGAATCCCCCGCGGACGATGCCGTTCTCGAAGCCATGTTGAAACTCGCCGCACAGGATTCCTCTCCCCATGTGCGCCTTTACCTCGCCGCCGCCCTGCAACGCATGCCGCTCGAAAAACGCGGCCCCATCGCCGCCGCCCTGCTCACCCGCGAAAAGGACGCGGACGATCACAACCTGCCCCTGATGCTCTGGTACGGGGTGAGCGATCTGGCGGATTCCGATCCGGAGCAGGCTTTGCGCCTCGCCGTCGGCTCGAAGATCCCGCTTGTCCGCCAGTTTCTCATCCGCCGGCTTTCCGGCAGCGAAGAAGGACGCGAATCGGTCCTCGCCGCCGCCAGCGCATCCATCGCCCCGGAACTCCTCGCGGGAATGAGCCAGGCCGTCGGCGATGCCCGCTCGCTCCCCGCCCCGCCCTCATGGGAAAAAGCGGTGCCGTTCCTGGAACAAGCCGATGACGACCGCAGCCGCCGCCATCTGGAACGCATCGCCACGGTCTTCGGAGACGCGCGCATGCTGCCCGCATTCCGCGATCTTCTTGCGGACTCCGCCGCCAACAAAGCGGATCGCCTCGCGGCCTTGGAGAACCTGCTCCGGCTGAACGATCCGGAACTGACCTCACGTCTGCTGGCCGCAGCCATGCGGGAGAACGAACCCATGCGGATTGATTGGCTGCAAGCACTCGGCACCGTGCAGGGAGACGGCGTCTCCGCGGCGTTGATCAAAGCCTTTCCCGGCTGGAATCCCCGGGAACGGCAAGCCGCGGTTCTGGCGCTCACTTCCTCCCGAAACCGCTCGCTGGCCCTCGCCGAAGCCCTCGCCGCCGGCACGATCCAACGACCGGAGATCAGCGCGTTCGCCGCACGGCAGATGCGGAGCTATGACGATGAAACCATCAATTCCATCCTCGCCGAACATTGGGGGATGATCGGAAACGAATCCTCGGACAAAGCCGCGGAAACCGCCCGCTACACCGCTCTGTTCACACCGGAATTCCTCGCCAAGGCGGATCTCCGCCGCGGACGCGAGCTTTACCGGGCGACCTGCCACGCCTGCCACGGCCTGTTCGGCGACGGCAGCGATCTCGGCCCCGATCTCACCGGATCGAACCGTGGAAATCTCGACTATCTGTTGGAGAACATCCTCGATCCGGGAGCCGTCGTCGGCATCGACTACCAGCTCCACATCCTCAAGATGAACGACGGTCGCGTCCTCGCGGGCATGATGCGCGGCAAGACCGAACACGCCATCACCCTCGGCATGGCCGGCGGCCCGGAAACCACCGTGCGGCTCGATCAGATCGGGGAACACGAGATTTCCCCCGCCTCCATGATGCCCGAGGGACTGCTGGAAAACCTTTCCGACGAGGAAGCGCGCGACCTCATCGCCTACCTCCAAAGCCCCCGCCAGGTTCCCCTCCCCTCCCCCGGCGAGATTTTCATCGATGACGACCGGCTCTCCGTCGCGGAGGTATCCCGGGGAGAAGCCCGGCCCCAGGGCATGTCGGGCTTCCAGGCGGATTCCTGGACCTCCGACCGGCATATCTGGTGGACCGGCGGACAACCGGGCGACCGGCTTGCACTCCAGTTTGAAATGCCCGCTTCCGGCCGATACGAAGTCTACGGTACATTCACCAAGGCCCACGACTACGGCATCGTTTCCCTCGCCCTCAACGGAACTCAAACCTCCGATTCGCTCGACCTCTTCGACCGCAACGCCGTGGTCACCACCGGTGAAATCCCTCTTGGAATTCACACCCTCGAAAAAGGAACCCAAACGCTCACGGTGGAAATCACCGGGGCGAATCCCGACGCCACCAAACATCACATGTTCGGAATCGACCACATCCGGTTGATTCCAGCCAATTGACATCACCCGCCATGAAACGACCTACTTACCCGCTCCTCCTGTCCATCTCCCTCGCCAGCCTGGCTCCGTTCCCACACGCATCGGCCGGTTCCGGCATCATCGCCAAAGACGCCGTGGTGGAAAAACTCGAAGGCGAATACTCCTTCACCGAAGGCCCCGCCGCCAACGCCGATGGCGACGTGTTCTTCACCGACCAGCCGAACGACCGCATCGTCAGATGGAGCGCCGCCGATGGCTCCGTGAGTGATTGGCTGAAACCCTCGGGCCGCTCCAACGGGATGTACTTCGACGCGGACGGAAACCTCATCTCCTGTGCCGACGAGAAAAACCAGCTCTGGTCGATCGCGCCGGACAAGACCGTCACCATCCTCGTTTCCGACATCGGTGGAAAGCTGCTCAACGGACCGAACGACCTCTGGATCCATCCAAACGGCGCGATCTATTTCACGGACCCTCTCTACAAACGCGACTACTGGGAGCGCGATCCCGAGCCGCAACAGGATGGCAGGCACGTCTATTACATGGAATCCCCCGCCTCCATCCCCGTCCCTGTGGCAGGAGACTTCACCCAACCGAATGGCATCATCGGCACACCGGACGGAAAGATCCTTTACGTCGCCGACATCGGCGCGAAGAAAACCTTCGCCTACGACATCGCGGACGACGGAACCCTCGGGAACAAACGCCTTTTCTGCGAACTCGGCTCCGACGGAATGACCCTCGATTCCGAAGGAAACGTCTATCTAACAGGAAACGGCGTGACGGTCTTCGACAAAACCGGAAAACAGATCGAGCACATCGAAGTCCCCGAAAACTGGACCGCCAACGCCACCTTCGGAGGCAAGGATGGAAAACTCCTCTTCATCACCGCCAGCAAAGGAATCTACGGTCTGCAAATGAACGTCTCCGGAGCCCGCCCGTAAAACATCCCCTTGCAACCTCGTTTCCCGGAATGCCTCAAGAGGTTGCTTCCATGGAATTTCCCGTTAGAATGCGCTTCACATGAAACCTCGCCTGATCCTTTCCTCGCTGTTCGCCTCACTCGCTCTGACCGCCTGCGGAGACAAGGAAACTTCGACAACTTCCGGCGGGGGCTCCTCCTCGGGAGCCGCCTCCTGTCTCGCGAAGTACGCGGACAATATCGGCGGGATTTTTCCCGAGCAGCGCCTGGCCGGATTGGTCGATACGGGCGGAAAAGAAGCCAAACAAAACGTCCAGGACGCCTCATTGAGCAAAGGCGTCACATGGTCCTGGGAGAGCGATCGCATTCGCAAAATCTCGGTCGGGCCATCCGAGATTGAAGTTCCCCGCGACAACCAGATCGGCGTGTCCGCTTTCCGCGTGCTCTCCCACGAGACGCACCGCACCCGGGATGCCGGGGCCTACGTGGAGCAAAACTACCGTTCCATATCCGCCGAGGAAATGAAAACGATCCAGGAAAACATGAAGAAGCAGATCGAAGCCCAGGTCGAAAGCGGGAAGCTGACCGCCGAGCAGGCGAAGCTGGCCGGAGGGCTGGGTGAGGCCCTTGGCGGAAACGAGCGCGTGGTCGAGACCATCGAAAATATCGGCGACGCCTGCCGCTGGGTCGCACAGGACAACACCCTCGCCGTCGGGCACCGGGATGTGTTCTTCTCGATCCACTCGGATCTATCCGATGACAAGCAGCTCAACCGGGACAAGGCCATCGAGCTTGCCAAGGCGATCCTCGCGGAATGCGATTGAGCCTCCGTTTCGAGTCAAGGAGCGTGGGCGTCCCGCCCACTTGAGCAAAGATGTGGGCGGGACGCCCACGCTCCTTGAATTCCTGCGCCTCGAAACGTGATCACCCAAAAAACGACCACGACTTTTCACAAAACGCCGCAAGATGGTATCACTCGACGCGGAAAGGAACACGGGCGAGCACCTGGCTTTCCGCCGTTACATATCGGATCTCATAGTCGCCGGGCTCCTCCGGGAGCCGGATGCTGTTTTTGTTTTCCCCGTGTCTGGCGGTGAAATAACCTTCATACGCGTTATCCGCGGCGGTGGGTTTGACAAGTGTGACAAAGTCCCCGCTGCCCGCGGGGCCGGTCCAGGCGACTTCGATGTCCTCGGATGCTTTGCCCGATTCCGGCGCTTCGAGCGTGGCGGCGGCGGCGGTGAGAAGAATCGGGCGTCTGGCGAGGACCACGCCATCGGCCTCGGAAACCATGCGGACTTCCGCCTCCACCGCTTGGCGCGGAACGGTGAGGGATTGGGGGGATTCGTTTCCTTCGAGACTGAAGTAGTCGGCGTAGGCGCTTTCCTGATCAGTGGCGGGCACGATGGTGATGAAGGCGCCGGGCGCTGCATTTCCGGTCCATGAAACCGGAACCATGGAGCCGGCCATGGCCTCGGCGGGAGCGTCGAGCCCGAACTCCGCGGGAACGACCTCGAAGGCCGCGCGGCCGAAGATGGAAACGGACTGGTCGTTGGAGTAGCGCATTTCGTATTTCCCGGGCTCGGCGGGGGCGCTGAAGGTGAGGGGCTCGCCGGAGGATTGGGGGCGGTCGTAGCGGATGTATTCGTGATCGGCGCTGCCCGCCTTGCTGAAGCCGATCCAGTCTCCCGGGGCGGCGGGGCCTTTCCATACGATCTGGAAGGTGGAGGCGGCGGGAACTTGCGGCGGGACTTCGAGGGTAATCCCGACGGGCTTTACGGTGACGGGGTTGGATTTCCCAGAGGCGACGGTTTCGCCGCCGATGACGGTGTGGAGACGGGCTTCATAAACGCCGGGCTCGAAGGGCGCGCGGAGGGTGATTTCGCCGCTGCGTTTTCCTTCGATGTCCGCCCAGGCGAGCAGGACGCCATCCGGGGCGTCCACCGGGAGAAGGCCGATCCATTCTCCTTCCAGGCCCGCCGCACCCTCGAATTTGACGGTGATGACCTCGCCGATGCCCGCTTCCCCGGGAGCGAGGGTCAGGGTGGCTTTGGGCGCCTCGGTGAGATCGAGAACGAATTCGGCGGGGATTTCCACGGAAACGGCCAGCCCGTCGAAAATCCGGTCTCCGGGAGCCGTCGCCGCCCGATAGGTGCCGGGAACGGTCGAACCGGTGAAGACGCCTTCATCGCCCGCTTCGAGATCGACTTTCGCGCCGTTGAGCGAATGGGTGAAAGTCACGCTGTGCCCGGAAGCCGGCTGGCCGTTTTTGATCAAGCGAATCGCAAACGGCACCGGATCGGGAGCCTTGGAAACTTCCAGCGAATCGCCGACAGCGCTCGAAAGAGCCTGGGCGAAAGCATCGGTGGAATTGACGTTGGAAACAGGCACGCCCATGTCCGCAAATCGCCCCGCGGCGGCTTCCGGCAAACCGATCCCGATCACACGGACATCCACATCCACCCCCGCTTCCTTGAGCGCGGCGATGGCCGCCTGGACATCTCCGCCGCAGCTTTCCTCTCCATCCGTACAAACGATGAGACTGCGCTTTCCCGGCTGGGAAAAATCGGCGGCGGCGAGTTCGAGGCTTTTGGCGAGAGGCGTCGCCCCGATGGCGCGGGCGCTTCTAACAGCCCGAATCAATTCGGCGCGCTGGAAGCCCTCGACGGGAACGAACAACTCGGAATCGTCGCAAGCGCCGGGTTTGGAGAAATGCACCTTCGAGCCATAAATCCTGATCCCCACGTGCAACCCGGGATCGGCGGCGGTGGTGCTGAGAAAATCGATGAGAACATCCTTCGCTCCATCGATGCGATAACGGCCGTCTTCGAGCTTGTTCCACATCGAGGCGGAACAATCGAGAACCAGATGGATCGAGCGCGGGGTTTCCGCGCCAAGCCGGGCGGTCAGCGACAACAACAAGGCGAACAGGAAACAACGCATGGGCCGGATATGGTTTGGAGGAAGCAACGCCTGCATTTCTGCAAACATCCGGTCCTTGAAGCAAGGATTTCCAGCAGAGCTGACGAATCTGAAAACGGCTCTCTTCAAAGTGGCCCAAAATGAGCACCGGAACCCCGCGTCGGGTGTGAAACGTGGAGCAATTTGGAACGGGAGGCCGCCCTGCCCGCTCCGGGCTTCCTCCTTGCCCATCGGACGATGTCGTCCTAATCTCCGCGTCCCGAACGATGAACGCCAAGCCTGTTTTCCTCTATGACACCACCCTGCGCGATGGCACGCAGGGCGAAGGTTTTCAACTTTCCGGCCTCGACAAACTGAGGATTGCCCGGCGTTTGGACGAATTCGGGATCGACTACATCGAAGGCGGATGGCCGGGCTCCAATCCGAAGGATGTGGAGTTTTTCAAGGAAGCGAAGAAGCTTCAGCTCAAACACGCCAGGCTCGCCGCGTTCGGGTCCACCCGCCGCGCCAACACCGCCGTGGAAGAAGACCCGCAGGTGCGCCTGTTGCTCGAAGCGGAAACCCCCGTGGTCACCATTTTCGGAAAAAGCTGGGAGCTGCAGGTAACGGAAATCCTCCGAACCACCGTGGAAGAGAACCGGGCGATGATCCGGGACACGGTCCGCCATCTCACACAGCATGGCCGCGAAGTCGTCTATGACGCGGAACACTTTTTCGATGGATACAAGGATTCACCGGAACATGCCCTTGCTACGCTCGGGGCGGCCGCGGAAGGCGGCGCTTCCTGCCTCGTCCTGTGCGACACCAATGGAGGAACGCTTCCGGAGGAAATCATGGAAATCTGCGCCGCCGTCGCCGCCCGGCTGCCGGACACCCCCTTTGGCATCCATACCCACAACGATTGCGAACTGGGTGTCGCCAATGCCGTGGCTGCGGTCCGCGCCGGAGCAAAGCAGGTCCAGGGAACGATCAACGGATACGGCGAGCGCACCGGAAACTGCAACCTCACCTCCGTGATCCCGATTCTCCAACTGAAAATGGGCTTGGAGATCATCCCCCGTCTGGAAGGGCTGCGGGAACTCTCGTTTTTCGTCGACGATGTCTCGAACAACCCCCACTTCGCCCGCGCCCCTTTCATCGGCCGCACGGCCTTCGCCCACAAAGGAGGGATGCACGTCAACGCCGTCCAGAAACTCGCGCGCAGCTACGAGCACATCCGGCCGGAAAGCGTGGGGAATTCGCAAAACATCCTCGTTTCCGAACTCAGCGGCCAATCAAACATTCTCATCCGCGCCAATGAAATCGGAATGCCGATCGAAAAAGGATCTCCCGCCGCCGCCACGGTTCTCCGGAAAGTGAAGGAACTCGAAAACGAAGGGTATTCCTTTGAAGCCGCCGGGGGCTCCCTGGAGCTTCTGATCCGCCGCGAACTCGGCAAATACCGGAAACCTTTCGAGCTGAACGAATACCACACCAGTTTCCGGCAATACCGGGACGGCCACCCTCCGGTCTGCGAAGCTACCGTGAAACTCGCCGTCGATGGCATCCCCGAGCTGACCATCGCGGAGGGCCACGGTGTCATCAACGCGCTGGACCTCGCCCTCCGCAAAGCCCTTCTACCATTCTATCCTTCCATCGCCGGAGTCAGCCTCGTGGACTACAAAGTGCGGATCGTGGACAGCCACGACGCCACCGCTGCCAAAACCCGGGTCCTGATCGTTTCCTCCGACGGAGAAAACTCATGGGGCACGATCGGTGTTTCCGAAAACATCATCGAAGCCAGCTGGCTGGCCCTCCTCGACGGAATCGATCTCTTCCTCCAGCGGGAATTAAGTTTTATAGCAGACGCAGGGAAAGAGCATCATCGTCGGGAAGATTCTCCCAATAAAATTGGAAGCTCTACAATTATCACAGAATCCTAGGCAGAGTGGACAGATTCAAAATCTAATCTTATCGGCTAAGGATGCGAGCTTTACAAAAGCCACGCAAGTGAGACCCTAAGACGCTCATAACGAGCGGCCACACGGCGGCAACGTTTCAATATAGTAAAAACAAAAAAGGAGGCAGATCTTTTCTGCCTCCTTTAAGAGTATTTATATACCTAGCAATTAGCTATTGCGGCGGCGGCGAATTAAAGTTAAAGCACCAATTGCACCAAGAAGAACTGAAGAAGGCTCTGGAATAAGCACTCCCGTTCTAAAAGAAGCATTTGGAACAGTGTCAGAATTACTTGTTTGAACCGGCTCCCCAAGAGCTCCGATCAAAATTCCATTAGCAAGAACGTTTTCAGATGTAAAAAGTTTGGTAACATTGGGGAGTGTCGGATCATCAGCCGGATCAAAAACCAAAGTTGATTTAAACACTCCAAATTCATTACCATCAGCACTTTGAACAAAAAGATAGATGTTTTGTCCTTGGAAAGCACTTCCGCCAATAGCAACAGCAGGTGCATTCAGCGTGAAAAAGCCGCGGTTATTTGCAGTAGGAGGCCCTGGTTGTGTAAATGAACCTGTAGATCCACCAAAATTCACAAAACCACTTGTCAAAGTTGACAGACTAGTAGCTGCGCGCACTTCTTCGTCGGTAATAGTAAAATAACCCACCCAAACACTTGCAGCGGAGCCTTGATACGCAACCCCTGCAGAATTAGTTATCGCATTCGAGTTTACTCCATTATTATTAGTAAAGACGAGCGTAGCGCCATGAGTTGAGACTATAGATGCAAGTCCAATAAGTAGGATTTTAATTGCTTTCATAATTATATTTTAGAAAAGAGTTTACTGAAGGTTTGGCACAGCATTAATTCTCACATTTTTAGGAACAGTAGTTTTACTTTGAATCACCAATGCAGAACCCAAAGAAACATCCTCAGCCTCATTGAAGTTTGCATCATACCAAGCTTGGAATGAGCCATCATCATAATAGTTGTAAGTATTATAACTGCCATTGGATTGCTGAATGAGAATTTTATCAAAATCAACATTCACACCATCATCAGGAACCAAGAAATCTGACAATCCACTATTCCCCAAAGTAGTAGCCGCCGGATTAACTGCCCCTACAAATGTATTACCTGGTATAACCCGCAATACTGTAGGAGTTGTCTTAACTTCACCAGTGATCACCAAATCTTTGGGAGCACCTGCTATCCGACGAATATAAAAAGCATCGGTGTAAATCAAAGGCAAATCAGCAACTTCATTAAAGTTAGAATCATACCAAGCAGAAAATGATCCATCATCATAATAGAAGACACTTTCAAATGCAGTTCCCCCAGCATTCAAAACCAAGACTTCATCATAAGTCCCAGGCTCACCATCAGATGTCGATGCCAAACCCGCTGAGTTATTTGCCCCAAATACATCTGAAATTGTTACCGCTTTACGAACCTTATATTTAGTCTCATTTGGGGTAACAAACGCCTCCAACGAATCGACAACAGTGATTGAATTTGAGGTCCATGATTGGATTTCTTGAATTACACCATTTTCCAACTCCAAAACATGCACTGGAGAATCTACTCCATGCACTCCTAAAGCTGTCTCAAAATTCACATCAGCATCGGACAAAACAGACGACGAAGCGCTATCAACAACTCCAGCAATGACAGTGGGAGATTGGACAGTTAATCCAACAAGCGTTGCTCCGTTAGCAGGTAAACTGTGAGTCACATACCCCACCGGAGTTGTGTACGCCTGACCGAAGGCCAAACCGCTGGCGGCTGCCGCAGCGAGGATTGAATATGGAAGGAATGGTTTCATGACGGGGATGGGTTTATTTCAGGGGATTTCGTTGGTCGAGGATATTGTGTGATCGAGGCGTGACGTATTCGTCACCCGTGCACCACGGAAGCGCACCAATTGATTTCGAGTTAAGAAAAGAGGTTTTTCCGGGTTTCGGCAAGAAAAAATCACCAAGGGATCATTTTTTTTTTGAATTGATTCTAAATCATTTAAATTGAGTGATTTAGGAAAGAAAAAAGAACCCCATTCACGGACCAATCCGACCATTTCGCTTCGAAAATGCGCTCTGGAGACACCGGAGCGGAGACGATCGCTCCCGGATTGCCTGCCGCGGCGGCAATGATCCGGGCAGAAAAAGCCCTTGGAACAACGGGATTCGGCTTGATTCCGAGCGTTTTGTGTTCGCCGGAACGAATTACGGGCAACCCCGACAAAAGGCTTGCGGGCGGAAGAGAGACCGTCAGTTTCGCGCGCATGTCTCCCAGCGAAAGGAACCGGATTCTCATCGGCGGCACGATTGCCATTGACCACGTGAAAACCCCCGAAGCGGAAGCCACGGATCTGCTGGGGGGGTCCGCGGCTTATGCGGCGCTGGCGGCCTCTTTCTACAGCCGGGCGGTGGATCTGGTGGGGATCATCGGGCGCGATTTCCCGGCGGCTCATCTGGAAATGCTGGAAACGAGGGGAATTTCGCTCGGAGGGGTGGAACGCTCCGAAAGCGAGTCGTTCACCTGGGCCGGCGAATATCACTCCAACATGAACGAGCGCACGACCCACCGGGTGGGATTGAACGTTCTGGAGAACTGGCAGGTGAAGGTGCCGGAGGAGTCGAGAGGGGCCGGGATCGTGGTGCTTGCGAACATGTCCCCGGACAATCAGTTGGAAATGCTGGCGCAGTGCGGATCGGGCAGCGGAGGGAAGCCCTTCGTGGTGGCGGATACGATGGATCTTTGGATCGAAATCGCCAACCCGCGGCTTCACGAGGTTCTGATGCAGCTGGATTTGTTGGTTTTGAACGAGGGGGAAGCGCGCGAGCTCGCGGGAACCACGAATCTGGTCCGCGCCGGCAAGGTCTTGCTGGAGAAAGGCCCGGGGAACGTGGTCGTGAAGCTGGGGGAATTCGGTGCGATGCTGTTCTCTTCGGGTGGGGGCATTTTCCGCTGCAGCGCGTATCCCCTGGAGCACGTCGCGGATCCAACCGGCGCGGGGGATTCTTTTCTTGGTGCGATCGCGGGGTATCTCGCATCGCAGGGGCAGGCCGCCTACTCCGAAGAGGTTCTGCGGAAAGCGGTGATCCAAGGGACCGTTCTCGCATCCTTCGCATGCGAGGATTTTTCCACCAAGAGGCTGGAGAGGCTTACGGAAGGCGAGTTCGGGGAACGAATGGCCCTATTCCGGAAGGTGACGAACTGGGAATGATCCATCCTTCGTGATGGCACTCTTGATTTCCCGTGCGGCACCTTCCACATCGGAAGCGGTCAGCAAGTCCGAGACAACGACCACCCGGCGCGCGCCCGCGAAGAGGACTTCCGGGAGATTGGAGCGATTGATGCCACCGATGCAAAAGGCGGGGATTTCCGCACCCACTTCCCGCTCCATGGAGGCGATGTTTTCCAGTCCGATTCCCGGGCGCCCGAGTTTGGTGGGAGTGGGGAAAAGCGGACCGAAGCCGATGTAGTCCGCTCCTTCGGCGAGAGCCGCGCGGGCCTGGTCCAGGGAGTGGGTGGAACGGCCGATGATTTTTCCCGGTCCAATGAGGGAGCGTGCAGTGGCAAGTCGGCCGTCATCTTGTCCGAGATGGACGCCATCCGCATCGAGCGAGGCGGCGAGATCCGGAAAATCGTTGAGGATGAATGGTACTCCGGCCTCGCGGCAAAGCGGGAGAAGTTCCTCCGCCACCCGGCGGATGGTCGCGAGGTCGTGATTTTTCGCGCGGAGCTGGAGCAGATCGGCTCCGCCGCGGAGCAGTGACGAAGCGACTTTTCCGGCATCAGGCTCGGGGGTATAGCCGAGATCGAGGATGCAGTAGAGCACCGCCAAGCCGGAAGAGGGGGAGGACATGGGCAAATTCAAGCGACTTCCACCATCGGCTTCACGCGAACCGGCGGAAAACTGGAGCCCGAAATCCGGTACTCCGCTTCCCATTGATCAATTGCCTTCTGCAGCTCTCTGGCAACCTTGATGGGATCGTCGCCATGCACCCCGCCGAAAAAGAGATCCGGGCAGCGGCCCACGTAAACCTGATCTTCCTCCGACCAAGCTACCCAACGATGATATTGATCCGTTTCCTTTTTCATTCTTTGGATGGTTCGATGGCATGATTGTCACGACAAGTCATTGGAATGTGCTGCCTGCTCATGACAGGCGGCGGGCAGAATGCCCGCGCCACGTGGGCCGGGCATTCTGCCCGGCTACTCCTCATTACGTCTTCCGCTCTTCAAGATACCGGGCGACCCAGCCGATGTCGTAGTTGCCCGCCGCGAAGTCCGGGTGGGCGATGATTTCCTGCTGGAAGGGAATCGTGGTCTTGATTCCGCGGATCATGAACTCGCCAAGAGCCCGCTTCATGCGGGAAATGGCGATCTCGCGGGTGGCTCCGGTGACGATGAGCTTGGCGATCATCGAGTCGTAGTGCGGCGGAACCGAGTAGCCGGAATAGACGTGGGTATCGACGCGCACTCCCTTGCCACCGGGAGCGTACCAAAGCTCGATGGTTCCGGGGCTGGGAGTGAAGTTGTTGAAGGGGTCCTCCGCGTTGAT
>CAZVSA010000042.1:0-19231 GCA_964629955.1 uncultured Luteolibacter sp.
GGAAAACTCATCGATGACGAAGCCCTCCGCGAAGCCATGTCCGAGCGCGGACTTGGCACCCCCGCCACCCGTGCCGCCACCATCGAGGGCCTCATCGCCCAGAAATACCTCGCCCGCGACGGCAGGGAACTCCACGTCACCGGCGCCGGCATGCGGCTCATCGAACTCGTCCACCAGATGGACATCGAAGGGCTCTACTCCCCCAAACTCACCGGCGATTGGGAATTCAAACTCCGCCAAATGGAACAGGGCCTCCTCCAGCGCCCCGCTTTCATGAAGGAAATCATTTCCTACACGAACGAGATCGTCGCCAAGGCCCACCGGCTCGCCGAGGAAGCCCGAAACCAGACATTTCCCGATCTCCCCACCGCCTGCCCCGCCTGCGGAGCCCAAGGCCTGCGCCAGACGGACGCCACCTACGAATGCCGCGAGGCGGATTGCAAATTCAAGGCGAAGAAACACATCGCCGGGCGGCTCCTCACCGAAGAGGAAGCCATCGAGCTGTTCACCAAAAAATTTGTCGGCCCCCTCACCGGCTTCAAATCGAAGTTCAACAAACCCTTCGACGCCGCCCTCGAACTCGATGCCAAATTCAAAGTGAACTTCGTCTTTGAAGGCGATGACAAGGACGCCGCCCCGGAACTCACCGAGGAACAAATCATCGGCGAGGCCGTCACGGAAGACGGCAAAACCGTCAAAATCTATCAGTCGGAAAAGGCCTACCACGTCCCGGAGATCGCCACCAAGAAGGACCCGCATGGCGTCCGCATCGGCAAATCGATCCTCCAGTGCGAGATCCCCCCGCCGCAGATCATCAAGCTCATCTCCACGGGAAAAACCGACCTCCTCAAGGGCTTCGTCTCCAACCGCACCAAGCGCAAATTCGACGCATTCCTCACCTTCGACGCGAAAGACGGCAAAATCGGCTTCGACTTCCCTCCGCGCCCCGCGAAAAAAGCCGCCAAAGCCCGGGAAGCCTGACCCCCCGTAGCGGCGATCACCGGTCGCCGCAACCCGGAACGGAGTAACGGGCAGCTTTCCGCCCGAAAGCTTCACAAACCCACGTCATCGCGTACGGCAGGAATGTTGCCGCCCCGCCCGCATCCTGCTTTGATTCCCCGTAGACGACAAAAGTTCCCCTCCCCATGGGAAACCGGTCATCATTCTTGGGTTTGTATCAAATGTGTGTGATTCCACCTCCGCTCGTCATTCCGGGAGCGGAGGTGGTTTTTTTTCGGGGATCACCGACAGGTTTCCGCCCTTGCGGGGTTGATCGTGTGAACGATGCCTGCATTGCAGCACATGGACGGTTTTCGGCCCGCGGGATCCACCTGATCTACGCACCATTCCTGTCTGTCTCTTTGTCGTGATTTTCGCCGAAAAGAAAAGCGACGCTCACCCTCAGGCTTCTGGCGATGGCCGTGATTTCATAATCCATCAAATACCGTTCCTGATTTTCGATCCGGGAAATCGCCGACCGATCCATCAAAACCCCGCAGGCCGCCATGCGCCCCGCCAGATCCTCCTGGGAAACAGGAGGCTTGCAGGCGAGACGGGCTTTCCGTATCCGCCCTCCCAGGACATTGCGTTGCGCTTTGGTGAAAGTCTTTTTCATCCGCGTGCGGAATCCACACGCTTGACATCGGATCGCTTTCGCTCTGAAGATCCGTGTGAAGTCCACACAATCGCATGAAGATGAATCTCTTCCCATGGCTCGCCCGGATAAATAAGCGGCCATTGAAGCGATGGGTCCTCACCGGTGTCGCGGGCGTCATGAAGATTCCATTCCAAACCCCGACAACCATGTTCAAAAAAACCATTGAAACCGTCTCCCGCCTCTTCAAGGCCGGGAGGGTCGCCCCGATTTCACCGGTCCGCGCTTTGCCGGTCCGGTTCCCGGTCATCGCCGCCATCGCCGCGGCATTTCTCTGTGCCGCCCTCCCTACAGCGGCGGACGAGCACGAAGACCGCGTGCAGGCCGCCGAGAAGCGCCTGCGAGAGCAGATCCCGAACTTCGACACTCTTCCCGAGGAGCTCAAGAAGACCCTGCGTGAAATGGCGCTCGCCCCGGTGGCGCCGCCGCGCCGCGAACCCACCCCGGAAGAACTCGCCGAAATGCGTCAACGCGCCGCGGTGCGTGCGGAGGAACGGGTTCGCGAACGGGAGGCGCGTAGGGCCGAGATCCAGCGCACGGTCCGCCCCACCTTCCCCGCCGGGGAGCTGGAACCAGATTTCCTCCGCCACGACAACGCCGAATGGCGCGCCCGCCTCGAAGCCCGCCGCAACCAAGCCATCGCCAACCGAGGGCAGATCGAGGCGGAACTCGATGCCATCGCCGCCCGCCACGGCATCGGGCGTTCCGGCCGCGATGAACAAGGCCGGGGCTGGACGCTCGTCGGGGAAAGCGCGGGCCATCCCATCCTGATGACCACCCAGAACGCGCGGGCCACAGCTTCAATTTATGCCTCCGATCTCTGGCCCTCCGGCCTGCATTCCTGGCAGAATCCCCTCCTGTCACGGAATCTGACCGGTACGGGCGTCACCACGGGTATCTGGGAAGCAGGCCCGGCTCCAGGCATCCGGACCAGCCATCTTGAGTTCGGCAGCCGGGCGGTGCAGGTAGATTCCGCCACGCCCGGAGACCACGGAACCGCCGTGGCCGGTGCTATCGCGGGAGGTGGCAACCTCGATGTGATCGTCGGCGGAAACAACCTCGGTCGCATGCTCCGGGGCGTCGCCTATCAGTCGCAGGTGCTGGGGCACAGTCTCGATGGCTTCCCTCAGAGAATGGAGAATGCGGTCCTTGGTGGCCAGCGATTCTCCAACCATTCCTATGGCATTGGCGGCGGCGGCTGGGGCGTCGCCTTGTATCAAGGCAGCTATTGGTGGTATTGGCCTCATCCGGAGTTCGCCAGGGAGCCGCGATTCGGGGCGTATTCCTCGCCTGTGGCCTCAGGCATTTCCTCGGCCAATCTGGATGCGTTCGTTTTCGACAGCGAAATCCAGCTTCCGGTGTACGCGGCGGGAAACCCGGACAATTTATACGGCCCCGGCGAGTTTACCTGGCACCTGATCGTCGAGAACGGTCAGCCGGTTTTTTCCAACGCCGAACGCGCCTGGTTCAATGGCGGTGCGGTGGGAGAAGTCCGGACCGCCCAGTCAAAGGCATACAATACCGTCGCCTCCCCCTCCACCGCGAAGAACGTTCTCTCCGTTGGTTCGATTCAGGACCGGATAGGTTCCAACGTCATCCGCTCCAGCTTTTCGGGCATCGGTCCCACCGACGATGGTCGCATCAAGCCCGATCTGGTCGCCGTCGGCGAGCGCAATCCCGCTCTCGGGTGGGGAAATTCTCTCTTCCTTCCGCGTGCCGGGAGCGACACGGACTACCACGGAAGCGCCGCGAATCTGCAGGGCACCAGCTTCGCCGCCCCGCAGGTGACGGGGGCTCTGGCTCTCGCCCAGCAGCGGCGCCAGCAGCTTTATCCGGGGGCCGGTCCCTGGCTGGCTTCGACCTGGCGGGCGCTGACCATCCACACCGCCGAGGACATCGGCGATCCGGGGCCGGACTATCAGATGGGCTGGGGCGTTTTCGACGCCGTCGCCTTGGTCGAGCAGATCGAGGCCGATGCCGCTCTCGGTCGCGGCTCCCTCGTCAGGGAATTCACGATCACCCAGGGGCAGCCCAAGTTCTTTTCCGTCAGCCTCCCCGCCGATACCGCCGCGAATTTCACCCTCACCTGGACCGATTTGCCGGGGAGTCCCGCCACCTTCCCTGAAGCGCTGGACGACGACACCCCTATGCTCGTCAACGACATCGACCTGCTGGTGGAAGACATTAATACAGACGACAAGCACTACCCTTGGATTCTCGATCCGGACCTTGCTGACCATTCGCAGGAAAAACTCGGCGCTCCCGCCATCAATACCGTGATCGGCGAAGCGGTGCCGCGCGACGATCGCAACAACGTCGAGCGCATCGACATCACACCCGTCTCCCATGAACGGCGGCTGCGGGTCACGGTCTCCCCGTACGGTGCGATCCAGGGCGGATCGCAAAAAGTCTCGCTGGTTCTCGGCGGCGTGGTTCCGGACGGCCCGGAGATCAAAGCCTTCGCCTCCACGGAGAATCCCGCCAATCCGCACGAAATGCATTTGACCTTCACCTCTGACCCCGGAGCTTACTACACTATGGAAAGCAGCACGAATCTGGAGACCGGCTCATGGTCGGCCGTGGATACGGTCATCGCGGAGGACGACGTGACGACGGTTCTGCTGAGCCGCTCCCCTGCGGAAGGCCGCCGCTTCTGGAGAATCAAACGGGGAGAATGAACCGGATGAAAATAAAGCGCACTCTATCTTGTCTGGCATCGGTCACGGCCCTCCTCGCGGCGTGGGTTCCGGCCGATGCGGCGATCATCGTCACCCATCGCGGCAACTCCCCGAATGCCCTGTCGTTCCACGGAGTCGCCCACACGTCGTTCGACATCGATGGCAATGGCGTGGCGGATTTCGTGTTCAGTAACAGCTCCGGCATCGTCGCATTTTTGTATTCCGAGGGAGAGAACCGATTTGTGGCAATTCCTCCCCGTTATTATGAATCCGGAGGCCACGCATGGCATATCGGCGCTGAAGTGATCCCGCTCGAGGCGGGTTCCCTGATCGGTCGCGACGTGGTTTTTTCCATGGAAGGGGAGTGGCATGGAAGTCCCGTCGGTACCGGTGCCGCGTTGGGCTACGCCGCCAGCGGCCCCGGTGCCAGCGGCCTGATGCAGTTCGCCAACGCCTACATCGGGGTGGAGTTCCGGATCGGGGAAAACATCCACTATGGCTGGATTCATTACATCGGATTCAGTGTCGGCTTTGAGCATGGCATGCCTCCGGAATTACCCATGTCGGTGGATTGGCCCGGCGGCTGGATCAACACCTGGGCCTACAACTCCATCCCCGGCGCACCGATCCACGCCGGGCAGATTCCCGAGCCATCCGCGCCCCTGCTGGCGGGAATCGCCGCGGTGGCCGCCATGACCCTCCGGCAAAGAAAACAATCATGAGGAAGCGCCCAACGGCCTGCATTGGATGGATTGTGATTCCACCTCCGCTCGTCATTCCCGGAACAGAGGTGGTTTTTTTTCCGGGATCACCGACAGGTTTCCGCCCCTGCGGGGTTGATCGTGTGAAGGATGCCTGTATTGATCCAGCGCATGGAGAAAAGGCCGCAGCGCCATCGACCGCACCGGATGGTTCCCTTCCCGGTGCTGGCGGCGTTGTTGTTTTCCTCCTGCGACCCTCCCCGCGAGACAACTCCCCTCCTCTCCGGCCAATCCGCGGACGAATCCAAAACCCCCGCCCCTCTCGCCGCCGCCCGATGGGAAATCGCCCGCGAAAAACACGCATCGGGCAACCCCGGCGAAGCTTTGGTCCTGCTCGCATCCGCCCTGACCGGCGACCCCTCCCACTCCGGTGTCCGGGCTCTCGCCCGCTCCATTCTTCTGGAAACCGTCTGGCACGCGCCGGAAATCACGCTGGAACACGGCTTCCCCGTCGACCGGTTGGAAATCTCCGAAGAGGGCGATTTGTGGGTCTCCCTCGCAAACGGATTCAGCACCACCGTCCGCTGGGACATGGAATCGCTTTCCATCGCCTCGGTGCTCTTCCCCGTCGCCGCCAACGGCACGCGATCGCTCGTTGCCGATCCCGGGCATCGCTTCATGGTCATCCAGCGGGACGACATCGTGCTCCTCTGCGATGCGCGCACGCTCAAGCCCATCCGCGAAATCGGCACGCTGCCCGATGCGCTCACACCCTCCTCGGTCATCGTGTTTTCGCCCGACGGACTGTTGCTCGCACACCCCGCAAGCGGTGGAAACGAATCCCCCGTCACCTGGCACATCCGCGATTCCTCGACAGGAGAAATTCTCCGCTCCCGGGAAGAAAATCCGGAGGAATTCCCCCCGATCGCCGCACATCTCGACCGCCAGCGCCTCCGCCTTTTCGCAAGCGACGGTTCCTTGACGGACATCCCCGTTTCCCCCGTGGAGGAAGCCGTCACCACCCCGCCGCCGGAATCCACACGGGGCTTTCTCCACGCCCATTTCCCCGGTGATGGAGATTCCGCATGGGTCGCCGCGGACCGGGGGCTCCACGAAAATCCCGATCTTTCCATCCTCTCCTTCGGCGGAAACATCCGCGAAAATCAAACCGCGGCGGATCTCCTGCACCGCCACTCCTGGAATCATCACCCCACCCTCTGGTCCGGGCTCTTCCGCGATGCCGGGAATCCGCCCATCGCCATGGCGGAAAACCAGCTCCGCATTTCCGGCATCTCCCACGCGCCCATCGCATCGGATTTCCCTATCACCGCCGCCCTCGCAGGCAGCCGGGTGGTCACGGCGGATTCCTCCGGCAAGGTCACCTTCCACCGCCTTCTTCCCCTCCCCTCCCACCTGGAAAACCCGCCCGCCGACATCCCTCCCGATGCCTCCCACGCGGCGGAATTCGCAAAACTGGCTCTGGCCCTGACAGGTTTGGAAAGGGAGGAAAACCCGGCCACCTTCACCCAAGTGGACATCGCCCGGAGGCAAGCCGCCTTGGACGATTGCAATCCGGAGACCCTCGCCGCGCTTTTTCCGGATCTCGACCTCGCTCCCACCATCGAAGCCTTCCAGACCCTCCATCCTCGCACCGCCGGTGGCGAAGCCCTGTCTCCTCTCCACGCGCGGATCGCCCGCGCCGGTTTCTCAAATGAGCCGGCCGCCCCTCCCCGTTTCTTCACCCGCACCATCGGTGAAGTTTTTGAAAGCGGAGACCCCGAAGCCATCGAGGCCGCAATCCGCTCCAGCGGCGGCATCGGCCATGACGCGGCAACCGCCCTCGCCCTCGCACTGGTTTCCGATCAACCTTCCTGGATCCGCGCCTGCATCGAAACCGCGGAAGACCTCCCGCCACTTCTCCAACGGGTGGCCCTGTCCCGGGAAGCCTGGCTGGAAGGGAGAAAAGGCGATGCCCTCGCAGGTTGGCACGAAACGTTTCCCGAACTTTCGGAAATCCGCCTCCGCGAAGACTGGGACGGCTGGGAACAAGCGGATTTTTCCCCTGCCGTCGATCTCCTGAAACAGGCCGTCCAAACCGAATTGGCCGCCCTCAAGCTCCCTCCGGCACCAAGCCCCGGACAACGCCAGACCCTCCTCTCCCACCTCAGCGCCCCGGAAACGCTCGCCATCGTCGGCCGCAACCGGCTCGCGAGCGCCTGCCTGGACGCCGCGCTCGCATTCGCCGCCTTCCCGGAAGAAAGCGAAAACACCTTCCGGCTCGCCAACATCGCCCGCCATCTCGGAGCCCCCGCCGCCCCCTGCCTCCGCGCGGAAGCCCTCGCGCTCACCGCCATGGGGGATTTCCGCAAAGCCCAGCCATGCTGGATCACCCTCATCACCGAGCACCCCGTGGAAACCCACCAACCCGGCGACTACGCGGAAGCCGCCTACACCTCCTTTGAAAACGACGACTCCCGGCAGGCCCTCGAAATCCTCGCCACCGGCATGCGCCGTTTTCCGGAAGACGGAGCGTTCGCCATCCGCGCCGGCTGGGTCGCCCTGCTCATCGGCAACGACGAACGGGCCTACGAATTCCTGCTGGCCGGGGAGCAGATCGGCTTTCCCGAAGACAAACTGGAAAACGGCGTCGCCCTCCTCGCCATCGCCACGTCACGGTGCGGCTACGGGGAGGATGCGGAAAGCTGCTACGAAGCGCTCATCATGCTCGACCCCGCATGGCTGGACCCGGAGACCATCGAAACGCTCGAATGGCCGGAAGATCTCAAAACCACGCTCCGCCAGCTCAGTTGGGGTCCCCTTCCCCCGCCATGAACCACCGTTTCCTCATCCGCCCCATGGCGCCCGCCGATTGGGACGAAGTCGCCGCGCTGATTCATCGCTCGACCAACGAATGGTATCGCAAAAACCTCAACCGCCGGATCTTCGGCAAAAACCCCTCGGACTGCCGGATTTTTCCCGAAGTGTACGAGGCGCTCGATCCCGGCTGCTGCCTGCTCGCCGTAGATCCCGCCACCGGCGCGATCCATGGTTCCTGTTTCCATCACCCCCGGGAAACCCACTGGTCGCTCGGCATCATGAACGCTTCCCCGGACGAAAACGCCCGCGGAGCCGCGAAGGCCCTGCTTCATGAAATCACCCGCCTCGCCGATGCCGCGGGCCTGCCCCTGCGGCTCGTTTCCAGCGCGGCGAACATGGATTCCTTCTCCCTGTATTCCCGCGCCGGATTCGTTCCGGAGCGGATCTATCAGGACATGTTCCTCACCGTTCCGGAAAACGGCATGGATCCCGCGTCCCGCCCGGAAGAAACCTCGCGCGTGCGCCCCGCCACACCGGACGACGTTCCCGCCATGGCGGCTCTCGAAGAAGAAATCTCGGGCATCCGGAGGGAAAAGGACTTCCGCTTCTTTCTCACGAACAATCAGGAAATCTGGTCCGCACTCGTCGCGGATCTCCCCGGAGGCGAAGGCCTTGCGGGATTCATGATTTCCGTCGCCCATCCCGGCTCCCGCATGATCGGCCCCGGAGTGGCGCGGGACTCCGGCACCGCGCTCGCCCTCATCTGGTCGCAGCTCGATTCCCGCCACAGAGGGCAAACCCCCGTGTGGCTCGCACCTTGCGATGCCCCGGAAATCGTCCGCACCTGCTATTCCTGGGGAGCCCGCAACTGCGAGATCCACCTCGCTCAGGTCCGCGGACATTTCCCCGCCCGCCGGGGTTTGGCATTTCCCACATTCATGCCGGAAACCGGCTGACATGGCGGGGAGTTTCCCGGATGCGGAGCGGCGTGGTCCTACGGAGCAACCGGAGCGCAAGAGGTGGCGACCGATGATCGCCACCACGGAACTCAAGGCTCACGCAAGATCGCGAACCTGCACACCCGCCCACCAGTCCTTGAACGTGCCGATGAAAACATTGTGATCCGGGTCATCCTGATAGGCGTCATGATCCTCCACCGAATCGAACTGCATCGTCAGGGCATAGTCCCATGACTGATCGATCACGGGCCGGATCATCACCGGAGCGGGAATAGCCCAGCGGCCTCCCTTGACGAGAGGAATTTCAAAAAGCGAATCGAGACCCTTCTCAAAGTCCTTGCGCTCGGCAACGCCCTTGAACTCGTCCTTCAACCAGAAATATACATGATGATCCATGCCCCATGGATTATCCCCCGGAAATCCCCCCGGCAAGCCTCATCCCGATCTGTTCGCATCTGTTTTCGTTTCCCGCCCCGATCCGTCAGATCTCCGGCTTGATCCCGTACGTTCCCCCGGTTTCCTCCACCGGCAGATTCTGGCGCGATGCCTCCGGGCGATCCTCCGCGTACCAGGTGTTGTCCGAAAAGACGAACGTCTCCGGCTCGGTGTGCGGACCGATGTTGAGCGGCGTGCGGATGTCCGCCGCCCGGAAAACGAACGTGTTGCCGGTGATGCGGACGTTGCGGGCCGGAGGAAATCCCTCCGCCACCGTCTCGGTGAGGATGCGGAAAAACCACCGCGCCGGGCGGATCACCGTATTTCCGGTGAACTCCGCCCCGTCCACACCCACAAACGTTCCCGCGCAATCGCCGCCCTCGATCCGGTTGTTCCGTATGATGATACGGCGTGCCTCGTACTTCGCGCCCGGCGGACGGAAGAAATCCATCCCGGTGGAGCCGCCCGCCTGGATCGGACGCCCGCCTGCATCGAGGAACACGCAGTGTTCCACAACCACGTCCTCCGACCCTCCCTTGAACTGCGGACCGGTATGCTGGCTGAAACCGGGTTTTCCCAAAAAACGACAATGGCTGATGACCGCACGGTGGCAGCCGACGAAATCGATCGCCTGGCCTCCCCATCCGCTGATCGTGCAATGCCGGATGCTCAGATCCGCGAGCCCGGAGCATTTGATCGCGTCGAAATTTCCCGTCGGGCCGATGTCCGTGATGACCAGATGCTCCAATGTGATTCCCTTCACCGGCCCGTTCTCCGCCCCGCCGTCGTCGAGATTGATGCCGTTGTGCGTCTGGCCGCTGCAATGCAGATGCCGGAGGGTCAGCCCCGGACAACGGGAAAAATGCCATGCCTGGCTCCCCCCTTTGAAGTGGGGGGGATTCTCCGGGTCCGCCGCCTCGATGGTGAGATCGCCCGCGCCTGCCACATGAAACCCGCCGGGATAGTCGCCTCCGTGGATTCTGATCGAGTCACCCGGCGCGGCTTCCCGCAACGCCCGCCGGAGTGAATCGGCATCGCGGACCTCCACCACCGCCGCGGAAACGGCGGTCACACATGCAGCCACAACAGCCGTCAAACGCATTGCAAAAACAGGGATCATTCGCGTGGAAATGTTACGGGGTTCATTCAACATCCGGCCGGAATCGCAAGCTACACCATCCGGACTCCGGGCGGCAAGCCATGGATTCACTTTCAGGATCCAGGGTTCCTACATTAGGGAGAGCTTGAGAGGAAATGGAGGAAGGGACCACGGATTATACGGATTATACGGATTTTTTAAATAATTTATAATCAATCCAATCCGTGAAATCCGTATAATCCGTGGTCTCTCTTTCTTTTCTGGAAATCTTCCCATTTTCATCCCTGAAATCCTGCAATCCGTGGCTTTGCCGACCTACATCTCCCTAATGTAGGGGCCCTGACCATCAGCCGTTTCGATCCTCCGGTCTGATAGTGCCACGCCTCAAGCCATCCGGGAGCGGGGGAGGAATGCCATTCAGGACCGGCTCATTCATTTATTCTTCATATAAAATAACAGGATCGAAAACAATTATGTCTCCCTCCTCCAATTCAAAATCAGGTGCGGCGGCCTTTTGAAGCTTTGTAATCCGCGCGCGGAAAAACGGCTTGTCGCCGCGGATAACGCATATCCCGCCCCCGAACTGGGCCGATGATGGAGAAAGGTGGGTTCTATGCCGCATCCATTCGTAGCCGCCCACAATGCCTAATACGGATTTTAGCCCCGTCCCTTTTGGCAAATGATACTTGCCAGGATATTTCACATCACTTCCAATAATAACCGAGATGGAATTCGGAGTCTTTTCTCCGTAACGAAGTTCCTCGATGGGCCGGGGAGAACTACGCTGGCCGGAAGCCATGGAAGAAGCGAGAATCAAAACACATACAACTTTGATAAGTTTCATGAATAATTTAGTTTTGTAAATTCAAGTTATTATGTCCGCATACTGGATTGGCAGATGGATTTCCGGGCTCAAGCGGGCGGGACTCCTCCCGCTGTCAGCTTGACTTTCAGCCATGTGCCGATGGCGGCGAGAACCGCCAGCCCGCCCGCCACGTAAGGCCAGCGGGGGAAGGCGGGTCGGCTTTCCCCGTTCCTCTCCTGATCTGTGGAATTCCTTTCTTTCTCCGCTTGCCGGGAGGATGCCCCACCGGGTGATCCTCTCCGGCTTTCCTTCTTTTCTCCCGGAATTTCCAGATGCTCGCAGCCCGGCCAGTTTGCCTTGAGCCATTTTGCCAGAATCATAACCCGCTCCTCGTGGGGGATATCCTTTCCCGGAGGCCCAAACTCTATTTCAGGATGATAATAGCGCAAACCTCCTATGATTCCATTGTAAATATACAAAGAAATGTCATGTATCCAGGGATGATCGAATTGGGGTTCCGGAAGCGCCACAGGATCATTCCTGAATAACATGCGGGAATATTCCGGAATGAAATCGTCTCCATTATTTCGTTGCAAATTAGCAGCCATGGCGTACAAAAGAAAAAAACGTCTCGCATCGTTCTCGGCGCGAAGCATGTTTTTCATTTCGGTCGAATCTTTGATGAACTCGGGATCATCCCTAATAATGCTGGAACCAACTTCAGCAAACACAGTCCGTTTTCGAGGATCCCTTTCATCCAGTTCAAAGACCATAAGCGTGATCGCACGGGTTTTCTCGGCATCGCTCAAATGTCCCATTTTTTCACTAAAAATCGTTTCGGGTCCTGGAAGGTCTTTCCGGGCATCCGCGTCCGCACGATACCAAGAATTTTTAGCTTCGAAAGTTTTCAAAGCCAGATCCAACAGCTCCTGATCATTCAGTGGCTGGGCGGCAACGGCGGAAACTCCAAAGACTAAAGTTGCGATAAGAAAATTAAAAAGTCTCATATTCGTATATTGGATCATCAGGCGGGTTGCCGGGGGCGCCCACATTTGGAGCATTTAACAGGGGCATGATTTGAGCGGTGGTTTTACCCTCAACCACGCCTTTCACAAAAATCCGGGTAGCTTGGTGTACACTGCAAGTGAGGGTCGTGTAAACAAACTCGCCATGCTTGAAATTTTCGATATAATCGATTCCCGTGCTGCAAGCGTTGTAGAAAAACGTCTTGTAGCGGAGTTGGGCGGGGAGATCGCTTTTCGGAGCCCTGACCATCAGCCGTTTCGATCCTCCGGTCTTGTAGTGCCATGCTTCCATGCCTTCTCCTTGCAGCGTGAACGCCTGTCCCTCGCCGACGTTATCGTCATTGGGGAAACGCAGGATGTCGATCGGCAGGGGTTTGTAATTGACGGGGTTGGCCGCGATGTCGTTTCCGGTGATGACGATGAACGGGCATTCGTACTTGCCCCATAGATGAGAGTTTGCGGAATCATGCTGGGGTATCGGGTGGCTTCCCCTGTACCAGTAATCCAGCGGAATGTCCGTGTATTGGGCTCCGAAGTTGGTGAAATCGTCGATATTCCGAATGGTGTGTCCGAAGCTCGGTCCGAAGCCGAAATTGGAATGGCCGTCGAAGACGACCGTCCGCCCTTCCGCCTGGAGGGCTTCGACAAGACCTTTCTCGTGATCCACGATTTCCACACAGTAGATTCTGTCGTTGTCATTGGAATCCTTGCCCTGCACGACCCAGACATCGCCGTCTCTCGCGATTTTGACTCCCTCCAGATAAGTTTCAAGCAATTCACGGCTGGTAGGCTGCCCATCAACTGGAGTATCCGGCCCGTTACCGAAAGCGACGGTGATGTCCGCGGGCTGCAAATGGACCGTGCGATGGATGCCATTCTTCGCCTCCACGCCGATGGTGAGCCAGCCCGAGTATTGCTGCCCGGCCGGGATCGTCAGTTCCACGATTTCCACGTCCGTGATTTCCGTTTCTTCGAGGGGCGGGACCAAGCCCATGTTTATCGGGCCTTCGCGTCTGACCTTGAGGTAGCGTTCCTTGTACGAGAGGGGGCCGGGGACCTCGCGGAAGATCCGCATGCGCCTGTCAAAGCGCCATGCGCTCCACGTTACGCTGGTAATGGGGGGATCTCCCGAGGTGAGGCTCCACTGGTACTGCCCGGAGTCGGAGGCTATCACCAGGAAAGACTGTTTCCATGCTCCACCGGCGAGGTTGCCGGGCTCGGGCGAATAGGGAAGCCACGGGGAGGCGCCGATCCCCCCGTTGACCGCCGCCGCGACCGGCGTTCCCGCATCGGGCGCCGGTGAATGCACGCTGCCATAACTCCATGTGCGGTAATGATACGGATTATCGCCGGTTGGATCGACTTCATATCCCCACAGCCCCCTGAACTCCCCTTGCAAGAGAATGGGTGGAGAAGGGGAAAGAGGAGGTCTGGAACCTGAATCATTTGGATCCGTTGAATTTTGGTATTCGTCGATGTTGCTGACTCCGTCCCCGTCCGGATCTCCGGCGGCGCCGTGATCCCCCGTGGCGTCCAGCGGACTGAGATTGTTCTCGAGTTCCCACCAGGTCGGCAGCAGGTCCCCGTCCGGATCCCAATCCTCCAGGGAGACTCCCGGCGGCACGGGTTCGTCAGTGTATTGCAACCGGAAAAACCCGAACGGAGGGGTTCCATCCAGCTCATAGCTGATCCACTCGTCGTTCCCTGCCTCGATGATGGGGGCGAATTCCCATCGCTGGAGAGGCATGGAGGGATCGGCGATTTGAAAAAAGTATGTACGGCCGGATATTCCATAAAACCTGAAAAATTTGTCCTCCGAGACGAGGATGACTTCGCTCGGCTGGTCGATCAGGCCGGTTTGGGCGGGGAGGAGCGGAGCGTGCGCCGTGCAGAACAGCGCGAGCAGGAGCAGGAGGCGTTTCATGGGTTTTCCGGTTGGGGTTGGGATGGGGAGGAGGGGAGATAGCGTGAGTTCCGGTGCGGCCTCAGCCAGTAGCGGTGATGGGCGGGAGCCGGAGGGGCGGCGTTCCGCCGCGCCCATTCGGCGGCGTCCCGCCGGGCCTGCCTTCGTTCCGTGAAGGCCGCGGCAAGCCTCTCCTTCTCGACCGCGTGCAGGTCCATGAGCGCGCGGACCGGGGCCGTGCCGGCGGCATCGCCCGGATCGCCCTTGAGAATCAGGAAACCCTCCGCCGGAATGGCGGGAAGGGAAGCCGCCAAGGGGCCGAGGCGGGCGGACAGGGTGCCGAAAGCCCGCCCCTTGAGAGCGCGGAGGTCGGTCTCATCGTGGAGCAGGAACAGGCTGTGCGGAATCCCTTCGTGGAGAAAATCGCCAACGCTTTCAAAAATTCCGGCATGGAGGGGCAGGGCGGCTTCATAGCCGACCTCCGGATTCTCCGGGTGCCGCCATTGCAGGAGGCTGACGCCGGTTCCGTCCTCCAGGATAAAGGAGGAGGCTCCCATGACCAGGCGGACGGGCGGGCGATGACTCGCGCGGAAGGCTTCGCGAAGGGCGGCCTGTTCCGCCGTGAGAGGCGGGGGTGGCGCGGGTGCGGGGATGTCCGGCAGCGTGGAAGGAGATCCCCGGCGGCTCCCTGGGCATCCTCCGGGGAATTGGCGGGTAAAGGCGCTTTCCACGCGCATGTCCGCGGGGACGGGCTTGGGCGGAGGCGGCGGGGGAGGCGGGACGAACCTGCCGCCCTCGACCGGGCCGGGAATGCGGGTGGAGGCTCCCCCGGCGGGAGCCTGATCCTGTGCGCGGAGGACGGGCGGGATGCATCCCGCGGCGAGGGTGAGGAGGAGAATCGTTGGTTTCATGGGTGGGGAAGAGTCGAAGGTCTTGAAGTCAACGGTCTGAAGGTTGAAGTTGAGGTTGAGGTTGAGGTTGGGGGATTCGGAAAGTCGAAGGAGGAAGGGAGAGAAAGGGATTGGGGAAAATGGGGACGATGCTCCGGCGGGAACCAGGCTGCCGGGCTTGTTTTTCTCCATGGAGGGGGGAGTACAAAACGATGGCGCGAACTTGATCACGCCCCACTCACAGGCACCTCCAAGCGCCTCCCGAAAAGACGCGCCAAGCCGCGCCGATCGGCGCGACAGCTCTGTCAATTCGGGGTCAAGTGAGGAACTTGGAGGTTTCGTGAGTGACCCAGTGCTTTTGTTACGCAAAAGCTGATGTTGTATCAGAAAATCTTTATGTCATTGGCAAAGGAAGGAGATTCACGTTCGGAACCTCGTGGCGAGGACTGAAGAATCAGGAAGGGTTTGTCCAGAAGGTTTTTTCACCGGAGAACCGCAGGGGCACCTGGAAACGGAGTAACGGGCTTCAGCCGCCCTGGCGATCCATTCGGAATGGAAAACACCAACTGCCGTTCTCACGGCTCCCCGTCCTGTTTCCCCTTCCGCTTTCCCTCGCGGTACATCAGCAACGCGATCAGATGCCCTGCGAGTGGAATCGTCAAAAGGCTGAAGGCAAGCACCAGCGTCAGTTTCAATCCCGAAACTTCGTCCCCCAGATCCACCCACAGCGCGAGGATCATGAGGCAGACGCCGAAAGTCGTCGCTTTCGCCAGGGCGTGGGCCCGGCAAAGCGCGTCCCGGAAGCGCACCAACCCGAGCGATGCGAAAAGCATCAGGGTGGAGCCCGAGAGCAGCATCACGGCTACGATGGCGTCACGTATCATTCCTTTCCTCCTTTCCTGGCACCGCGATCTCGCTCCTGTGCCAGATCCGGTCGGGATTGGCATACAGGTAGGAAACGAACGACACCGCCCCGACGAACCCCAGAAGCGAGAAAATCAGCATGATCTCGATGAACACGCTGGTCTCCCAGAAGATCGACAACACGATGATCATGCCAACGATGCAGATCGCGACCATGTCGAAACCGATGATCCGGTCGAGCAATGTCGGACCGGCCAGCATGCGGAACAACGCGAACGCCGCAGCCGCGAACAGAAGAATGGAGCAGGTGATCAAAACTATGGTCATCATCGTGTGAAAGATAGAATTCCGGATTTCAGGGTGACATCGATCGTCGCACGAATCTCCGCGCTGCTTCCGACGGCAAAGACATGGAGGACCAGTTCCTTCCCGTCCTCGCTGCGATCCGCGACGATGGTTCCGGGGGAAAGGCCGACACATACCGAAAGCAGCAGGACCTCGAAGTCGGTGAGATCCGAAACGTCATAGGTGGTGAAGGCACCTTCGATGGCGCTCGCATTCCTCCACATGACCACCCGCATGATGCGGAGGTTCGAGCCGATGATCGCAAAAATCAGGCGCGCCACGAAAACGCAGAACGCGCACACCCGCCTCACATAATCCCGGCAGTGGAGGGGTTTCTGGAACAACGCGAGAAGAAGGAACGTGAGGGCAATCGCCAGGAAAAAGTTCCCGAGGGTGGTGGTTCCGCTGAGGAAAAGCCATACCAGGGCAACCAGCATGTGCACGAGGAACGGGTGCTTCATGGCGTCCCTCCTTTCCCCTCATGCCGGAAAACCGCCTGTCTGTATTCTTCCTGGTCGAGCAATGAATCCGCCGCCGATTGGGAAATCCGGATCAATCCCTCCGTCCCGATGCCAATCGCCAGGGACAGCGCGGTGAACACTCCGACGATGCCCGTCATCGCCCTGATTCTCGGGGTGGATGGTTCCAGCGTCACCTCACCGGGGGGGGCGTCCCGCCAGAAAGCTCCCAGCCATATCTTCATCATGCTCACCAGGGTGAGGATCGAAGCCAGGATCGCCGCCAGCACCAGCCAGTAGCGTCCTCCGTCCAACGCGGCGAAAACCACCAGATATTTCCCCCAGAAACCGCTGAGGGGGGGAACCCCCGCCAGGGAAAACGCCTGGCACAGGAAACAGATTCCCAGCCACGGACTGGCTTTCCAAAGCCCGCCCATGCGATCCAGATGATCCGTCCGGTTGTAAAACATCGCCGTTCCCCCGATGAGGAAAAGCGAGGATTTCACGATGATATGATGCACCACGTAGAAAATGCAGGCGGCGATCGCCAGAGGCGTGAAAATGGCGATCGCCAGCACCATGTATCCGATCTGGCTGACGATATGGAACGACAGGATGCCCCGGATGTAGTTCCGGGAAACCGCTCCCAGCACCGCAAGCACCATCGTCAGCCCCGCCAGCCATCCCAACATCAGATAAATGTTCTCCAGATTGTGGGGAAACACCGTTCCCAGCATCCGCAGGATCACGTAGATGCCCACCTTGGTCAGCAGCCCGGAGTAAAACGCCCCGAGGGAAAACGGCAGGATCGGATAACTGTTAGGCAGCCAGTAATAGAGGGGGAAAACCCCCGCTTTGATTCCGAACACCACCATCAGCATCATCACCACAAGTCTCACCGGAAAAGCCATCTCCAGCGCGGCCGCCCTCTCCGACATGTGCGCGAAATTGAGCGTGCCGAACACCGCGTAGGCCACGCCCGCGGTGATGAGGAACAGCGCGCTGCCGAACAGGTTCACGGCAAGATATGGGAACGCCTCCTTGATGTGGCGGTCGTTCGCTTCCAGCGTGAGCAGCGCGTAGGAAGCGACGAGCATGATCTCGAACGCCACGAAGAGATTGAAAAGATCCCCCGTGAGGAACGACAGATTGATGCCCGCCACCAGCAGCTGCATCAGCGGCAGGCGGAGCGGCTGCTCCTCCAAGGCGGGAATCTCCGCGTAGCTGAAGAGGATGCACATCAGGGAAACGAAGGTCGAAAGGCACAACATGATCGCCGCCAGACCATCCACCACCAGCACGATGCCCAGAACCGAAGACCAGTCCCCGAGATGCAGGACCAGAGGAGTCTGGCCGATGGCGCGGGTCGCCAGGAAAAGGGCGAGGCCGAATTGGGCCATTGCGGAAACCGCGATCATGATCCTCCGCTGCACGGTCGGCCTGCCCATCAGCAGGCAGCAGATAAGCGCCGTCAGGATCGGAAGAAGAAATGGCCAGATGATGCTGTTCATGATTCAGTCCTCCCCCTTCTCAGGCAGGAAGAGTTTTTCCGCGTTGGTGGTTCTTGCATCGAGGAAGATGCGGTAAAGCAGCATGATGAGATAAACCGTCAGGCCGAAGCCGATCACGATCGCCGTGAGGACCAGCGCCTGCGGCAGAGGATCCACCGCCGGTCCGCTGCCCTCCGACAACACCGGCGGGCGCTTGCCGTCCGGGCTGCCGGACATCGAGAGGATGAAAAGATTCGCTCCGTTGGAAAGCATCACGAATCCGAACAGAAAGCGGACGAAGCTTTTCTGCAAAAAAAGATAAGTCGAGGTGGCGAAGAGCACGCCCACGAGGATCGCCGTATCAATCTGCATGATTTTCTCCTTTCTTCATCACAGCTTCCTCGATCGGCTCCTCCATGATCGAAGCATAATAACGGGTCTCCCCTTCGGTGAACGCCCTCAACCCGGACGTGGAGCGCGCCAGCACGATGATCAGCTTCACGGTGATGAATCCCACCAGAAGGAAAACCCCGACATCGAACAAAAGCGGCGTGCCGATATGGAGGTTGTCCACCAGGGGCACCGAAGACATGTGGAGGTTGTATTGGGTGAGGAAGGGTTTCCCGGCGAACATCGGCCCCACGCCCGAGAGAATCGCCAGCAGAAGCCCGAACGCGGCCATCCTCAGCGGAGGAACCGGCAGTTCGTTCTGCAAATCCGTCCACCCCCGGATCAGGCCGAGCAGGATGAAGGACATCCCCATCGTCAGCCCGCCGATGAAACCTCCGCCCGGCAGATTGTGCCCGCGGAACAACAGATACACCGAGATGATGTTCACCAGCAGGAACACCAGCCCGATCACCGCCTTCGCGATGAATGATTCGATGGCCTTCATCGTTTTTTCTCCTTTCCAAGCAGGAACCCGGGAGGAACCACGTCGGACCGGGTCATCCGGTAGCGCATCATCAGCCCGAGGCTTCCCAATGTCGCGATCAGCAGCACGGTGATCTCCCCCAGCGTGTCAAAACCCCGGAAATCCACGAGGATCGTATTGACCGCGTTCGAGCCCTCCGCCAGCGGCTCGGACAACTCCAGATAGCGGGGACCG
>CAZVSA010000043.1:0-18549 GCA_964629955.1 uncultured Luteolibacter sp.
GGTGCGTTTCAGGGAAGACGCCTTTGCCGAGCAGGGTGGAGGTGACGGGGGCGTTGAGGGTCTCGGCGAGGTAGCGCAGTTCCTTGTCGGCACGGGCGATCATGGCTCCCTGGCCGGCGAGGATGACGGGGCGCTTGGCTTTGACGATGAGGGAGGCGGCTTCCTGCACCTGTTGGTTGTCGATCCGGAACGCGCCGCTGGGATCGTAGCCGGGCAGGTTCATGGGCGGGTTCATTTCGCCGTGGAAGGGGCCCTGGGAGATGTTCTTGGGAATGTCGATGAGCACCGGGCCGGGGCGGCCGGTGGTGGCGATGTGATAAGCCTCGCGGGCGATCCGGGGCAGGGTATCGGTATCCTTCACCAGATAGTTGTGTTTCACGACGGGCATGGTGATGCCGAAGATGTCCGCTTCCTGGAAGGCGTCCTTGCCGAGCATCCAGGTGACGGTCTGTCCGGAAATCACGAGCATGGGGACGGAATCCATCATCGCGGTCATGAGGCCGGTGACGGTGTTGCCGGCTCCGGGGCCGGAGGTGACGAGCACGGCGGCGGGTTTGCCGGTGGCGCGGGCGTATCCGTCGGCCATGTGGACGGCACCCTGCTCGTGACGGACGAGAATGAATTTCATCTTCGTCTTGACCGTTTCGAGGGCGTCGAAGATGGGGATGGCCGCTCCGCCGGAGTAGCCGAAGATGTATTCGATGCCGAGGTCGTCGAGCGTTTTGATGAGCGCCTGTGCGCCGTCGAGTTGTTCCGTGCTCATGAAAATTGTGGTTGAGGGAGGGAATGTGGGGCTTGTGAAGAGTCTTGCAATCCGAAAATTGCGATTTTTGATCTAAATTGGTATGGTTTTCTGGTTGTTTTGTATGAAAATGTGACTTTTTTGACTAAAAATCGGTTTGGTGGGGTTGGGGTGTGGATTTGTTGAGATTTTTTCCGCGATGACTTGTTCGTATGGGGTGAACATGATGGAGGAAAGTTGTACGTTCAATCGGCTTGCGATGAAAAAGCCGGCTGGCAGTCTCAAGGGATCATGAACATGAAAAACCCAAAATCGTTTGTATCTCGGGGAAAGCTTTTCTGCCTGCTGAGTGCCGGCATGCTGTCCATTTCATCCGCCCGGGCGGCCCAACTGGCGTTTTTCGATTTTGAAACGGGGTCGGGCAGCGTGGTCGATCTTGAGCCGGTGAATGGAGGGGATAACACCGGCTCGCTGGCCGGCGGCGCGACGTACAGCGCCAACGTTCCGTCCACCACCCCGTCCCTGTCCTTGTCCTCCCTGGCTCTCGACGGCGACGGGGACTACGTTGATCTTGCCAATCCGGGCGCGATGCTCACCGGGGCATCGGGATTCACGCTGGCCGCCTTCGTCAATGTCACGGAGTTGCCGTCAGTCAACTTCGACAGCGTGATTTTCATCAGCCGGGGCACCGAGAATCCGAATCAGGCGCGTGCTCTGCTCCAGGTGGGAAGCAACGGCCAGATCGGTGTGGGAGGGCGGCGTGATGATATCAACAGCCTCGCCCGCTACCAATCGGCCAATGGGCTTGTCACGACCGGCGTGTGGCATCACATCGCCGCGACCGTGGATTTCTCCTCGGGCAATGCTGTCGTTACTCTTTATTTCAACGGGGCTCCGGTCAGCCATTCGCTTGAGAGCAGCGGCCAGTTTTCCCCAGGCACTGCCATATCGTCCACGAACAGCCTCCTCGCCCGGATCGGTGCCAATGGAGCCGGAAACGGCGAGTTTTTCCATGGGTTCGTCGATGACGTTCGCATTTACGACCATGTCTTGAATCCCGGCGAGATCGCCGCGCTGATGATCCCCGAGCCATCCGCCTCACTGCTTGCGTTCACCGGCTTTGCACTGCTGGTTCGCCGCCGCCGCTGACCAACCCGCAATCTCCGGCCCTTCCATCCGTTTTCCGCGGATGGAGGGAGTTTTCCGCGGGTTTTCGTCCGGAAACCCCGCGTTCCCAACCGTTTTTTCCCGAGGCGCTACCCATTTCAAAGAGAAAACCCATGAATCCCATTGTCCCCGCATGTCCCGGAGCGAATCCGGTTCGCAACGCGATCCGCATCCTTTCCTGCCACGTCCTCCTGCTCGCGTTGGCTCCGGCCGCTTTCGCCGAAACCCACGAGCCCGTCAAAATCATCTTCGATACCGACTACACCACCGACTGCGACGACCCCGGAGCGCTGGCCGTTCTCCACGCCCTGGCGGACAACGGCGAAGTGGAAATCCTCGCCACCGGGGCGTCCACAAGGCATGCCAAGGCTCCGGGAGCCATCGACGTCGTCAACACCTACTACGGCCGTCCGGACATCCCGGTCAGTGCCACCAAGGTCGGCCCCACCCACGGCAGTCTGTTCGTCGATTATCTTTACGACAACTTTCCCCACGACACGCCGCTGAGTCCGGAAGCAATCGATTCGGTGAAATCCTACCGGCAGATTCTGGCCGCCCAACCGGACGACAGCGTGTTTCTGGTCACCGTCGGATACCTCACCAATGTCGCGGAGTTGCTCAAATCCCCGGCCGACGAGCACAGCCCGCTCAACGGGCACGATCTGATAGAGGCCAAGGTCAGGGAATGGGCCTGCATGGGCGGGAATTTTTGGACATCGTCCACGGACAACGTGAATTTCAGCCGGGACGCGGCTTCGGCATCCTACGCGATCGCGAATTTTCCGAAGAAAATCACCTTCATGCCGCGCGAGGTCGCCAGCGTCCCGAGCCCGTTGCGCGCGGGTGAGGAACTCAACGAAACGCCGGACACCAATCCGGTGAAAATCGCCTATCACCGATATTTCGGACGGACCACCAACATCGACCGCCACTGCGCGGATCTCGCCACCGTGTTGTATGCGGCCCGCGGCGCGCACGATTACTGGGATCTCGAAACGAATGGCTCGATGACCAACATCAATCCCAACGGCACCTTCACCTGGGACCCGGACGGGGAACAGGATCACAACCATCTGGTGATGAAAGGCGGCTATGGCGTCTATTCAAACAGGCTTTATGTGGAGGGAGTTCTCCGCGATCTGCTGAAAAAAGCTCCGGGGACCGTGACACAACCCCCGCCCCCTCCGCCCGAGCCGACGCCGGTGGACGGGACCATCGCCTGGTACCGCTTCGAGGAACCGGCCGGAGAAGAGAATCCCGGCAACCCGATCCGCAATTACGGAGACGCGGGTGCGGTCCTCAACCTCACCAACACCGGCGGCCCCAACGGGCGGGGTGGCGGCGGAGGAGGATATGGCGCGTCCGGTGCCGGAGCATTTGGTTCGGCATTCGATGTTTTGGCCTCCGGCGACGGCACGCATCACGTGGGGACGACCGGCTCCGCGCAAGGCGGCGGCCTCACGACCCAGGCGTCCGTGCCGCAGTCGGCTTTGCAAGGCACGGACGGGGCATTCACCTATGAGGCCCTGATCCGCATCAGCGGCATCTCCGTCGAGCAAACGATTCTCTCTCGCGACGGCCCGGACGGCCAACGGGGATTTCTTTTCCGCGTTCATAACGGAAATTTGTCCCTTTATCATGGGGCGGGCTCGGTCACCGCCGGGATACCCACCACCGGGGATCACGCTTTCGTTCCCGGCGAATGGTTCCACGCCGCCGTCACTTACAGCGGCGAGGAAGGGACGGCCGGAAATCTTCGCTTTTACTGGACGTCTCCCGCCGTTTCCCCGGAAGAGGCGAACTTCATCGGAAACGCCACGCTTGCCGCGGATCTCCCCGAATCCGGCAACCGCCTGGGCGTCGGCACCACCACGCGCAATCCTTTCCGCTTCGAGCTGGCGGGGTTGATCGACGAGGTGCGCATCAGCGGCATCGCGCTCGCCGCCGGAGACTTCCTCCTTTCCGGGCCGCCGCCCGGAGCCTACATCGACTCCTCGGGCGACGGTATCCCCGACTCCTGGGCGATCGCCCGCGGACTGAATCCCGCCGCCGACAATTCGCCCGGCGATCCGGACGGCAACGGCATTCCCCATCTGATGGAGTTCGCCCTCGATCTCCCGCCCTATTCGGAAGGGTTGGCGGGCCTGCCCGTGGTGGAGCCGGAGGAAGGCCATCTCCAGCTCACCGCGATCCGCAATCCGGATGCGGCCCACCTGTTGTTCATTCCCGAGGTGAGCGACGATCTCGATGTCTGGCACTCCGGGTCCGAACATGTCACCGTTCTGGTGGACACGCCCGCCCTGCTTGTCGCGAGGGACAATCTCCCGCTTCCGCAGGCGGCCCGGCGCTTCATGCGGCTCAAGGTCGGAACCGCGAAATGATCCGCCGGAAATCCGCGGAAGCGATGCGGCGGTTCTTCAATCTTTGCCGGAACCGGTGACCAATGCGCGGAACCTGGCGGCCTGCGGGGTTTCAAACTCCCCTTTCCTACGGACATAGTAGATGGGCTCGTCCCCGAAGATGTGCGCGACGCTCCGCAGGACCACGCCTTCCGGGCTCCGCTTCCCGGAGGAAACGGGAGGGAGCGGGCTCAGGCCCACGCCGAATCCCATGCGGACATACTCGAACAGCATGACGGGGAAGCCGGATTCCAGAACGATGGTCGCCGCGTTCGTAAGTCCGGCTTTCCGGAGCACCGCGTCGAATTGCTGGCGGCAGTAGGTGTGGGGTGCGGGGAGGATCAGCGGATAGTGGATCAGGTTTTGCAGCGTGGTTTTTTTCCCGGTGGCCAATGGGTGATCCGGCGGGCAGATCAGGGTGAAGGGATAGGTGCTGAACCAGAAGTAATCGAGGGAGCTTTTCGGGGGGATGCTCTCCGGGCGCGCGACGATGGCCACATCCGCCTCGCCCTGGTCCAGAAGCTCCACGGCCGCGGGGGAATTCCGTTCGAGAAAGGTGATGAGCAGGGAGGGATATTCCTCGTGGATGCGAGCGACCGGCTCGCGCAGTTCCTGAATGAGGAAATTGGGAGCCGCCGCGATGGAGAGGGTCTGCCCCGTTTCGTCCTGAACGGAGGCTTGCAGCGCCGACTTCACCGAATCGAAACCGGCCACCAGGGGTGCCACGATTTCCACGAGCTTGTGGCCGGTGGCGGTGAGCTTCACCCGCTGCCGGTTGGTGTGCAGCAGCGTGCAGCCCAGCTCGGCTTCCAGACTCCGGATCTGCTGCCATACCGTGGTGCGTGTGAGCCCAAGGAACACGGCCGCCGCGGAAAACGTGTGGTGGTGGGCGAGCGCGAGCAGAGAGCGGAACTGCTGGAGCCGGAGTTCCTTGAAATAGTGGCGGTCGGAGGACATGACGGAGGGAGACTTGTTTGTAGCATGCGAACGAGATGAAGGAAAGCTGTACGATGAATCCGCTTGCGGTGAAGCCTCCCGCAGGACCATCTGGAGTGTATGTTAAAAACCCATTTGCATGCCATTTCCGGAAGGCTTTTTTTGCTGCTGGTCGCCTCGGCTTGCACGGCTTTCCCGTTGTCTGCCGGGGCGGGGCAGCTGGTGTTCTTCGATTTCGAGGAAGGGGCGGACGGCACCGTGCCCGATCTCGAACCGGAGAGCGCCGGTGACAATGCCGGTTTTCTGATGGGAGGATCGGATTTCAGCGATTTCGTCCCCCTCACGCCGGTCACCACCCCATCCCCTTCCTCCTTTTCTCTGTCGCTCAACGGAAACGGAGACTACGTCATTCTGGATCAGCCGGGGCCGTTGCTTGCCGGAGCGGAGGGGTTCACCCTTGCCGCCTTCGTCAATGCCACCAGCCTGCCGACGAGCACGCTTTTCAACAGCGTCATCTTCATCGGCAGCGGCACGAACGGCAATCAAGCCCGCGCTCTGCTCCAGGTGGGGAACAACGGCCAGATCGGTGTGGGCGGCAGGCTTGTCGATGGGAACAACCTCGCCCGCTACGCATCGGCCAATGGGCTCATTACGACCGGCGTGTGGCATCACATCGCCGCGACCGTGGATTTCTCCTCGGGCAACGCTGTCGTCACCCTCTATCTCAACGGCGCTCCGGTCGGCCATTCGCTGGACACCTTCAGCGGGTTTCCCTCAGGCACAAGCATATCGTCCAGCGACAGCCTTCTCGCCCACATCGGAGCCAATGGGGCTGCCACCGGAGAGTTTTTCCACGGGTTCATCGACGATGTCCGCATTTACGATCATGTTCTCAGCGCCGAGGAAATCGCCGGGCTGCTGATCGTGACCGAAGTGCCCGGACCTTCCTTCGAGGATTGGCTGGATCTGGCGTTTCCCGATTCCGGAGACCGCGGGGATCCGGCAGTTTCCGGCCCGCTGGCGGATCCCTTCGGCACCGGCCTGGCCAATCTCCTGCGTTATGCGCTCGGGTTCTCTCCCGGATCGCCTCATGACGGACCCCGCCCCGTGCTGGTGAACAACGGAGCCGCACTGCGCTTCGCATTCGATCCGGAGCTGCCGGATGTCGATTATATCGTGGAGGCCACCACCGATCTTGCCGATTGGAGCGAGCCTGTGATCCTGTTCGATTCGGGCACGGGCTCGTGGCCGGGATGGGAGGACGGGTTTCTTGAGATCGACCTGCCCTCCACGGAACCACGGATGTTTTTCCGCCTGGGCGTGGTTCAGAAGTGAGGGCGGCGGGAACGGGGTTCCTTGGTTTCCGGGGCGGAATTTCCGATTCGTGTCGGCACCGTAATCCCGCATTGCGCGAAGCGGCATTCCCGGCCACGTTTGCGCGCCGGTCATGGGAACCCAGTTATCATCCGCCAAGCGGAGCGACGCGCACCTGTGGTCGCTTGCCTTCGGGTTGTCCCTGTTGGGGAATGTGGTGCTGGTTCTGATCGTGGGATTCATGGTGCTGCGTTTCCACGTTTTCATCAAACCACCTCTGGCGGACGCGCCGCCCGCGCCTTCCCCGGAGAGGATTGTTACGATTTTCGCGGAGCCGGCGGCTGTTCCGGAGGAAGCGGCGGCTGCGGAGGAGGCGGCTTCCGCGGAAGAGGTGGCGGTGATGTCGGCGCGGGCGGTGAGAACTTCCGAGGACCAGAGGGCGGACCGCCCGAAGAGGCCTCTTTTCATCGGGGAGAGGGATACGCGCGCGGCCAGCGAGAGGATGCCCGCGGCGGACGCTCCGCCACTTCCCTCCCAAGCGGGGATCGAACCCCGCAACGACAGCGATTTCGAGACGACGGAAAGCGATTACCAGGACGGCAGCCTTGAAAGCGACCGCCCCGTGGCCGAACAGGCAGCCGTTTCCCCGCAGCCTGCGGCGATGGAGGAAGCCGCGGCTTCCAGCGCTGCTCCGGGGGAGACGGTTGACGATCCGGGCGACGCGGAGCGGATGGCGGCGGTGCCTCCGCCGGACAATCTGATGGAAGGGCCGAATCCCGTGGATGTTCCCGTTCCGGCAAACGCCCCGGAGGAGATCGTGGAAGACGTTCCGCCCGAACGGCCGAAGGCCGGGGAGGAGATGGTGAAGAACGAACCGAAGGTGGAGCAGGATCCGAAGCCTGCGGCGGAGCGGCCCGCCGCCGATGAGCCCGGGTTCCGGGGGTTCCAGCGCAAGACGGCGATCAGGGGTTCGATTTCCCGCACGGGCAGAAGCGCGCTGGATGTGGCGGACTCTCCGCTGGGCCGCTATCAGGTGGCCGTCAGCCGCGCGGTGGAGAGGGAGTGGCAGAGGAATTGCGTGCGCCACCGGGATTTCATCACTCCGGGGTTTCTCACCGTGCGCTTTTTCGTGGAAGGCAGCGGCAAGGTGAGGAGCGTGCAGTTCGTGGGGGAGATGGAAACGGGGGAGGTGCAAAAAGGTGTCACGCTCAACTCGATCCGCGATGCGGAAATCCCCCCCATGCCCTCCGGGCTGCGCAGGGAGTTCGATTCCGAACCTCTGGAACTTATCTTCAATTTCTATTTTTAACCACTCTTCATGACCGAACATCCGCTTCTCCTTCTTCTCTCGAACACCCAGCCGGGCGGCCTGCGCTCCGCGTGGGATTTTTTTCTCCGGGGCGGCATTTTCATGATTCCGCTGGGGATGACGTCGATCGCCGGTCTGATGGCGATTCTTTACAAGATGCTGTCGCTCTCCAGGAAACGGGTCATCCCGGCCGGGCTGGAAATGGATGTGGTGGAGTTTTCGCAACGGATCGAGGCGGACAAGGTGGAGCCCATTTTTCATGAATTCCGGAGGGGCGAGAGCACGCTCGCGCGGCTGGGGGCGGTGGTGCTGAGGAACCGCGGGCGCTCGCAGCAGGAAATCTCCCACGCGGTGGAAGCCTCCGCGCGGGAGGAGACGGTGCATCTTCACGCGGGCATCGGGGTGCTCGACACCGTCATCACCGTGGCTCCCTTGCTGGGCCTGCTGGGAACGGCTTCGGGCCTGGTCGTCATTTTCCAGGGATTGGGGGAGACGACGGATCACCTCATGATCGCCCGCGGCATCGCCGAGGCGCTCAATACCACGATTCTGGGGCTCATCATCGCGGTGCCCTGCATCATCGCCCACACGTTTTTCACCCGGAAGATCGAGACGCTCACCGCGAGGCTGGAATTCCTCCTCGGCGAGCTGGCCAGCGCCTGCAAAAAGCCCGGTTCCTGATTCCCGCCCCGCCATGCGTTTTTATCGCCCCCAGAGCCGCAGGAGCCAGGTGCAGATCGTTCCGATGATCGACATCCTCTTCATCCTTCTCATTTTCTTCATCGTCACCACGACCTTCAAGAAGCCGCGCGACATCCTCCGCATCGAGCTGCCGACCGTGCGCGAGATTCCGTCGGACACGCTTTCCGACACCCGCTCGGTGATTGCCGTGGATGCGCTGGGAAACATCACGCTGGATGCGCTCGCGGTGCCCGAGGGGTTGCTGGATTCCTATCTGCGCGCCTATCAGAAACAAAATCCCGGCCGCAGGCTGGAGCTGGAGGCGGACCGCATGCTGCCGCTGGAGCGCCTGCTCACCGTGTGGGATTCCCTGACAAAAGCGGGCATCGAGGTCCGCGATGTTCCGGCGCGCATCAGGCAGCCGGAGCGTTAGCGCATGGAAGGGTCTCCGGGAGGCGTCCCTGTTTCGTCACGGCTTTGATCTTGCTGGCACCGGTCGCGGGGACTAGGAGTGGGCGATGCATGGATTGCCGGTGAGTGGCGGAGAAATCGGGTATGAGGGTCATCTGCCTTCGGAGCGCCTGCTGCCCTTGGTGTATGATGAATTGCGCAGGCTCGCGGCGTCCCGGATGGTGGGGGAAGCCCCTGGCAACACCTTGCAGCCCACGGCATTGGTCCATGAGGCGTGGCTGCGGCTGGAAGGAAAAGGCGAATGCTCCTGGGAAAACCGGGCGCATTTTTTCGGTGCCGCCGCTCAGGCGATGAGGCGCATCCTGGTCGACCGCGCGCGCAGGAAATCCGCCGTCAAGCGCCAGGCCGGCGATCTGGATCCGCTTTTCCCTGCCGGTGTGGAGCAGGAGGACGACCACATTCTTTTGATTCATGAAAGCCTCGCCCGCCTGGAGAAGGAAGACCCCGAGGCGGCGGAGATCGTGCTGTTGAAATTTTTCAGCGGCCTGGGCAGCAAGGAAATCGCCCGGATGACGGGTAGCAGCGTCCGCTCGGTGGAGCGGCGCTGGACGCTGGCGAAGGCGCGGCTCTATCAGATGATCCGGGAGGAGGTGTAGCGCGATGCAACCGTCCCATGACATGAGGATGCACCGCACCGTGCCGAAGGAAATCGAAGGCGCGGTTTTGGAAACGGTGCTGGGGCTCGAAGATCCGGAGGCGAGGGAAGCCTTCCTTGTCCACTGGTTCGGAAACGATCCTGGGGGGCTCGAAAGCATGCGGAGTTTGCTGCGGGCCGCGACCGAATCCACCGCCTTTTTCGTTGAAGCCCGCGAGCGTCGCGTGGCTGTCGCGCGGGAAGCGGTCGGGGACATGGCGCCCGGCCGGATCGAAACCGTCTCTCCCCCCGTCGAAGGACCCGGCTCGCGCATCGGGCCTTACCGGGTGACCGGACGCATTGGCGAGGGCGGCTGCGGCGTGGTCTACGAAGCGGAGCAGGAAGAGCCGGTGCGGCGCAAGGTGGCTCTGAAAATCATCCGCCTCGGCATGGACACCGAGGGCGTCATCGCCCGTTTCGAGATCGAGCGCCAGGCGCTCGCGCTGATGGACCACCGCAACATTGCCCGCGTGCTTGATGCCGGTGCCACGGAAGCGGGGCGGCCCTATTTCGTGATGGAACTGGTGAAGGGCGAGCGGATCACTTCCCACTGCGACGACAAGTGCCTGGACCTGCCGCAGCGGCTGGAGCTTTTCATCCAGGTTTGCCACGCCATCCAACACGCGCACCAGAAGGGCATCGTCCACCGGGACATCAAGCCCTCGAACATCCTCGTCCAGTCGCTCGACGGGACGGCCGTGCCGAAGGTGATCGACTTTGGCATCGCCAAAGCCGCCGGAGGCGACCGTATGGGGAAAACGCGGATCACCGAGCGCGACCAGATCATCGGCACTCCGGCCTACATGAGCCCGGAGCAGGTGGACCTGCGAGGCATCGACATCGACACCCGCAGCGACATCTACAGCCTCGGTGTGGTGCTTTACGAACTGCTGGCCGGGCATCCCCCTTTCGGCGAAGCGGTGCTGGTGAAGGCCGGTATGTCGGAAATGCGCCGGACGCTTCTGGAAGACGAGCCTCCCGCGCTTTCCCGGCGGTTCGCGGGTCTTGCCACCGGTGTGCAGGCTGAAGCCGCCGCCAGCCGCCGGACGGAGCCGGTGCGCTTGCTTTCCCTGCTGCGCGGAGATCTGGACGCCATCGTCATGAAGGCGATGGAAAAGGACCGCAACCGCCGCTACCAGACGGTCAACAGCCTCGCCATGGACGTGAGACGCTTCCTCTCCGACGAGCCGGTCATCGCCCGCAAGCCGGGCCGGCTTTACCTCATGGAGAAATTCATCCGCCGCAACCGGGCGGCCTGCCTGTCCGGGGTGACGGTCGCGATCTCGCTGATGGGCGGACTGGGCGCGTCCACCTGGCTGTACGTGCGCGAACGCGAATCGCTTGCCGAACAAAGGCGTTTGTCATGGGAGGCGGAAGCCGCCCGGGCGGAGGAGGCGCGATTGCGCGAACAAGCGCAGGCGAGAGTGAACATTTCGCAGGTGGCCGGGCTGCTCAACCGCGGCCAGACGGGGGGGCGCCTTTCGGACAATCACGATTTCCGCGGAGTGGAGGTGTTGCTCAACGAAGGGAAGGCCGAGGACGCCGACGCACTGCTCCAGGCCAACCCGATGGATTCCATCGAGCCCTCCCCGGATGCCGCGCGCGTGTTCCGTTCGCTCGGCCATTGGAATGCGATGCGCGGGCGCTGGGAGCGTGCGCTCGAGTGCTTTCTCTACCTCAACCAGGCGAACCGCTTCGACAATCAGGAGGGCATCCTCGAAGGAACGGACGCGATGTGCCTGGCCGCCCTGCTGGCGGAATTCGGCACGGCGGAAGGTTACGAGGCATTCCGCCGGGAAGCCCTGGACCGCCACCTGCCCGTGCGGAGTGCTCTGGCGGCGGAGCATCTGCTCAAGATCAGCCTGCTGCGACCGGTGGGAGCCCCCGATCTCGAACGCTTGCGGCAAGCGGCGGACATGTGCGCTTCGGGCGCCCGCAGCGAGTATTCTGGGCGGGATTCGTTTTCCCAGTGGGATGCGCTGGCACTGGCCATGTACTATCACCGTGCGGGCGATACGCAAAAGGTCCTGGAGTGGAGCGAAAAATGCCTCTCGTTTTCCGGAGGCAGAGGTGATCGGGAATGCTCGGCGCACAGCCTCCGGGCGATGGCCTTCCACCGGCTGGGTGAGGAAGAAAGGATGGAGAAGCATCTGGCGGCTGCACGGGCTCTAGTGCCTCCTTTCGTGGATCCTCCGGCGGAAGCGCCGGATCTGAAACTTGAAATTTGGCTGGACTGGTCGGTCTCGCGCATTCTTTTGAAGGAGGCGGAGGGTATTGTGAGGCTTCAGCCGGAGAGGTGAAGCGGGGGAGAATAAGCCCGGCCGGACTGGTTCTGGAACCGGGGATGCTTCTTTTTGAAGAAAAAACTGGCGGACTTCCGTAAGATAACGCGCATTGTCAGTGCGACCTCGGCCATTGCTTTTGGATAATAGTTGCCACGCGCAAGGTGAAAAAATTGCAACCCATTGATATTCATGAAATTGAAACACAGACAATTTGGTGCAAAAAAACTCAAATTTACTTCCAGTTCCCAACCTCTGTTGGCGATGGTTTTCTTTGCCGGTTGCGTCACCGCCTCCGCTCAAGAGGCGGAGTTTCAATATTACCGCTTCACTCCCACGACGCTGCGCGACAACACCGATGCGCAAGCGAACAGCGTCCAGCTTTCGGATTTCAGATTTTTGTTCGAGGGGAATCCCGTCGATCGCTCGGGCGTCACCGTTACCAACCCCAAAGGGAATACTCCGGGAGCCGAAGGCTCTGGCAATCTGGTCGATGAAGATCCTCCTTTCACCAAATGGCTCGATTTCTACAAAAACGGCGTCGTTTTCGATTTCGGCTCCCCAACCGCGATCGACGGCTACGGTTTCTCCACCGCCAATGACCAGTTCGTGCGCGACCCGGTCCGCTGGGTTTTCGAGGGCAGCAACGATGGCAGCACCTGGACGCTGCTGGACCACCGGACGGACAATTTCGCGGTTCCCACGGAACGGAACACGCCTACCGCGGACATCCCTCTGCCCGCATCTCCGGCTGCCGCCGTGCTGAACTGGACGGGCGGCGCGACAGGAGACTGGAATACAACGGCAGCGAACTGGAACGGCGGTGCGGACACATGGAACAACGGCCATCTGCTGCATGCGAGATTCTCGGGAGCCGCTTCCACCGTCACGCTTACGGAAGGGATTACCGCCCGGAACATTGAATTTGCCTCAGCAGGACATCTGATTCAGGGCGGCACGATCACCCTTGACGGCATTTCCCGTCTTGACGCGCAAGCGGGTGCGAACGGCGAAATTGCATCGTCGATCGAGGGATCTCTCGGGCTGGTGAAAACCGGCGAAGGCACCATCACGCTCTCGGGAAACAACAATTACTCCGGCTTGACGCACGTCCGTGAAGGTGTGCTGGGCTTTAGCGGCTCCGGAACCACTACCCTCTCCGGCGGCCAGTTGATCATTACTTCTATCCACGACGATGCGGGAGTGACGGTGACGGATTCCCATACTCTCACGGGAGCGACCGAGATATACGTCGGCAACCACATTGGTACAACAGGCTTTCTTGCCATTTCCGGCGATGCCATCGTGCAAAAGGGAGGAACCGGCGGATACATTACCGCAGGCCGCGGGAACTCCACAGGCACGATTACCGTGGAAGACAATGGCAAGCTGCTTTCCAATGCCGGCATCCGCCTGGCCGAAGGTGCTAATGCCGAAGGCACCCTCAACGTAAGCGGCAACGCAGAAGTAACGTGGCAGGGCGAGTTCCAGATCGGCAACACAGGCACGGGAACCCTCAACATCGACGGCGGCACCCTTGCCGCCCTTCATACCAACGGCAGCCAGGGCGGCGCTCTCATCGTCGGCCGCGACGGAGGAACCGGCACCGTCGTTTTCGACGATGGCGTCATCCATGCGAACAACGAACTCCGGGTCGGTTACCAGCATCAGGATTTCGGTGGAGCCAATGACCGCCGGAGCACCGGCCACTTCACCATGAACGGCGGCACTCTCAACATCGACAACCAGTTTGCCGTGGGTCGCGATGGGGGACACGGCACCTTCATCCTGAAGGACGGCGCCGTCACTCTGGGGGTGGACAGTTCCACAACCGTCCCCGATACGAACTCGTGGATGCGGGTCGGTTACCTCCATGGCAGCACAGGTGTCTTTGAAATGGAAGGCGGCACCCTCTCTGTCGGCGGCGCGATATTGGTCGGCGAGCATTCCTCTGGAGTCAGAGGCCAGGCCGATGGCGCCTTCACCATGACCGGCGGCACCGCTACTTTCGGCTCCGAAGGCACATTGGCTGGTCAGGATAACAGGTTCATTTCGGTCGGATTGGGCGGCGGAAAAGGTGCGCTGTCCTTGAGCGGCGATGCCACGCTGACGCAGATCGATGAGGAAGGTGCTCCCCTCAGGCGGGGCCGCGTCGGCTTCGGCAACGGAGCCGAAGCCATCGTCACCCTGTCGGACAACAGCGAGTTGTATGCCCCGAACCTGAGATGGCAAGTGGGAGACTTCGGTGGCGGCCCCAACAACTCGGGAACCGCTGAAGTTACCTTGAATGACAACTCGGGGCTGACACTGCATCGGCTCACGATCGGCCATATCGGCAACGCCACTGCGTCAGCGACTGTAACCGTCAACGGCAACGCTTCCCTGACGGTGAACGACTTCATCATCATTGGCCGGGATGACAACACCGGCAACGACGGCATGAACTCCCAGTTGGTGCTCAATGGCGGCGTGGTGGCAACCTCCTCGATCCAGGCGGGAGGAGGCACGACCAGCGCAACTCATAATACCGTTGTGGCCAATGGCGGCACGATCCGGGCGCTGGCGGACACGGCGGATTTCTTTCAAGCCACCGCCCACAGTAATGGAAACCGCTCCTATGTGAAGATCGCGGACGGCGGGCTGACGTTCGATACCGACGGCTTCGACGTCGGCATCGAAGCCGCTCTCAACGGAGACGCCGAAAATCCCGGCGGCGGCCTCGTCAAAACCGGCGAAGGCACGCTGGCTCTCAATGGCAACAGCACCTACACCGGAGCCACCATCGTCAGTGCGGGCACCTTGCTGGTGAACGGCGCTCTCGGCTCCGCCACGGATGTAATCGTGGAAAGCGCGGGCGTGATCGGTGGCAGCGGCCTCATTGAAGGCAGTCTGCACCTGGAAGTCGGCGCCGGATTCGTTTTCGATCCCTCGGGCACGCTCACCGTCAATGGCGGCACCGTGACTTTCGGGAGCTTCAGCATCGCCAGCCTCGTCGGCTTCGATTCATCCGTTTCCAATGGAGAATACGATCTCATTGATGGCACGGCGGAATTCGTTTACGACAACATCACCAACTGGGAAGCCGATCCCTACCCTCTTGATGGGGATCGCTACGCCTACTTTGAGGAAGGCAGCTTGAGGTTGATTGTCGTTCCCGAGCCAAGCTCGCTGCTGTTCGCGTTCGGCGCTTTGGGCCTTTTGGGCGCACGCCGCCGCCGTTGATGGCGTCCGGTGGAACTTTGAACAATCAGCCGCGGGATGGAGGATTCTTCCATCCCGCGGTTGTGGTTTTGGATATCATGAAAATCCGGGAGGCATGAATTTGAAAGTGCGTTCGCCTGTGGCGGAGCTTGAACAAGAGAGGCGGATTTGAAACTGGATATCCCGGCTGGACTGGTCGGTATCGCGCATTCTTTTCAAGGAAATGGAGTCCATCCGTGCAAAAAGTGCCGGAATTTTGGCGGACTTTCGAACAGGAATCCGCATTAAGGTCAGCAGGTGGTTTCCCGGACCGCAGGGCGGCTTGGCCTCCCAATGGAGCTTTGGAACCGATTTCTCATGAGAAACCAACACAACCCGTGAAAAAAACAATCAATCAAATCAATATGAAACGAAACCGCTCAATCCTCACGTTGGGAATCCTGCTGGGTGCCGCGACCATCAGCAATGCGACCATCATCGGCTTTAACGGATTCGATAGCAACCAACAGTTCGGAAATGGCAATTATGCTTCCAATGCCACTGCCGATGGAACTGGCTTCACCGTTGCCAACGGTGCCACGCCGAATATCGCGCTGACTTGGAGTTCTTGGGAAGTACATCACTCAGCCTTTTTTAGCCCCCTTGAAGCCCAGACGGTTGGCGATTCAAGTTGGGACGGTGCATCAGACTCTCCCAGGATTGGCCAGCTTGACTTCGGGAATCATACCGTCTCGTTCAGTGCCGATCCGGGGTATGCCTTGGTTCTCAATTCGTTCGACTTTGGGCACACTGCTGAAACAGCGGGTTCTACTGAATGGGATTTGACCCTCACGAACAGTTTTGATGTTGTTGTCTGGCAGGCGGACATACTGTTTACCAATGGTGAGGTTTTCACCGTGTCTCCGGATTTCACCGGAGATTTTGGTGAGAGCTACACACTCACTTTTCAGCGTACTGCCGAAACTTACGGTTCCAACGGCCGTCACGGAATCGACAATCTGAGTTTCAACCAGGTTGCTATTCCAGAGCCGGGCGTGGTCAGTTTATTGGGCGTCGCTGGCTTGTCGCTTCTGTTGCGCCGCCGCAAGTAAGCTGCTGTCGCACCATTTTGAACAACCAGCCGCGGGATGGAGGATTCTTCCATCCCGCGGCTGTGTTTTTGGGAGTCATGAAAATCCGGGTGACATGGATTTGTGAGTGAATTCGCCTGCGGCGGAGCTTGAACAAGAGGGCGGAGTGGCTAATTTTCCTTGAATGATCCGCCACTTCATTCCTTCCGGGTTCCGGTATTTCCTGCTGCCGGGTTTCGCGTTTTTGATTGGTTGCGGGCCGTCGAAGCCGCCGGTGGCCACCGCGAGGTTCCTGGAAGAGGCTCCCGCGAATTTTCCGCTGGCAGCCGGGCAGGCGGGGGCGAACGACATCGCGCTGTTTCTTGCCGGGAAGCCGGTGGCGCGCGGGGCGGTCCTTTCCCGGCTCCAGCAGACGGTGGAATATCAGGAGCACCAGCGGGAGATGAATGCGGTGTGGCGCCAGACCGGGCGCTACCGGACCGCACGAATGGAAGCTTGGTCGCTCACGAATCTTTCCCCTGTGGTCGGCGGGGAGAGGTGGGTGATGTATCCGTTCGGGGGGCCGGATTTGCTTTATGTGAGTTCCCTGTTTCCCCAGGTGCCGGGCTACGCGCTGATGGGGCTGGAGCCGGTGGGGGAGATTCCGGATCTGGAGTCGTTGCCCGCGGGGGAGGTTCTCGGCGCGCTGGCGGCGTTCCGGCAATCGACGCGGACGCAGCTCCAGACGGGGTATTTCATCACGAAGGACATGCGATCCGATCTTGAGCGCAGCGTTTTGAAAGGGGTCACGCCGATCTTTTTGTGCACGGTCGGGCTGCTCGGGGGGCATGTGGATTCGGTGAACGGGATCACGGCGGGAGGAAATCCCGGGTTGGAAATGCGGTATCGCAGCGTGAACGGCGCCCGGCATACGGCGGTGTATGTGAGGGGGGATCTGTCCAACAGCGGGTTCCCGGGGGCGTATCAGGATTGGCTGGCAGGGCTTGGCGGCGGGGTGACGTATTTCAAGGCCGCATCCTATTTGATGCACGACAATCGCTTTTCCCATGCGCGGGAGTTTTTCCTGAACCGTTCCCGGGCGATTCTTCAGGACGATTCGGGCATTCCTTTCCGCTATCTGGGCGGTCCGGAGTGGCACCACCGTTTTTACGGAAACTACCAGCAGCCGATCGAGCTTTTCGCCAAGCACGCGCAGGCGGACCTGCGGGAGGCATATGCGATGAACCCGGCGGCTCCCCTCAACTTCGGGTCCGGCTACCACGTCAATACCTGGGAGGCGAACCTGCTGCTTGCGATCAAACGCTGAGGGCGCGGAGGAATGCTCCGTCGCTCCAGTGGCGGGAGCGCCCCAGGCGGACGATCACGAGATCCTGCCCGGGCAGGACATAGACGCGTTTTCCGCCGGAGCCGACCATTGCCAGCCAGCCGGGATCGAGATTCCCGCCGAAGCAGGCGCGCTGCCAGAAAGCGGGCGGGCGGATGTCATCGAGTTCGCGTTCCGGTTCGATCGTGGAGGCTTCCGGCTTCGCGGCGTTCCGGTTCCACCACATTCCGGCGGAAAACATCGGATTCGCAGGACGCGGAGAGGCGAGATCCTGAAAAACGGCGGCTTGCAATCCCGCAGCATCCTCACCCCGGGCAAGGCGGGAGACGACTTTTCCGAGACGGCCAAGCTCGCGGACGCTGAACTCCGCACCGGTGGAGAGATATTCCCGCCCGCTTCCGTCCTTCCGCCAGCCCGGGCTGGATAATCCGATCCGGGACATGACCCGCCGGTAGAAATCACTGGTGGTGGATTTTTTGGCGAGCAGAGCCCGCCGCATGACTTCCGCCAATGCTTCGGACGAAGCCGGGCCGTAGCGGAAGCGCTCTCCGGGAGGGTCGGCGAGCGGAAGGGAGATGGCGGTGCGTCCTTTGTCCGGCACCCGTCCGCGGTAAAGCTGGGGGACGCCGGAAACGAAGCCCGCCGTCTGGTTCAACAGCATCCTGGTGGTGATGCGTCTTTTCATCGGATCGCCGCGCCATTCGGGCACGAGTCCGGTGAGCGGTTGGTCGGGGGAGAGCCAGCCTTCGCCGATGGCGGCGGTGGCGGCCAGAGCCGCGAAGGATTTCGTGATGCTGAGGGAAGGCAGGCGATGGCCGGGGCGATGGCTGTCAACCAGCCTGCCTGATTTCCAGACCCCGAAGCCTTCGCCGCCATGTTTCGCCGCGGCTTCCGCCACGTTCGACAGGGAGATTCCGCCGCGGGTCTCCACCGGACCGCAGCCGGGAAGGATTGCGGAGCCGGCAAGAACGAGCCATTCGCGACGGTTCATGCAGGAATTTCTACACGGTTTTCAGGCG
>CAZVSA010000044.1:0-18366 GCA_964629955.1 uncultured Luteolibacter sp.
GTAGATCCCCATCCAGCTCATCATCATGCCCGGATTCCTCGCCGCGGCGATCATCACCACCGGAGCCAGGGCGGCCATCACCGCCGTCACCCCCATCATCGAGGAGGGAATTTTTCCCAATAAGTTCATCTTGCCGTTTTGTTTGTCGTCATTTGATCAGGATGCCCGTGCTTCAATCCCCTTCCGCGCTCCCGGTTGTCGTCGAGAACCTCCCGATCCCGTCCCTCACTTCTTTCGTCACCTCCGTGTACCAGTAAATGTAGCCGATCAGCAAAGTTCCCAGGAACAACATGAAAGCGATGAAAAACACCAGCGGCTTGTCCCGCGAGGGCGCCACGAAATCGCGCTTGTCCGTGAAACGGTACGCCTCGGGCGTCACCCGTCCGCTGGCATCCGCATCCACATACTTGCTGACCCGCGGATAGATCCTCTGCATCAGATCCTTCAGTTTCTGGCGGTGATCCGCCGTCCGCTTGAACCAGCAGCCGGTGAATCCAAGGCCGATCGCCACATAGTAAAACGCCAGCCGCTCGTTGGCGGATTCGTCGCGGGAATCGTTCTCCAGTTCCCTGTCCAGTTCGTCAAAAAACGCGTCGTCCCCCGAAAGGTTCCCGTCCTCCCCGTAATCGCCGAGCCGCTGGTCGTTCCATTTCTGGCGGAACGAAAACGCATTGTCCGGAGAGCCGAAGGTGGAATCGAGATACCAATAAATCGGGTCCCTGATCTTGTCCAAATGCTGGCGGAGCACCGGATCGTAGCGCGCGGCGCTCTCGATCGCGTCCATCTTCCGCTTCACCTCCGCGCGGACCTCGTCGAAGGCATGCCCCGCACCCGCCTTGCTCTCCTTGGCGATCCGGTGCTGTTGGCAAACGTAAAGAAAGAGCGGTTCGAGATGCTCCAGCAGCGGCCGCTTCGCGACGGGAGGGGCCGCGGGCATGCTTTCCGCCTTGGCGGGCTCGTCCACCACCACGGCATTCCCGCCTCCGTCCCCCCAGAACGCATCACCGTCCCCCCAACCGGAGTCCCCCTTCTTTGCGGCTGACTTTTTCTTGAACATGCCTTTTTCCCCAAGCTTCTGTTAGCGTCCGTTCGGAGCGTTTCCTCCGTTTCCGCCCGGCAGCGTCATGAACAACCCGATCTGGAAATCCGGCACCTCGCGCTGCAGGCTCCACCGCACCACCATTTCGAGTTCCTTCGCCGCCTCGTCCCACACGCGGCGGCTCTGCGTCACGTTCAGGCGGAAATAATAACGCCCGGTTTCCGCGGGCAGTTCCAACGGAGGGAAACGTTCCTCCTTCAGAACGATCCCGCGGATCGCCCGCTCCAGGAAGGAGCGCGGCATGAGCTTGAACTGGTCCGTATCCTCCACCAGCTCCACCAGCGTGCTCGGCTCCAGCGTGGTTTTGATGCCGAGGAACCAGGCGTTCGGGTCCGTGAAATGTCTTTCCTCGAGTTTCGCCACGCGCACGCCCGCGTCGTTGCTTGCCTCGAATTTGACCTCCCAGTAATCCGGCGTCACCGCGCCGTGGAGGTAGTTCCGGATTCTCGTGATCGTCCCCTGGAACGCCGGATAGGGATCGTCATGATCGTAGGGAAGCAGCGAGAAAGCCGATCTTTCCGGAAACAAGGCCATCAGATCCGCCAGCAAGGTCTGGAGTTCCTGATAAACATCGAACGGCGGCGCGTCCGATCTCCCCTCGCCAAAGGCCAGCAGCGCCGGCATCCGGGCCACGAAACGGTTCAGACAGCGCAGCCGCAGCACCTGCTCCAGTTGCAGGCGGCTCACCACATGCGTGTCGCCGCCGCGCGCCAGCACGTTCGCCAGTTGCTCGCGCACGGCTTCCACCTGCGCCGTCAGATCCCTCACCATCTCCCGCAGCACCGGGGAGGCGCTCAGCAGCAGGCAGGGATGCACGTAGTTCGGATCTTGCCGGGGAAACGGCTCCTCGTGGCTCACGTCGTGAACGATCCGCATCAGCGGGATTTTCTCGATGTCGCTGTCATCGTCGGAATCCAGCAGAAGCATCGCGTTGTAGAGGCGGAACTGCATCGGCTGCGGATTCTCGCCGGAGTTCTCGTCCATCACCTCCGGCACCTGCACCGGCACCCGGTAGAGTTGTTTCAGACGCGTGCCCACCGCCAGCTCGCCCTCGACCGTGTTCGCCCTCGCCTCGAACCAATGCGGCAGCCCGAGATAAACCGTGAACCCCTTCGGATTCCGGGCGAAGGCATCGCGGATGTCCAAACTCGGCAACACCGTGTTCTCCGGATAGGAGAGCACCGCTCCTCCCGGCATCACCACCTTCAGTTTCTGGAACCGCAGGCGCTGGTTCTGGAGATCGTCGTGCGACAACCTCGCCTCCAACACCCCGTAGCCATAGCTCCAGCCGAGGCGGCGCTCGAAACCGAACTGGTCCACCACGTGTTTCTGAAAACGCTGCAAATGGTGCGGTTGCAAAAACAACCCCTCATGCCAGTGAATTTGCTGTGTAGCCATAGTTTCAAATTTTGAATCGTTTCATCCCCGTCACGCCTGCTTTTTCACATAAGTGAGAACCGTCTCCGCCAGGATCCGCAGAAATTCCTCGTGCATCGCCTCGGCCGTCCGGTTCCTTCCCAGTTGCGAATACTTGTCCCAGCACTTCCTGCCCAGATCCCGGATCTTCTTGGGGTCCGTCGCGGTTTCTTCCAGCATCACCGCATCGACGATCGCATCCGGGGAAAACCTGCGCTCGCAGAATTTCCCATACTCCAATCCGCCCTGATGCGCCGAGTAGAGCATCCCCACGATCACCTTCTTCGTGCGCTCCACCTCCCTATAAAAATCACGGGAACTCACATCCCCGCCCGCCAAATACTCCGCCACCACCTCCTCCAGAGGCTGCGTGAACGACTGCGCCAGGTTTCCCCCCAGTTCCCGCGGAACCATGCCCTGCCAGAACTGCCATGCGAACGGATAGAGCCCCCCGAACGAATCCACCAGAATGCCCAGAAGCTTCACCAAACGGCTCAGCTTCAACTGTGGCTGCTCCCCCTCCGCCCAGCCCAGGCTGCGGCACACCGTATCGATCCCCCGCACGCAATCCTCCAGCTCCGGCCCCTCCTCCGGGAAATGCATCCGCTGCTCCAGCGCGGCGGGCACTCCGGACACCGCCTCCGCACCCGTCCCTCCGCACTCCTCCAGCAAATCCGCCAGCTTCCGCAATTGCGCCTGCCCCAGGGACGAGCGCTTCCCTTCCAGCGCGAAAATCAACTCATCCACACCCACCACAACCTCCTCCGCACTTTTCTCCGCCGGACGGGAAACCGCCTCCACCTCCTCCCCATATACCGGAAACCACAACTCCAGCGCTTTCAACAAACTCTCGCGGTTCTCCCCGGGCAAACCCTCCGCCTCATCCAGCGCGTATTCCACCTCATCCTCCAGATAAACCCTCCGGTCGTCCGCCGATTTGTCGCCGAAACTTGCATGCACCGCCCGCAGCCGGGCCGCCGTTTTTACACTCCACGTTTCCTTGTCCTCCGATTTACGCATTGCTTCAGATGATCTGCATGTCCACCCTTCGCCATCCTGCCTATCGAATGAAACGCTCCTTTCAAGCTATTTCCCGTGGCATCCTCGCTTTTCCGGCGCTCCTCTCCCTTCTCGCGATCACCCTTTCCGCACACGCCCCGGCGGAAGATTCCCCGCTCCAGAGAAACATCATCCTTCTCATCGACCAATCCATGTCCGTGGACGATGCGAACCGCCAGAGCGCCCTCACCCTCATCTCCGGACTGGTGGGCGGCGAAGTATCGCCCGAAAGCCGCAATCATTGGCGGTTCACCTCCGCGGACCGCCCCGCGGACGCCCCCGGAGCCGAAGAAACCGCCAATCTAACCAAACTCTTCTCCGCGCAGGAATCCGCGCTCCCCATCGCCCGGGCCACCCCCCTCCATCTCATGGGCGGCCTCGGAAACTACTCCCGCACCGGAGATCTCCGCACGAAGCTCTCCGGCGGCCTCGACCGCTCCTCCCGCGCGGATCTCGCCTCCCGCATCGCCGCTTCCTCCGCCGATTACCCCGCCGTGGACGTATCCACCCACGTCATCCTCGCCGAGTCCGTGCTCGCCCGGACCCTGCTCCAATCCTCCTCCACGGCCGGAGATTACTACCTCATCGTCATTTCCGATTTTTTCGAGGACTGCTTCAACCGCCCCGTCAGCGACTACACCACGCCCAACTCGCCGGTCATCGCCTCCGGCCGGGAAAAACTCACCCTCACGGCGGCGAACGCACTCGTCCATGAAGGAAAACTCCCCTTCAACGACGGCGCGGGAAGAACAGGCGCCTACAACGCCGACGACCAGGCCGCGATCCGCTACTTCCGCGAAAAAGTAGAGCAACTCCAGCTCGGCGAATTCACCTACTCCGGCCCGCCCGTCACCGGTGGCAACAAGCTCCCCGTCCAGATCCGCATCTACGCCCACAGCCCGAAGCGCAACCTCGCCTTCGGACTCAGCTCCTACACCTGGACCTTTCCCTCCGCCGCCCCGGAAATCACCTGGACCGCCGAAGGCGTCTCCCCCGGCTCCCTGCTCACCCTCGTCATCGCCGGAGAAACCTCCCGCTTCGAGGCCACCCAGGCCAACGCCGAAGGCACCCCCTTCACCCAGGACCTCTCCCGGCACTTCAAACAACCCCTCGCACCCGGCGAGCACGACATCACCCTCAGCATCTCCGACCCCCGCTCCCCCCGCGCTCTGGAAGCCCGTTCCAAACTCACCTTCGTGGTTCCCGGAGTCGCCTTCACCGGAAAATTCGCCAGCTCCTCCTCCAACAGCCCGCTGGAACTCGACAACCGCTCGGAAATTCTCACCGAGCGTTTCGACGGCAAGCTCGATCCCCCCCCCGGCTCCAAATCCTCCGTCGCCGTCACCCTCGAAGCCAAAAACAAAGCCATCCGCTCCGAACCCACCCCCATCCCCGTGGAAGCCGATGGCACATTCAGCCTCGCGCTCAGGGACTTCCCCCGTGAAATCGTCGATCAAATCGAATCCGGCGACACCTACCAGCTCACCGCCGCCCTCCCGGACCCCGGGGAAATCCTCTCCCCCGGAGACCGCCCCTCCGCATCCTGCTTCTTCCTCATTCCCAAGATCAACCTCTGGCCCGAAGGCTACCCGGAAGACACCGTCATCGCTCTCAAAACCGACGGCATCCGCTTCAAATCGAGCCACGCCGGGATCCCCGGCTACCAATGGCGCTCCCCCCAGATCACCGGCAAGGACGGGGAACTCGCCACCACCCATTACACCGTCGGCCAGCACCGCAACACCATCACATTCAGCCGCTCCGCCCCCGCCGGCACCTACCGGGTCGTCATGCGGATCGCCCACGAGGGGGAAGTCGTCCAGGAAAACGCCTTCACCATCGAGATCCCCTCGAAAACCCCCTGGATGCTCATCGCACTGGGAACCATGGCGCTCTTCAGCATCGGCCTCGCCAGTTGGTATGCATTCACCCGCCGCTGAAATCCCTTTCCCCATCCTTTTCCCGATGAACCAAACCGCCGTATCTATCCTCGTCGCATCCAACGTCCTGCTAGCCGCCGCCGTCACCTTCCAGGCCTTCAAAACCCAGCCCCCGCTCGCCCCCGCCGCCGTCATCGAACCGCCACCCCCTCCCTCCCTCGATCTCACCCCTCTCCTCAAACCCGTCGAAACCCTCGATCAATCCCTCGGCCAGTTTTCCTCCACCCTCCAGCGTTTCAACACCACCATCGTCCAATACGACTTCCTCCAGAAGGAAATCGAACGCCTCGGCCGCCTCGACCAAGCCCTCGCCGTGCGCGTCAACATCGAGGCCGCCAAACCCGAATCGGAACAAACCGAAGAAAGCACCCAGGCCCTGGACCAGCTCCGGCAGCTCCACGCACAAGTTCAGAAAGAAACCGAGCGTCGCCGCCAAACCATGATCCAGCTCATCGGCGGCTTGGAAAAAGAACTCGCCTCCACCACCCTCAACGAAGCCGAAGTCAAACAAGCGATCCGCGAAATCCCGGTGCCATCCGAAGAACCCGCAGCCGCTCCCGCCTCACCGGAGTGACGACACCACCACCACCGGGAGAGCTTCCACCCATCCATCGGATTGGGACGGATGCGGGCGGATGGCTCAACTGGAGCGCTTCCGCCGGAAAAACAACAGGGACGAAGAGAACGCGAGAACCGCCATGGATGGCTCCGGAACGGCGGTGACACTCCCCGGGCCTCCTCCAAATTCGCGGGTGGCCTGCACCCCTCCGGCATTTCTGGAAATCCGGGAAGACGCTATCGCGACATCAAAAACCCCGATCGCCTCAATATCAGGAAGTTCCGTCTCGGAAATCGTCCCGGAAGTGCTCAAGCTGAGCACGGCTTCATTATAATAGTAACCCGTGCCCGGAATAATGGGCTGCTCCCTGGCAATAATCGTCAGGGACGTTTGGGAACCTGTCTTGAGGAGACGGATGATCGCGGAAAAATTTTCGATGGTGCTGACATCCCGGCTGCCAATGGTGCCGGAAAGGATCGTCGCTTCAAATTCCCGCCCCGAAGAGCCGCTGTGCGAAAAAGGAGAAGCGCCCGTATCGTACGTAACGATGAAATCAAAACCATTGGAGATGACATCTTCGTAAAAAGGCTCCTGACCGATGAGGGACGATTGCGTGCCGGTGGCGGTCTGGCTGCCGGTAATGCTCTCCGCATGCACGCGGAGCTGGACGATGGCGGCCGATACCGGAGAAAAGCAAAAAGCTCCGGCCAGAAGCCACGGGAATATTTTCGTACAAAACATGGGGGTATTCGTTTCTGATGGTTTCAATCCGGCTGCGGCACGCCCTCGGCCCGGCCGCATCCATCCCGCGAACGGAAAATCATGGAACTCCCCCTGTCAAGGCGGGTCTAACACATTGTTTCGCGTTGAATGCCCTTGTCAGGGCTCCGGGCGCTCAATCGGCATTCCCTTCGCTTGCCCGGCGCCATCCTTTTCAAGCCTGCAATCTTCTCCTCCACTTGCCGGAAACACCCTCACTTTCAGATTGTGCCCGACCGGATATTTTGTATGGTCCCCCATATCGGGCCAAATCAAAAACCCGCCATACCCCGACCTCTCCATGAAAACCACCAAACTCCTGTCACTCGGCCTCCTGCTTGCCGGCTTTTTCACCGCGGCGGCCCACGCGGACCCCATCAACGACAAATGCCCCGTCACGGGCAAAGCCGTGGACGCGGAACGCACCGTGGACGTCTCCATCCAGTTCTGCTGCGGCAAATGCAAAACGAAGTTTGATGATGCCCCCGAAAAGAGCTTCCGCAAGGTCTCCAAGTCCGATGAAGGCAAATGTCCCATCAGCGGCGACGACGCGGACGCCTCCCACACCTCCACCGTCACCATCGGCGTCTGCTGCGGGAACTGCCAGGGCAAGGTGAAGGCCGACCCGAAAAAATACATCGCCGACACAAAGGCGAAGAAATAACCGCCGCCATCGGCTCCTGCTTCCCAAGCCCGCTTTTCCTCTCCGGAGGATCGGCGGGCTTGCCGCGTACAACGCGGGCTGCAATGCTCCGCGCATGTTCAACGGCATTCGGGACACCCTCTCCTCCAGCGCGGTGAAAAGCATGCTGGCGTCGAAAATCAGCCGCTATTGCAAACTCACCGACCTGCGGATCCGCAGCAAGGAACGCACCATCCATGCCGAGCTGTGGCTGGAGGGCGATCCCTCCCCCGTCACCGTGGATGTGCTCTCCTACCGGATCGAGGGCAGTTCAAGCGCCCCCCTGCTCACGATCAGCGAAGCACGGGTTTCGAGGCCGTGGATGGAACAACTCGTCCGGGACACCTTGATCGACCGCCCCCTGCCCATTCCCACGATGGCGCTTTTCGTTCTCGGCGGAATCGATTCCGAAACCCCGGCGGAGGACAACGCTTGAGGGAACGCGGGGCGAACATCGAAGGGACCGGTCTGAAGGTCGAAGGTCTTAAAGTCTGAAGGTCAGAAGAGTTTGAGATCGGGAGAGGTTTGGTGAGGGGGGACTTTCAGACTTTGAGACTTTCAGACCTTTAGACTCGGAGCGAAGCGGAGTTTCTTCGATGTTCAACGTCCTCCTCAAATCGTCGCGATGAGCCGGACGAGCCTGCGCCCGTATTCCACATAGGAATTGTAGCATTGGTCCCAATCCACAAGCGTCGGGTCCGGCGCGTGGAACACGGTGGCGACGTGGGGCTCGATGGCAATGTAGCCGTCGTAACCGCGCGCCGCGGCATCGCTGAGAATTTCGCGAACCCTTGCGGAGCCTTCGCCCGGCATCGTGTATTCGGGTTCGCTCTCTCCCTCCACGGGATTGTGGCAGTCCTTGATGTGGATGTGCACGACGTGATCGCGGACTTTTTCCCAGAATTCAAACGCGTCCTGCCACGGAAAGCTTCCGTCCGCTGCGGGCTTGGAGCGATCCCGCTGGAACACGGGATTTCCCGTATCGAACGTGAGCTTGAGCCCCGGCACTTCCTCCACGAGACGCAGGGTGTGCTCGGCGGAAAAACCTCCCCAGTTGAAGCAGTTCTCATGAGCCGCGACGAGGCCGTGATCCGAGAAACGCTTCACGATCTCGCGCAGGCGGCGGAAGCGTTCCGCGTCCTGCTGGTCTTCCCCCCACGGCTCCTGCGCGTAGGACATGATCCGGATCATCGGAGTCTTGAGACGCTGCATGCGGGGAATCGCGCGCTCCACTTCCGCCAGGGTGATGGAAAAATCGCTGTCGATTTTCTTCCCCCAGTTTCCAATGAGCGAGCCGAACTCGGGAACGCGGATGCCCGCTTCGTCGAGACGATCGGCGGCTTTCCGGAATTCCTCTTCGGGAAGCTCGTGGATGTTGGCATCCCCGATCATGCGGGCGGAAATGCACGACCAGCCGAGCGCGCGGGTCGCTTCGATCTGCTTTTCCAGATCGCGGGAGGCTTCGTCGGCGAAGCCAGTGAGTTTGGATGCGTTGAGCATGGGATCGGGGAAATTCCGCGTGCGCGGAAAGGTCAGAGTTCGATGAGTTTTCCGCCGTTTGCCGCGCTTTCGTAGATGGCGGTGATCAGCTCGACGGCCTTGCGGGCTTCCGCCGAGGAGGTGGTGGGCTCGCGGCCTTCGCGGATGGCGCTGACGACTTCCTCGAAGTTGCGCTGGTGCTGATGGAAACTAATGGCGGAGGGATCGTTCGCTCCGATGCCGGCTTCCTGGCCTTTCATGAGCGTGGAATGGATTTCCGTGTCCTCCGGTTTTTCCTCTTTGAAATCCCAAAGCTCGAAGGCTTCGTCCGCGAGGAAAACCGATCCCTCTGTTCCCGCCAACTGCACACGGGCGGGATGTCCGTCCTTCGACCATGTGCAGGTGGAAGCCTCGATGACGCCCCGGGCGCCGTTCCTGAACTCCACGATGGCGACGACAATGTCCTCGACCTCGATGTCCGTGTGAGCAAGGCAGGCGGCATTCGCCTGGACGGATTTCACCGGTCCGGCGAGATGGATGAGCGCGTCGACCGTGTGGATCGACTGGTTCATGAGGGCTCCGCCGCCATCGAGCGCCCATGTGCCGCGCCATGCGGCGGAATCGTAGTAGGCCTGATCCCGATACCATTTCACGTAACAGGACGCGGAGGTGAGTTTTCCGAAACGCCCCTCCTCCACGGCTTTCCTGAAAGCCGTCATCCCCGGATGAAAGCGGCGGTTGAGCACGGCCGCGACGGTTTTTCCGCTGGCGGCTGCCGCGGCGATGATCCGGTCGATGCGTTCGGTGGTGACTTCGAGCGGTTTTTCGCAAATGACATGCTTGCCCGCCTGGAGCGCCGCGAGAGCGGGTTCCAGATGCGCGCCGGAAGGAGTGCCGATGGTGACGATTTCCAGCTCGGGATCGGCAAGAAATTCGGAAATGTCGGAATAGGGTTTCGCGCCGTATTCACCGGCGAGGCGCTCGGCGGCCTCCGCCCTGAGATCGAAGACGGAGTGCAGACTGCCGCCGGTCATGGCGGTGATGGCTTTCGCATGGAAATGGCCGATCATGCCGGCGCCGATGATTCCGAATTTCATGTCTGTCATAGGGACGGATTGTTCGTAGGTTGGCAGCCGACGGCAAGCCCCGGATTCAGACGCTTCCTTCCGCAAAGGACGATTTCAGGCAACGCATGCTCTCCGATGCGAGCACATCCGGATCGAGGTCCGTGTCGAACACCTCGACGGAAACCCAACCCTCGTAGCCGCCCTCTTTCAATGCACCGGCGATGGGGAGGAAATCCACGTCCCCCATGCCGGGGCCGCGGAGGTTTGGATCGTTGGCATGGAAATGGGCCGTCCATGGCAGCGAATCGCGGACAATTTCAGGAATCGGGCGACTGTCCGACGACATCGCTTTCACATCGAGGTGCAGGCGGACCCGGGAGGAATCGATCTTCTCCAAAAGGGAAATCGCTTCCGCCGCCGTGTTGATGAAATTCGTTTCCCCCGGCCCCAGAAATTCAAAAGCCACGACCACCCCCGCTTCGGCGAGATGGGGGGAAAGGTGCTGGAAGAAATCGATGAAGCGGTCTTCGGCCTCTTTCCTGGACCAGGCGGGATCGAGGCTCCGTTGCTGGGGGCTCCCCCAGACCATGACCGATCCGCCCATGGCCGAGCAAACGCGGGCAAGGTGAATCGCATACCGGAAAGTCCGCTCCCGCGTGGCCGGGTCCGGATCGGTGAGATGATAGCCGGTGGTTTTCGCAAGGAGCCAATGCAATCCGACCACCTCCAGCCCGTGGTCTTTCACGATTTTTCCGTAGCGGGCCGCTCCCGACTCCTCCAATGCTTCGACATCCCCGAGCGTGAAGGGAGCGATCTCCAATCCCGCATAGCCGTGGCGGGCCGCTTCCGCACAGGCTCCTGCGAAATCGTGGTGACGGAAGGTTTCATTGCAAATGGCGAATTTCACACCGCGAGAAATGGCCGGTTTCCCCAAACTTGCCAACCCCCGATCGGGCGCTCACCGCTTCGGTTCCCCTTCCCCGCGATAGGCGTCGCGGAGCACCTGCATCGTGTGCTTCACCCCGATGGAAGATCCCGTTTTTTTCAGATGCAGCCGCAGTTGCGTCATGCAGCCGATGTTCCCTGTCACCACGACATCGGCTCCGGTGGCGGTCACGGCCGCCGCTTTTTTCCCTCCGAGTGACGAAGCGATTTCGGGCTGATCCATGTTGTAGCTGCCCGCGCTGCCACAGCAGAGGTGCGCGTCGGAAATCTCCGCCAGTTGCAGGCCGGGAATCGACCGGAGCAGATCGCGCGGCTGGCTGCGCACGTTCTGGGCGTTCGCGAGGTGGCAGGCATCGTGATAGGCGGCTTTGAGATTCCCCCCGCCTTCGGGAGCGAGCAAACCCAGCTTCGCGAGAAACGCGCTCACGTCCACCACGCGGTGCCGGAACGACTCCGCGCGTTGCTCATCGGGAGTGCCCCGCAACACGAGATGGTATTCGTGCATCGCAGAGCCGCATCCGGCGGCGTTGGTGAGAATGGCGTCCACATCACCGGGAAAGGCGTCGAGATTTCTCCGGGCGAACGCCCTCGCAGCTTCCATATCGCCGGTATGCCAGGCCAATCCGCCGCAGCAGCCCTGCCTTTCCGGAATCACCACCTCCACGCCGTTGCGGGTGAGCACTTCGATGGTCGCCGTGTTGATGTCCGGATCGAGCACTTGCTGCGCGCACCCGGTCAACAAAGCGACTTTCGCCCGCCGCTCGCCGCTCGCCGGATAATGCCCCGCCCACGATTGCGCGGGAGGCAGTTCATCCGGCAACAAATCCAGCATCGGTTGCAGCGCGCGAGGAGTGAGCCACCGGACCGGAGCCAGCCGCCCCAGAGCCGCGGCCAGCCGAAACCGCCGGGGATACGGCACCGTCTGCGCGGCGAGAAAGCGCCGGATGCGTTCCCACCAACCCCGCTTCACCTTCGGTTCGGCCAACGCGCGGAACGGACTGATCAGATCCCGGTAGGGAACGCCGCTCGGGCATGCGGGCTCGCACGCGAGGCAGCCGAGGCACCGGTCCACATGCGGTTTCGCGGCCTCGAAGCTCATTTTCCCCTCCAGCACCTCCTTCATCAGGGTGATGCGCCCCCGCGGCGTGTCCATTTCCTGCCCCAGTTCGCCGTAAGTCGGGCACGTGGCCAGGCAGAAACCGCAATGCACGCAGGTGGACACGGCATGCGCCATCGGTTCGCCCAGCGGACCGAGCTTGTCGGTTGGAATGTCGTGCAGCATCAGTCGTCGAGCGTGGGAAAACGGTTTTCCGGATCGAGCGCGCGCTTCACCCCCTCCTCGATGGCAAAGCGTGGTCTGCCGCCGATCCACATCGGAGCATCCCCCCTCAGCGTGAGGCCGCGGGGAGGAGTTTCGTTGGAATATGCCACGTTGCCGGCGCAACTCACATGGGACTGCTTGTATATTTCTGTTAGATCGGGTGTGATGTCGGTTTTGAAATGCCAGCGGGTTTCGCGGATTTCATCCCAGATCGCGTTGGAGACGATCTTTCCTCCGATTTCCCCGGCCAGGGGCTCCAGCGCCTTTGCCGGCCCGGCAAGCCGCACCAGCAACCTTTCGCCGCCGGGCAAAATGTCGAGCGCGTCCGCCTCGAACCGGGAATTCGCGATCCTCGCAAGTTCCTCACCGGAAAACGGCAGTTCGAGCGTCACCACCGCCCCGGGCATGGGAAACACCTTGAACGTCACCTCGCCGATCGCACCGAAACGCCCGAGGCTTCCCACCAGGAACTTCGGCACATCGAATCCCGCCGCATTCTTCACCACCTTGCCGCCAAGGCGAAGCAGACGGCCCATGCCATCGACGAATCGCACGCCGAGGATGAAATCGCGCACCCCGCCGTAGCGCAGCCTTCCCGGCCCGCTCAGCCCGCTGGCAACTACGCCTCCTATCGTACTTCCCGCATCGACAAGCATCGGATCGAACGGCAGATACTGGCCCTTCTCCGCGAGAGCCGCGGAAATCTCCGCCACCGGCGTGCCCGCCAGAGCGGTGAAGGTGAACTCGCCCGGATCGTATTCCACGATCCCGCTCAGGCGCCGGGTGGAGATTTTCACCGCCTCCACCGCCGAAAGCCGCGGCTTCGTCTCCGCCCCCACGGCGATCACGCGCGGCGCGGACAGCACCGCGTCACGGAACTCATCGAGTGTGGCGGGGGCGTTCATTCTCGTGAAATCAACCCGGCTTTCTCCAGCGGATGCAGGCCGGTGTGGGATAAGGACGGGGCTTCCGTGCTAGGAAACATTTTGCCCGGGTTGGAAATTTCAAAAGGATCGAAGGCGGCGCGCAGGCGCAGCATGCAGTCGATTTCATCCGGCGTGAACATGTCCGGAAGGAAATCCCGCTTCTCCACACCCACCCCGTGTTCCCCGGTGATGGAGCCGCCCATTTCCACGCACATCGCGACGATCCGCGCGGCAACCTCCTCGGCCCGGTGCAACGCACCTTCCTCGCGGCCATCGAAAAGGATGAGCGGATGCAGATTCCCATCGCCCGCATGGAACACATTGGCGACCCGCACGCCCGTTTCGCTCGAAATCGCGGCGATGCGGCGCAATGCCTCCCCGAGCCTGCGGCGCGGCACCACGCCGTCCTGCACGATGAAATCCGGCGAGAGACGGCCCACCGCGCTGAAAGCGCTTTTGCGGCCTTTCCAGATCGCAAGCCTCTCCTCCGCATCCCGGGCGGGCCGCACTTCCACCGGAGAACCCGCCGCGAGAATTTTCTCCAACCGTTCGCGTTCGATGGCGACCGTTTCCTCCGGCCCCTCCAGCTCGACAATGAGCACCGCCTCGCAACCCGGGGGATAGTCCGCATGCACCGCGGCCTGCGCGGCCTCCAGGGCGAGCGCATCCATGATCTCAAGGGCTCCGGGCAGCAGACCGCTCGCGATCACCGCGGAAACGGCATCTCCCGCCTGCTCCAGCGTGCGGTATCCCGCCAGCACCGTGTGAAAACACTCGGCCCTCGGCAGCAACTGAACCGTGATTTCCAGCGCAATCCCGAAAAGCCCCTCGCTGCCAGTGAAGAGACCGCACCAATCCGGACCCAGCCTCTCCCGGCTGCCGCTCCCCCACTCCACCACCTCCCCGGTGGCGAGCACCGCCTTGATGCCGAGGATGTGATTCGCCGTCATGCCATACTTGAGGCAATGCGCGCCGCCGGAATTGAACGCGACGTTGCCGCCGATCGTACAAATGCTCTGCGACGAAGGATCCGGCGCGAAATGCAACCCATGCGCGGCGGCGGCCAGCGTGACATGGGTGTTGATGACTCCGGGTTCCACCACGGCGGTCCTCTGGACGGGATCGAGGTTCAGAATCCGGTTGAGGCGGTTCAGCGCGATCACGATTCCCTCCGCCACCGGAAGCGATCCTCCCGACAAACTCGTGCCGCTGCCGCGCGCGACGTAGGGCAATTTCCACTCGTGGCACGCCCGGACCACAGCGATCACCTCGTCCGCGGTCTCCGGCACCACCACCGCCAACGGGCGGGCGCGGAACGCCGGGAGGCCGTCGCTCTCGTACGCCGCAAGCTCGGCCGGACGGGTGAGCAAACGCTCCGGCGGCAGGATTCGGGCCAGATGATCGAACGCGTCGGCCATGGCATCAGAAATCATTCTCCGGTGAAATGTCACCGGCCCTCAACCGGCCCTTCTTCTCCGGCACCCATTCAAACCGCTTCTTCCTGCGGCTTCCCCGGAGGTAATGAGGATCGCATTCCGGCACATCGACCTCATCCAGAAACACCGCGCCGATTCTTTCGATGGTTGCCAGACTGGAGTGGTTGTCCGGATCGGCGGTGATCAAAACTTTGGAACTCACCCCGGCAATCCAGGGCTCAAGCGCCAGGCATGCCTTTCGAGCAAATCCCCTCCCCCTGTAGGTTTCCTTGATCTCGAAACCGATATGCCCGGCCGCCAGCCTCACATGTTCGGAATCCCCCACACGGAAGTTGATATGGCCGACATCCGCATTTTCCGAATTCAGGATCCGGAAATGATAACCCGGCACGAATCCCCTGGAAGGGTCGCCTTGCATGATCCGGTCGAATTGGACGGTCACGTCCTCGAAATCCATGGATCGCGGTGCTGGTTTCAGATCGTTCATTCTTCGAGCTTAACGTCATGTGCACCCGCCTCCACTTGGTTCTCGGGGATTCCGGTTGCTTGCGTTTTGATGTCTCTCAAAACCCATTCCTCTCTCATGGTGTACTTGCTTCCTGGTCCTTCATCCTTCCATTTGATCACCTTCCATCGCTCTGAATCTTTGAGAATATTGAAAGCGGCAATGGCTTCGGATCGCGTTGGGATTTTCACCTCGTCCAGCCTGAATGAAGCATTGGAGCTGCAATAATCGATGTAATCCGAGGCGCGCTCCGCCACTCCAGAAAGCCTGTAACCTTCGGATAGAACAAAGAATACTCCTTCTGACTCAGCTATCGGGTATAGTGGCCATCGCTCCAAAGGCATCGTCAAATATGGAAGCCAAAGCCCTCCATACCCCGGTGGACGCAATGGTTTATCTCCCTTTCCTTTGAAAATCATTCGGCAGATCCAGCCAATTCTTTCGCTGGCATCAACCTCAGATCCAATAGCCGCGGTGTGCCTCTCTTCCAATGCTTTAAGCTCCTCGATCGCCCTCTTCTCTCCCAAGGAAATGTAGTAGTTCGCCGCCTCAGCCAGAGTGGCGGCATGAAATGGTTTTTTCGCAAAGAGGTCGGGAAGCTCGTCCTTTGCGTGTGCCGGAACCATTCCAAGCAACAATCCCAGAGCAACGAACAGGGTTTTCATTTTCCGCAAAACAGGTTGGGGGTTATTCAAGCACCTCGCGCAGCGCGGTGAGCGTGAGATCGACGTTTCGAACAGTCGCCCCGTGCCCCATCAGGCCGATGCGCCATGCCTTGCCCGCCATGACTCCCAGACCCGCGCCGATCTCGATGCCGTACTCCTCCAGCAGGCGTTTGCGCGTGCCCGCATCGTCCGCTCCTTCGGGAATCCCGATGCAATTGAGCGAGTGCAGGGAGCGTTCCGGGATGTAGCCGATGCCCATCGCTTCCAGTCCCGCGCGCAGCCGCAGGTGCGCTTTCTCGTGACGGGCGACACGCGCCTCCAACCCCTCCTCCAGAACGATGTTGAGCGCTTCGTGCAGCGCATAGGTCATGTTGATCGGAGCGGTGTGGTGATACACCCGCCCGCCGCCACCGCCTCCGGTGTAATATTTCCGCAGCATCGAGACATCGAGATACCACGACTGCACCTTCGTCTTCCGTGCGTCCATGATTTCAAGCGCGCGATCCCCGAAGCTCACCGGAGCGAGGCCCGGGGGACAGCTCAGGCATTTCTGCGTTCCGCTGTAAATCGCATCGATTCCCCAATCGTCCACCCGCAGCTCGTGTCCTCCGAGACTCGTCACCGCATCGACGAGCAACAGCGCGCCTTTGGCATGCACCACATCGGCAAAGCCTTCCAGCGGCTGGTGGGCGCCCGTGCTCGTTTCCGCATGGACGATGCCGACGATTTTGGATGCCGGGTGCTCCTCGAGCGCCGCGGCGATCTGTTCGAGCAAAATCGTTTCCCCCCACGCCGCCTCGACGGTGTGCACCGTGGCACCGCAACGCTCCATGACATCCTTCATCCGCCCGCCGAAAACCCCGTTCACGCAAACGATCGCCTCGTCCCCGGGCTCAAGAAGGTTCACCGCAAGGCACTCCATCCCCGCCATGCCCGTGCCGCTGACCGGAAACGTGAGCGCGTTTTTCGTCCGGAACACCTGCCGCAGCATCTCGCAGGCCTCGTCCATGATGGTGAGATACTGGGGATCGAGGTGCCCCAGCGTCGGCGCGGAAAGCGCGCGCAACACACGGGAGGAAACAGGACTGGGGCCGGGGCCGAGAAGGATGCGTTCTGCGGGGAATTGGGTGTTCATCTTGAAGGAAGCGGAATGTCGGGTTCCATCTGATGGCCGCGAGCATAGCCGCCGGGATCATGTTACCAAGAATTGTTTTGGTGCCCCCTGTTTCGGCTGCATTTATGCATTGTCTCCCGCCGCGAAATCCGAAAGGATGTATGGGCATTTTGGGAGGGACATCCCCTCTGAATCCCCCAACAGCCGGAACCATGAAAAGCAATTTTCCCCTCCACCGCATCCTCCTCGCCTTCCCGCTGCTCCACAGCCCGCTCATCGCGGCCGATTTCCATTGGACCGGCCTCAGCGGTTTCGGCAACTTCCTTGGTGACTCTACCAACTGGGACGGAAACCCGGATCTCTTCAACGGGCATGCCGACCTCATCTTCAGCGGCACCCTGCGCACCAGCCCCAGCGTGAATGTCCAGGACTATCACATCAATACCATCCGCTTCACCTCCACGTCATCCTTCAGCCTCAGCGGACTTCCCCTCACGCTGCAAACCAGCGTCTCCGTGACGCCCTTCATCCGCAACGAATCCTCCGGCGTCTCCCACTCCATCTCCGCCCCGATCCGCTTCAACAACGGCGCCCTCGTCCACGCCCAGAATGGCAACCTCACCCTCGGCGGCGTGTCCAATGTGGGTGGACCGGCGAACAACCTCACCCTGCAGGCCAATGCCGGGCGCGTCCTCACCGTGGGGGCCATCAGCGGTTTCAACAACCTGATCAAGACCAATCCGGGCGTGGCGCAGCTCAACGGCGCCATCACCGGCATCGGCGCCATCGACCTTGCCAACGGCACCCTCTTCCTTCTCGCGGACAATGTCCTCCCCGCCGGAACCCCGCTGGCCATGACCGCCGGCACCACCCTCAACGTGAACGGTTTCAGCAACAGCATCGGCTCGCTTTCCGGCACCGGATCAATCAACCTGGGCATCCTGCCCGGCGGTTCCCTCACCGTGAACCAAAGCGCGCATGCATCCTTCAGCGGCACCATCAGCGGCCCCGGCAGCTTTACCAAAGCCGGGGAGGCCAATCTTTCCCTCTCCGCGGTGATGAGCCACACGGGAGCCACCCACATCAACGCCGGCACCCTCACCGCCAACGCCAACACCATTCTTTCCTCCGGCGGCGCCCTCAATATCGGGGCGTCCGGCACGCTCAACCTCACCGGGACCAACCAGGTCGCCGGCTCGCTCGCCGGATCGGGCGTCATCAATCTGACCTCCGCCATCCTGGCCGCCGGCTCCAGCAATGCCTCCACCGTCTGGAGCGGCAATCTCACCGGCCCCGGCGAATTCAGGAAAATGGGCACCGGCACTCTCGAAGTCACCACCGCACAATCCCTCACCGGCCCCATTGCCATCGCCGGCGAACCAGGTGCCGCCGGC
>CAZVSA010000045.1:0-6091 GCA_964629955.1 uncultured Luteolibacter sp.
GCGGAACGGCGGCGGAAACCGGCTGGCCGTCCTGATGCCATTGGTATTCCACCCGGGCGAGCAGGGGGCCTTCCGGTGCCGGGGTTTCCTTGTAGAAGGGTCGGGAGAAGGCGATGGACCAATCCCCCTGCTCGTCCCGCACCCGGCAGGCGAGGAAGTGGATGCCATCCGGCAGGGCGGCGAGGGTGTCCGCCGGGATATCGACGATCAGGCGGGGAGACAGCACCGCTTCCACCGGAATGGGAAGACCGTTGCCGGGACCGGGATCCTCGTTGAGATAATACTCCGCCGCCGTGATCACAGGGGCTTCGGTAAAATCCGGGCCGGGGTCTTCCTTGTGGAAGGGGCGGGAGAAGGCGATGGTCCAGTTGCCTTCGTCGTCCCTCACCCGGCAGGTGAGGAAATGGACGCCATCCGGCAACGCGGCGAGGGTTTCCGCCGGGATATTGACGGCGAGGCGGACAGTTTGCGCTGCCTCGACCGGGATCGACGTGCCGTTGCCCGGGCCGGGGTCGGCGTTGAAGTAGTATTCGGCGGCGGCGATAGTGCGGGCGGAAAGTTCCGGCGCACCCGCCAGAACCGCAGCGATGAGAAGAAAGGCGGTCTTCATGACGATAAAAGGGGGAAGATCACTCGCCGAAAGCCTGAGCCTCCACCTCGAAGCGCAGGCCGCTGGTGCTGGTGGCGGTGGGAGGGACGATCAGATGTGTCAGGCGCGGAATGGCTGGGACGCCGGAGAGTTTGTAGGGATTTGCCCCGCTGAAAGCGCCGATGTCGCCGCCAGCGGTTCCCGCGCCGATGGCAGGGGAGCCGGGCTTGAGCTGGTATTTCCCATCGGGGGAATCGTTCCAAAGAAACACGTCTTCCATTTCGAGATCGGCGTTGATGTTCCCGTTGCCGGAAGGAAGGATGATCGGAAGGCCCGATGGCGGATTGGATAACGATATGCAATTTGAGACCTCTCCAGCAAGAGCAGATTGACCGCCTGCCGGGTTGTGGAGTGTGCTGTTTTCTCCAAAAATTGAATTGGTTATTTGACTCAATGATTCTAACCGTGTGAGTCCGGATCCCCCATAAATTACGCATCTGTCAGCAGAGGTTCCTGATTTCAAGTCAAGGGATGAAACAAGTGAGTTTTTTATCATGGATCCAGGAGAACGGAGAACTACTGACAGGGAATGACATTCTTTTACGATGATCGCCCAATGATCGGCGGTAGAAACATCGCCCTGCAGGATTGCTGCTGCATGGCAGCGTTCAATCGTCACGCTCACCCTCGGATAAACTGTGATATGACTGCATTGGATTCCGTATAATTTCGTTCCGCTTGCGGACCCTTCGTGTCCCTCATCTGTTCCATATAGATCAATTTGCCCCAGTTGAGCGGGATGGCTCGATAGATTGGAGGAGCCTGCAATTTTATTCTCGAAAAGATGAAATCCAGGGCCAATGATCGTAAGCCGCTTGGTGAATTCGTGTCTCAATCCTGCCGATGGTTTTCCTCGATAGGCGTTGGGCGATCCTGCCACCAATATGGTATCCCCATCAGTTGCCGCATCGTGAGCGTCCTGAAGGTTGTCGAACATCGCCACCGCCCCGGGATTGTTGTCCACGGTGAGGATGGCAGCCTGAAGGGAGAAGCAAGCGCAGAGACTCGCGGCGAGGGTGGTGATGGTGGTTTTGGTTTTCATGGTGGGATTGTGGTGGAGCAGGGGGAGAAGGGTTCGGCGATCAGCGGAAGAGCGTCTGGTTTGGGACAGCGGGGGTGATGTGGGGAAATTCGATTGTGGATGGGCGGAAGGAGCTGGGAGCAAAGGTGAGATCCGGCAGTATCGGGGAAATGGCGGAAATCCGGCAATCCCCCAAATGAGGGGATGGGGGGAATGCCGGCGGGGAAGGGATTTGAGCTGCCATGGTGTGGATGAATCGCGGAGAAATTATCTGTTTTTCAGGTTTTTAACCATTTTTTTCGATATTCCGCCGGGTTTGCCAATTTTCGAGAGTGAGCAAGTCCATTTATTCCAGCGATCAGGAATCTTTCCTGAAGGTGCTGGCGAGAATCCGCGCCGATGCGGGGCTGACGCAGCAGGAGCTTGCGCGAAAGATGGAGATGAGCCAATCGGCGGTGAGCGACATCCTGCGCGGGCAGCGGCGGCTCGATGTGATCGAGTGGATCGGCTTCTGCCGGGCATGCGGGGTGACGCCTCGGGAATTCCTCGAAGAACTGGAATTCCTGCTGCGGAAGGAATAGCGCGGTGTTTCCGCGGAGGAGCATGGGCGGCATGTTCGGTTTTGTGCGATATGAAGCACAAGAAGAAAATCGCTCCGGGATGGGGGGAAACCGGCTCATCATGTCGGAATGCCCCGTTCCCATGGCGATCCCCTGCCGGAACTCCGCGGAAAAACCGGAGGAGACGCGGATGAGGCGTATGTGCGGAGGATCAAGGGGATTCTGAAACGGGAGCGGCTGGCGAAGGGGATGACCTTCCGGAAGCTGGAGGCAGAATCGGGGATTTCCTTCGGGTATCTGGCGACTTCGGAGCGGTCGGACAACCAGCCGACGGTGCTGTAAGCAGGGACGGACCTCCGGGCCGTCCGGCAGGGGGCGGCTCGCATGGGAAATCCGGCCACGAAAGATGAATCGCGCCGCCCCCGCCGGACCGTTGGGGACAACGTTCCCTGTCTGCGGTTCCGGAAACCGCGCTCCGGTTGCAAGCCGGAGTGTGACGCGTTTTCGGAGTTCATGCTCGTCAGTAAAAAAGAGGGAAAAAGCGGAGTCAATAAAAAACGTCCTAATTAGGACGTTTTAGCCGAAAGCCCATGGCTGGTAGCTGGATGCTTCGTGAGCGAAGACCCGCAGGCATTCGGGCGTCGGCTGGGGGCGGTGTTCGAGCGGCACCGGCTTGCGGCAGGGGTGTCGCGCACGCGCTTGTCGGAGATTTCCGGAGTGGGGCGGACAGGGGTGATCCTGTTCGAGCGAGGGGAACGGATGCCCTCGGTCCACATCGCGAAGGCCCTGGCGGACGGCCTCGGTGTGCCGCTGAGCCGGTTGGTGGAAGAGGCGGAGAATGCGAAATGACCAACGGGAAGCCGCCAATGGCGAAACGGACGGGAGCGGCCGCGGCGGACCATTCGGGCGGCCTTTACAGGGAAGGCCGGGCGTGTGAGGGTAGCACCGCTGCTCACCACCCCAATCCATGTTCCGTCAGCCTCGCCCCCCCGATCCTGACCAAGACCTGATCGATCGTGCAAAGGAAGGCGACACCCGCGCCTTCGACGCACTGATCCTCAAGTACGGCGACAAGCTGTACGGCTTGGTCTATCACATGACCTCCCACAAGGAGGACACCCACGATCTGCTCCAGGAAATCTTCGCCAAAGCCTACCGCTCCCTGGGCAGATTCCGGGGGCATTCCACCTTCTACACCTGGATTTACCAGATCGCCGTCAATCTCACCCTGAACTTCCTCAAAAAGAGAAAGCGCCGCATCGCGGTCAGCCTGAACGAGATGGACTCCTCCACCCAACACGATCCGGGATTGGTCGATACCACCCACGAAGCCAACCCGGAACGGCAAAGCAATCTCAACGAGCTTCAGATAAAATTGAACGAAGCGATGAAACAGTTGTCTGAATCCCACAGAATCGTGGTGACGATGTTCGACATCCAGGGCATGTCCCACGGGGAAATCGCGAAAATTCTCAAGAAATCCGAAGGAACCATCCGCTCACGCCTCCACTACGCACATCTCCAGCTCCAATCCGCGCTTCAGGAAGTTTGGAAGGAGCGATTCTGAATTTTTAAAAAATTGAAATTTTCCTTGCCTTCCGGCGAAATATTTTACAAAAGCTAACTATCAATCACAGTGAAGCCTCCCATCGAACAAGTCGAAAATCTGCTGGCCGCGAAACGCGGTGAAGGCCCCGGGGAGGGCTATTGGCGGGATTTCCTCTGCGAATTCCACCAGCGCCAGCGGGAACACGCCGTGCGGAAATCGCCGCTGGCCGCGTTTTTCGGCCGTCTTTCGGAATGGGCCGGTGATGCGGGCCCCTCCAAATGGGTTTACGGTGCGGGGGTCGCCTACGCCACACTCACCGTGGCGTTTTTTCTCACTCCAAGGTCGGTCGAGACCGAGTCGATGGCTCCGGCCCGTGTGAATCATACGATCATTCCCGCCACGGTGCCTGCGGTGGACCCCGCGATCGAGCAACTCGACCAATTGGACCTGAGTCCTTCGACCCAGGGCAGCGCCGGCGAACAGGTTTTCTGATCTCCCACATCCCGCGATGCAGGATTCAGGATGCCCGCTCAAGCGATGGCAGTTCCGCCTGTTGGTTTGTGCCGGGTTGTTTTTTGCGAGCCCGGCCAGATCCCAGTCGATTGAAATCGCTCCCCGGCTCACCGTGGAGTTCCCGGCGAACGGTCCCGATGGCGCGGCCTCAACCTCCGCCGTAATCCCGCGGGGGGAAGGCTCCACGGTCGTCGCGGTGGTGGGAGCGGGCGCGGATGGCTCGCGGCCGGTTCTTTCCGCGGGGGGGCGGACCATCGCGGGGGAAGTGATCGGCTGGGATCCGGTTTCGCGGCTTTCGTTCATCCGCACCGGGGATGGGATCTCCGCCAATGCACCGGAGTGGCTGGACGAAGTGGGCCCGATGGCGAACGCCTCCCTCAAGGCGGCCGTTCCCGGAGAGAGCCAGGCATGCCAAACCCGGGGCTGGGTGAAGCAGGTCGGCGGCAAGGTCCTGCCTCTCGCCTTGCTGAAAGTATCCTTTACAAAAGCAGCGCCACCCGCGGGCACTCCGTTGACAAACTCCTCCGGACAAGTGGTGGCGGTCGTCTTCCAGAGCGACGGCACGGCAAATGGAGGGTATGCGATTCCAGCCGAAGCGGTGGCCCGCGTCGCCCGGGACATTCCCCGCCAAAAACGTTTGGTCAGAGGCTGGATCGGGCTTTCCCTGAAGCCGGAATCCCCCGTCCCGCAGGTGGTGAGGGTGCTTCAGGACACTCCCGCCGCAAAAGCAGGCATCCGGGCGGAGGACATCGTCGTGGCGATCGGAGGGAAAACCATCGAGAGCTACGCGGATGCGGTGAACGCGTTTTTCTATCTGCTGCCCGGCGAGCCCGTGCTTCTCCAGGTTTCCCGGGGGACGGAGCGCCTGGATTTCCACGTCACCCCGATGGTGCAAACCACGCCCTGACAGAAGGGGGAGCCCCTTTCAGATCCTGCGGCTTGCAAAAGTGCGGCGATCCGGGGCATGGCAGGAGGATGCCGGTTGTGCTCGCCTCCTCCTCCCCCCGCCGCAGCGAACTCCTTGCCCGGGCGGGCGTGGACTTCGAGATCATGGCCTCGCCCGCCGGAGAGCTTCACGACGCCACGATCGCCCCGCATCTCCTTTGCGAATGGAATGCCGCCGCAAAAGCGGAAGCCATCGCCGCGGTGCGCCCGGATGCCACCGTCATCGGGGCGGACACGCTGGTTTTCATCGATGACACGCCACTGGGCAAACCCGGAAGCCTGCCCGAGGCCCGGGAAATGCTCGCGAAGCTGGCAGGAAGAACGCACCGGGTCTGCACCGGCGTGTGCGTGATTTTTCCGGATCGCACGAGGAAAGTGTTTCACGACATCACGGAAGTGGACTTCCGCCCGTTCGACGGAGCCGTCATCGACTCCTATCTGGCTTTGGTGAATCCCCTCGACAAGGCGGGCGCGTACGGAATCCAAGAACACGGCGAACTTCTCGTCGAAAAAATCCGGGGCAGCTTCGAGAACGTGATGGGACTCCCCGTGCCACAAGTGATCGCAGCGCTCCGGCAAATGGACGTTGCGATGGAGGGGATGGCTGGAGAACAATGAGTGCATGGATGCGCCGCACCGCTATCCCCTCATCTTCAACCCCAAGGCACGTAGCCAAAAGGGTGCGCGGGCGCTTCGTTTCCTGATGGAACACGCGAACCGCTTCGCGCTCTACGCCACCAACCACGAAGGCGAGGCCCGGGAACTCGCGACCGGATTCGCCGCGGAGGGCGAACCGGTGGTGATCGCCGCCGTCCCCTCCGTCGACCCTTCCGTCAAGCGCAAGCGCGTCACCC
>CAZVSA010000045.1:6101-6890 GCA_964629955.1 uncultured Luteolibacter sp.
GCCGCCGGAGGGGACGGCACGCTCAATGCGGTGGTGAACGGCCTCGCGGGCAGCGGCACCGCGCTCGGCGTCCTGCCCACGGGCACGATGAACGTGTTCGCCCGCGAACTCGGAATCCCCTTCGATCCTCTGGAAAAAGCGTTTGAAGTGATCGAACGCGGCCACATCCGGGAAGTGGATCTTTTCCTCGCGAACGGCGCGCCCTTCGTCCAGATGGCGGGCGTGGGCTTCGACGCCATGATCATCGAGGAGACGACATGGGAGTCGAAAAAAATTCTCGGGCCGCTGGCCTACCTCGTGGCCGCCGTGCGGGTGCTGGGCGAGCGCCCGCCCAAAATGGAAGTCATCTGCCCGGGCGGATTCCGGGAGGAAGGCGTCGCCGTGATTGCGGGGAACGGCTCCCTCTACGGCGGCCAATTCCGCCTGTTCCGCAATGCGGACAACTGCGATTCAAAACTCGACGTGCTCGTCTTCAAGGAAGCCGGCTACAAATTCGTCCTCGATTCCCTCCGCGGTCTCGCCATGGGCGGCATCGATCTGGCCGAATCCACCAGCTACTTCCAGGCGGAGGAATTCGTGGTCCGCGCGGATCGCGACGTGCCGGTGGAGGTGGATGGCGAGCTGCTGGGAAGATTTCAGGAAATCCGCTTCACGGAATCCAGCCGGCGCCTGCGGGTGCTCGCGCCGGAAGGCCCCGCGGGCGGACGCTTCGCGGACGCGCTCAAAGCGATGCTGCAATGGCCGCGCAAACCCGCCGAACTTCTCACCACCAGCCGGATCACGTGAAAC
>CAZVSA010000045.1:6900-11083 GCA_964629955.1 uncultured Luteolibacter sp.
CGTGAAACGCCGCCCGAGGAAAAGTGCATGGCGCTGGCTGCGACGGTTGTTTTTCACCGCCGTGGTCCTGTTTCTTGCCGCCGCCGCGATTGTGATCTATGCCAACGTCACCGCGATCTGGGCATCCCGGGGGCGCATTTTCGTCAATGTCGAAGACATCCCCGAAGCCAATGTCGGGCTGGTCTTCGGAACCACCGACCGGATAAGCGGCCACGAAAATCTCTATTTCCGCTACCGGATCGATGCCGCCGAGAAAGTTTGGCACGCGGGAAAAGTAAAAACGCTGATCGTCTCCGGCGACAACCGCAGCAGCCGTTACTACAACGAACCCGAAAAAATGAAAAGCGCGCTGGTGCAGCGCGGGGTTCCGGCAAACCGGATCGTATGCGATGACGCCGGGATGCGGACGCTCGACTCCGTGGTCCGCGCGAAGGAAATCTTCGGAGCGGATTCCATCCTCTTCATCAGCCAGCGCTTCCAGAACGAGCGGGCGATCTACCTCGCCCGGGCGCACGACATCGGAGCCTACGGCTTCGACGCCCGCGACGTGGGCACCCACGGCGGAATGAAAACCCGCATCCGGGAAGTGGGGGCGCGGGTCAAAATGTGGCTGGACGTCAACTTCCTGAACACCCGCCCGCGCCATCTAGGCAACAGGATCGAGCTGCCGGAATAGCGGCCTCAAACCCACCCCCACGGTTCGGGCGATGGAGCCGCTGGTCGGATTCGAACCGACGACCTATTCATTACGAATGAATTGCTCTACCCCTGAGCTACAGCGGCTTGTTCCGAAAGAGTAGCCTCACTAGGATTCGAACCTAGAATAACGGAATCAAAATCCGGGGTGTTACCATTACACTATGAGGCTGTTAGGCGTCCCGCGCCAGCGGCGCGGGCGGAAATTACGCCGGGCCATGCCGGTTTGGCAACAGGGAAAATCATCCGATTCGCGAAACGATCCGGCATGCCCCTTGCGATTTCCCCGCTCTACGAATCCATGCGGATGGCCTGCTCCACGAGAGCTTCCGCCATATCGAAATCCACGTCGTTGCGGGCGTGGATGCGGCAGAGCGGTTCTCCGGCCCTGATGGTTTCCCCGCATTTTGCCAGCCTGTCGAACCCCACCCGGAAATCCACTCCGTCCGTCGCCCGCGCCCTTCCCGCGCCAAGCTGAAGCGCGGCCTGCCCGATCAATCCGGCATCCACCCGGGAAACAACCCCCGGTGTACGGGCAATCAGCTCCTTCACCACCGGAGCCCGATGAATCTCCGAAAGCCGCTCCAGATCCGCGGGCTTCCCTCCCTGCGCGGCAACCAATTCATGGAACCGGTCCCGCGCACGACCGGAATCGAGATGATCCTCCAACACCTTTCGCGGAACCCCGGCGATCGGCTCCGACAGATCGAGCACGATTTTGCGCAAGTCTTCCGGACCTCCGCCGTTGAGGCATTCCAGCGCCTCGATCACCTCCAGGGCATTGCCCACCGTCCGGCCGGTAGGCTCGTCCATCGGATGAAGAAGCGCGGTCACCTCCACTTCCATTTCCTTCCCCACGGCCACCATTCCAGCCGCCAAAGTTTCCGCGTCTTCCCGGGTTTGCATGAAAGCCCCCGTTCCATATTTCACATCGAGCACCAACCGGTCGAGCGACTCGGCCATCTTCTTCGACATGATGGAAGCGGTGATCAGGGGAATCGAAGGCACGGTGCCCGTCACATCCCGCAGCGAATACAATTTCTTGTCGGCGGGGCAGAAGCGATCGGTCTGCCCCATCATCACCACTCCGGTTTTCTCCAATTGGGCAACCGCCTCATCCAGCCCGAGGCGGACATTGAAACCGGGGATCGCCTCCAGTTTGTCGAGCGTGCCTCCCGTGATCCCCAGCCCGCGTCCCGAAACCATCGGAACCCAACAACCGGCGCAGGCCACCAGAGGCGCGAGGACAAGCGATACCTTGTCGCCGATGCCGCCGGTCGAATGCTTGTCCACGACATCCGGACTCCCATGCGGAAAGGAAAAACACTCCCCGCTGTTCATCATCGCCCGTGTCAGCGCGGCGGTTTCCACCGCCGTCATCCCGCGGAAAAACACCGCCATCGCAAAGGCGGACATTTGATAGTCCGGGATCTCCCCGCTCGTGTAGCCCTCGATCAGCGCGTGGATTTCTCCCGGAGACAATTCCCCGCCTTCCCGTTTTTTAGAAATGACCGTTGGAACATGCATCTTTGCCACTGAGCAGGTTTGCCTCTGCATCGCACGATCACAAGCAGCATCTGATCCAACCCCGGACCATCTCCCGGGGAACTCATGCCTGTGGCGGGAACGCCACCGGCACGCAAAAAAGCCGGCATCCGAAAAACGGAAGCCGGCCGGTTAGGGAAAACCACAGGCGAATTATTCGCCGACTTCCTCCTCCACCTCCTCGACGGCGGAGTCAATGGCTTCATCCGCAGCTTCGACAGCGCTTTCCACTGCTTCACGGACTTGGGCGGCGGCGGCTTCTCCGCTTTCCCGAGCTTCCTCGGCCAATGCCCGGACGCCTTCGGCGATTTCTTCGGCGCCCGCTTCGATCTGCTCGGCGGCCGTTTCGTTTTTCTGGCAGGAGACAAGGAAGATGGGGAGAGCGAATGCGCTGATCCAGAGTTTCGTTTTCATGATCGTGATTTGATTTTGGTGTGTTTGAAAGCCGCAACCGCTGCGACCACAAAGAGAGTAGGGGCCGAACGAACCCGAGTCAAAGCAAGGATCATCTTCCTGCATGGCCGCCGGAGGGATTGGGACTTTTTGATTCGGGGAAAAGGGCAACGGAGCACGTGTGCTCCCCTCGAAAAATGAAGCGGCCCGATCGATAATCCCCGGGAAAAACCCAAAAACCCAAAGGGACGTTCAATCGGGCCGCCTGCTATTTTGTCGCGACGCGCGGAAGATAAGCAGAGAGACGAAAGCCGGTCAACAGATTTTTTGAGAAAATTTTCAGAGGTTTCAAACGGGATGTTCGGCGCTCCCGGTTCTTCTTGAAGATTGACATTCCCGCCGCCGCCAGACACGCTTCGCCAGCCTCTTCCGCGAACGGGAGCGCGTTCCGCTTTCGCAAGCGGCAACGAACTTCCGGATCCGTCCGCAAAGAGGCGCGATGGCCGACCTTACGTTTGGAGGCCGCGGACGAAATCACGGGCTGCCACCTTGTTCCAGGCGCCGCCCTATCGCTTTTCCTGGTGGTCGCGCGCACCCGCATCCGGACGCCGGCCCCTCACCAACCATATCTCCATTCCGTGATTCATGAGTACCAAACCACAAACCGTTCCGTCCCTCAGCGTCAGCGCCGAAGCCGCCCGCAATCTTGCAACCGCCACCGTCACCCCGCCGCAATGGGATGAGATCACGCCACGCTGGCTCCACATCCTGCTGCCGTGGGTGGATGTCGATGGCGGGGTGTACCGGGTAAACCGTGTCAAACGCAACTCGGAGGGGGGAACGGTGGACCTCATCACCGTGGACGACGGCGAACCGAAACTCCCCACCGATTACATCGACTACGAGGAAAACCCGCGCGAGTACCACCTTAGTACGATACAAACCATACTTCGGACCCACACCCGCATCACGGACCTTTACAGCAACGCCATCGATCAACTGCGCGAGCAGGTCCGCCTCACGGTGGAGGCGGTGAAAGAGCGCGAGGAGCACGAGCTGCTGAACCATGCCTCCTTCGGCCTTCTCAACTCCGTCACCCCTTCCCAGCGGATCAAGACCCGCAAAGGCTCCCCAACCCCGGACGATCTGGACGAACTCATTTCCCTGGTGTGGAAAAAACCCGCGTTTTTCCTCGCCCATCCCAAGGCCATCGCGGCCTTCGGCAGGGAAGCCACCCGCCGCGGCGTGCCGCCTCCGACCGTCAGCCTCTTCGGCTCCCCCTTCCTCACCTGGCGGGGCATCCCCCTCATCCCCAGCGACAAAGTCCCCGTAATCAAAGGGAAAACCAGCATCCTGCTTCTGCGCGTGGGGGAAAACCAGCGCGGGGTGGTGGGCCTGCAAAAAGCCGGCGTCACCGGGGAGATCGAACCCGGCCTCTCCGTCCGCTACATGGGCACCGACGAGCATTCCATCGCCTCCCATCTGGTCACCCGTTACTTCTCCGTCGCCAAACTCGGCGAGGACGCCATCGCGCTTCTTGAGGACGTAT
>CAZVSA010000045.1:11093-18351 GCA_964629955.1 uncultured Luteolibacter sp.
ACGTATCCATCGGCAACTACCACGAGTATGTCTATCCAAAGGCTTGATCAAGGGTTGGACCCGCACGGAACGGACCTGATCTCCCGGTTGGCGAACTCCCTCTATCAGAAAGCCGGAGGCGTTTCCGCGTCTCCTGCCGCGGTGACGGATGGTGGCCCGGGAAACGGCAGGGACATCGCCCTGTCCGGCGGATTTCCTTCCGCTTCCTCGCCCGGGGCTCCCCCTCCGGTACATCCCACCGTGGTCGGCGCGGAACCGTTGCCTGTGGCAAAAAATCCCGCGCCCCCGACCGGCTCCCATCACCCGGACGATCCGTCTTCCCACGAGTTCGGAGAACCTTCGTTTTATGGGCAAAGCATCCGTGAGCGCGCTCCTTCCGGCGCGGTCGCGGAGCTGGAGCCACCGAAGCTTTCCGCGGGGGAGCCGCTTTCGACAGCGGCGGATTTCTATTTCCTGCAAAATCGCGGGCTTCCGGCTTTGGCGTCGGTTCCATTCGGTCCGGGATTTTCCTCCGGCGGGGCATCGCAGCCGTTCGACATCCAAGGCATCCGCAAGGACTTTCCCGCTCTCCAGCAAAGGGTGAACGGGCGGCAGCTCGTCTGGCTCGACAATGCGGCCACCACCCACAAACCGCAGAGTGTCATCGATGCCACGTCCCTGTTTTACTCGCGGGACAACTCGAACATCCACCGGGCCGCCCATGCGCTCGCGGAACGAGCCACCCGGCAGTTTGAAGACGCCAGGGAAACGGTCCGCCAGTTTCTCGGAGCGGAGAGCGCGAAGGAAATCGTTTTTCTTCGCGGCACCACGGAGGCCATCAACCTCGTCGCGGGAAGCTGGGGAAAGCAGAACATCGGGGAGGGCGACGAGATCGTTCTCAGCCAGCTGGAGCACCATGCGAACATCGTTCCATGGCAGCTTCTCGCCGATCAGGTGGGAGCCCGTTTGCGTGTCATTCCGATGAATGATCGCGGCGAGCTGCTGATCGAGGAGCTGCCGAAACTGCTCAACGACCGCACGAAAATCGTCTCGGTGGCCCACGTTTCCAATTCCCTGGGAACCATCAATCCCATCGAGGAAATCATCGCCATCGCCCATGCCCGCGGCATTCCCGTGCTGGTGGATGGAGCGCAATCCGTCCCGCATTTCCCCATCAACGTCAGGGCGCTCGATGCGGACTTTTTCGTGTTCTCGGGCCACAAGATCTTCGGCCCCACCGGCATCGGCGTGCTGTATGGCAAATCCCATTTGCTGGAATCCATGCCTCCGTGGCAGGGCGGCGGGCATATGATCGAAGACGTCACGTTCGGGAAAACCGTATTCAGGGCGCCTCCGGAGAAATTTGAAGCAGGCACGCCCGACATCGCCGGAGTGGTGGGATTGGCCGCGGCCATCGACTACCTCACGGGGCTGGGAATTCCCGCGCTCGCCGCCTACGAACACTCGCTGCTGGAATACGCGGAAGAAGCATTGGGCTCGATCCGGGGAGTGCGCCGGATCGGCACGGCCGCCCGCAAGGCCAGCGTGTTCGGTTTCGTGATTCCCGGCGTCCCGAACGACCGGATCGCAAACGAGCTGGACCGCCAGGGCATCGCCGTCCGGGCCGGGCACCACTGCGCCTTGCCGGCTCTCCGTCATTTCGGCGTGGAAAACACCGTCCGCCCGTCCCTTGCGTTTTACAACACCCGGGAGGATGTTGACGCATTGATCCACGCCCTCCATCGCATCCCCCGCTGATTCCCATGCAGATCGATATTCCCGGCCTCGGCGGATTCGAGTTCCGCCACCTGGTGCTGGATTACAACGGCACGCTCGCGATGGATGGCGATCTCATGATGGGCGTCGCAGCGGAGCTGAAGAGCCTGGCGTCCGCGTTCACTATCCATGTGGTCACCGCGGACACCCATGGCGGCGCGGCCTCGCGGCTGGCCGGCCTGCCGGTGAATCTCGTGGTGGTCCCCGCCACGGGCCAGGCGGAGGCGAAACTGGAATTCATACAAGGCCTCGGCCCGGAATCCGTGGTGGCCATCGGGAATGGCAGCAACGATCACCTCATGCTCGGAGCCGCGGCCCTGGGCATCGCGGTGATCCAGAGGGAGGGAGTTTCCTCCCGGGCACTCGCCGCGGCCGATCTCGTTTCTCCCGGGATTCTTGAGGCTTTCGATCTTCTCCGCCATCCCACCCGCATCGTATCCACGCTCCGCACCTGATAGATCCTTCCGCCATGTCCACCATTTCCCCATCCGATCTCAAGCGCCTCCTCGAAGAGGGTTCGCCCGCACTGATCGACGTCCGAACCCCGCTGGAGTTCGACGAGGCCCACGTTCCCCAGGCACGGAACATCCCTCTGGACACGCTCCAGCCCCGGCGGCTCGTCGAAAACGGCGAACTCCCCTCCTCGGATCCCATCTACATCCTCTGCCGCTCGGGAACCCGGGCGGAGAAAGCATCCGTCAGCTTCCTCTCCGCGGGATATGAAAACACCATCGTGGTGGAAGGGGGAACCCTTGCCTGGATCGACGCCGGCCTTCCCGTGACCAGAGGCGAGGTCAAGGTGATCAGCCTCGAAAGGCAGGTCCGCATCGGCGCGGGCTCGATCGTGTTGTTGGGGGCCGTTCTCGGGTTTTCCGTTCATCCGGCATTCCACGGACTGTCCGCATTCGTGGGTGCGGGGCTGATTTTCGCCGGCATCACGGATTGGTGCGGCATGGGGCTTCTCCTCGCCAAGGCACCATGGAACCAGCGCTCGCGGCAATGACCCCGGAGGATCTTTCCCTTTCGAAAATCGAACAGGTACCGGGCGCGGCGTTTCAGGTTCCGTACGGAGAGTACGTGCACAAGCTCATCGCTTCGTACGATCGCTTCGGCGGCTGGAACAACGCGGACGCGCTGAATCTTCCTTCAAAACACGCCGTCGGGGAAATCTGCAGCGATCTTCTGCAACTGCTTTTCCCCGGGCTTCACGACTCCGATGTGGTGCCCAACGCAAGGCTCTCGGAACTCACCGCCCGAAGGCTTTGGGACGTGATGTCCCGCCTGGAGGACCAGGTGCGGAAAAGCGTGCGGATCGGGAACCCGACGGCTCCCACCGGCCGCACTCCGCCGATCATGCGGAAATTCTGCCGCGCTCTCCACGTCGTCCGCGAGGTTCTGCGGACCGACATCGAGGCCGCCTACGCGAATGACCCGTCCGCCCGCAGCCGCGAGGAGGTGATCCTTTCCTATCCTTTTGTCGAGGCGATCGCCATCCAGCGGCTCGCCCACCGCCTCTATCGCGCGGGGGCTCCCATCATCCCCCGCATGATGACCGAGTGGGTGCACGGCCGCACCGGCATCGACATCCACCCCGGGGCCAGCATCGGCTCGCATTTTTTCATCGATCATGGAACCGGCGTGGTCATCGGCGAGACCTGCTACATCGGCAACCACTGCAAGATCTACCACGGCGTCACCCTCGGCACCCGCACCTTCATCAAGGACGAGGACGGCAACGTCGTCAAAGGCCTCAAGCGCCACCCCAACCTCGGCGACAACGTCACCATCTATCCGAATTCCACCATCCTCGGCGGCGACACCGTCATCGGTGAAAACTCGACCATCGGCGCGAACGTCTTCCTCATGCACAGCATCCCGCCGAACTCGCTGGTCATCTACGAAGAGAAAAACCTCAGCATCAAAACCAAGCCTCCCCGCAAAGGCCGCGGCCCCGACCAGACGGACCTGCTCTGGTCGATCTGAAAGCAGTCGAAAGTCTTAAAGTCGAAGGTCAAAAGTCCCTTCTTTTCCAACCGCCCCCTACATACCACGACTTTCAGACCTTCGACCTTAAGACCTTTGACCACCATGACCTACCACACCCTCGACCACCACATCGGCAACACCCCGCTGATCCGGCTGAAAAAGCTCTCCGAGCTCACCGGCTGCGAGATTCTCGGCAAGGCGGAGTTCATGAATCCGGGCGGTTCCGTCAAAGATCGCGCCGCCTGGGGGATCATCACCGATGCGGAACGGCGCGGCCTTCTCAAGCCCGGCGACACCATCGTCGAAGGCACCGCGGGGAATACCGGCATCGGTCTCACCGTCATCGGCCATGCCCGCGGTTACCAAACGGTGATCGTCATCCCCGACACCCAGTCGCCGGAGAAAATCCAGCAGCTCCGCACGCTCGGCGCGGAAGTCATTCCCGTGCCCGCCAAGCCCTACAGCGACCCCGGCAACTACAACCACATCGCCCGCGATCTGGCGGAGGAGCGCGGATGGTTCTGGGCGAACCAGTTCGACAACACGGCCAACCGCCGGGCGCACTACGAGACCACCGGCCCGGAGATCTGGGAGCAAACCGCCGGCGCCGTCGATGCCTTCGTCGCCGCGGTCGGCACCGGCGGCACGCTCGCCGGCACCTCGCTTTTCCTCAAGGACAAGAACCCCGGAATCGCCGCCGTTTGCGCCGATCCCTACGGCGCGGCGATGTGGTCGTGGTTCACCCACGGCAACCTCGACGACGATGACGGCGATTCCTTCGCCGAAGGCATCGGCCAGGGCCGCGTGACGAAGAACATCGAGGACATCGCGGTGGACAAGGCCTACCGCATCGACGACCAGACCGCTCTTTCCGTCGTCTATCAGCTTCTGCGTGAAGAGGGTCTCTTCCTGGGTCTCTCCAGCGGCATCAACGTCGCCGGCGCGGTGAGACACGCCCTCGACCACGGCCCGGGCCGGACCATCGTCACCATTCTTTGTGACTCCGGCGCGAAGTACCAGTCGAAGCTCTTCAATGCGGACTGGCTGCTCGAGAACGGCCTCGATCCCGGCTTGTCCGTGGAGGCTGTGTTCGCCTGAAGCCGTATTAGCCTGAGAAGGAAGTTGAGAGTCGAGAGTCTTGGGTTGAGGGTTGATTTAGAGGAGCTTGCGCTGTCGCGGCGCTTCACCTTGCGGGTGGATGGGCGAAACGACCCGAATCGTTGATTTTCAACTATCAACTCTCAACCATAGACTTTCAACTTTCCCTTTTAGGATTAGGGCTCGTTTTGGAGGCGCGTTCCAGAGCCATGGAGAAATCTCGCGCCAACCCCGGAGGGGCTGCGGAGATGAGCCGGTGGCGTCAGCCACCGGAACCAGCCGGGAAAGATCATGGCGTCCCGGCAGGGCCGCCGGGCGAGTGGATTTTGCGACCGGTTTCTTGCCGGACTCTCTCCCGGGAGCAGGCTCCCCGATCCGGCGGTGGACCGGGATCGCTCCGTTACTTTCGAGGGAAATTCCGGGAGATACCCGGTGCTTCGTCCGGCGGCCCTGCCGGGACGCCAATTCTCTTCGCAACCGAATCCGGTGGCTGACGCCACCGGCTAATGTCCATCGTCCCTCCGGGACAAGAAAACGCCCGTTCCCAAAATGAGCGCCCTGGAACCCGCATCCTTCCCGATCGCTCAACGACCGATCGAAACGTATTCGAGGGCCGCGGCGTCGGCGTCGGCGGGATCGATCAGGTTGCGGCCATCGAAGACCAGCGGGGTGAGCAGGCGTTTCTTCACTTCGGAAAGATCGGCGCTGGCGAAGTCGTGCCATTCGGTGGCCACGACCAGCGCGTCGGCGCCGTCGAGCGCCGCATACATGTCCGGCGCGTAGGTGATGTCGCCTTCCAGTTCGCCGAAGCGCTTGGCCGTTTCGATCGCCTGCGGGTCCCAGGCGACGACGGACGCGCCTTCGGCGAGCATCTGGCGGGCGAGCTTGATCGCCACGGATTCGCGCACGTCATCGGTGTTCTGTTTGAAGGCCAGGCCCCACAGGGCGATCTTCTTTTCGCGGAAGACCCACAGTTTCTCGCGGATCTTGCCCAGGAAGCGGTCGAGCTGGTCGGCGTTGATGCGCTCCACCTCTTTCAGCAGGCCGAAGGGCTGGCCGAGCGATTCGGAGATCGCGATGAAGGCCTTGATGTCCTTCGGGAAGCAGGAGCCGCCGTAGCCGAGGCCCGCGTTGAGGAAGGACCGGCCGATGCGCTTGTCCATGCCGATGCCCTCGGCGACCTTCTCCACATCCGCGCCGGAGGCTTCGCAGATGTTGGCGACGGCGTTGATGTAGGAAATTTTCAGCGCGAGGAAGGAGTTGGCCGCGTGCTTGATGAGTTCGGCGGAGTTGATGTCGGTGACGAGCACGGGAGCCACGAAGGGCTCGTAGAGCTTCTGCATCAACGCCAGCGCGCGCTCGTCGTTGGAGCCGCTGACGATGCGGTCGGGGTGGAGCAGGTCGTCCACGGCGCAGCCTTCGCGGAGGAACTCGGGATTCGACACCACGCCGAAGTCCACGCCTTCCGGCGCGTAGCGGCGCACGGTTTGTTCGACCTTGTCGCCGGTCTTCACCGGGACGGTGGATTTATCGACGATCACGCGGTAGCCCAGTTCGGGCGTCAGGCACTGGGCGATCTCGCGGGCGACTTTTTCGATGAAGGAGAGATCCACGGAGCCGTCCGGCTGGGGCGGCGTCGGCACGGCGATGAAGATGATGTCGCTGTCGCGGACGCCGTCGGCGGTGGAAGTGGTGAATCTCAAACGGCCCGCCGCGACGTTCTGGCGGACGAGTTCTTCGAGGCCCGGCTCGTAGATCGGGATGTGGCCGTCGAGCAGCGTCTGGATTTTCTCCGGATTGTTGTCCACGCAGATGACCTGGTGACCCACTTCCGCGAAGCAGGTGCCGGTGGTGAGGCCGACGTATCCGGTGCCAATGATGCTGATTTTCATGAAAGTGCGATATCGGGGGCGGAGGGGACTAGCAGCCGGCACCCGGGGGCACAAGCCCCGGGGCGGTGAAATCTCCGGCGAGATTGTCACACTGCGCGGTTGCGAAAGGACGCGGATGGGTTTCCGGTATTCCGAGCTTATGAAAAGACGACTCATCCTCTCCGCAATCCTCTGCCTTCTGCCCGCCGCCCTCTTCGCCGCCGAGCCGGAGGAAGGTTTCGTTTCGCTCTTCGACGGCAAGACGCTCGACGGCTGGAAGGTCAACGAAAACGAAAAGTCTTTCTTCGTGAAAGACGGGTCCATCGTCGCGAAAGGCGAACGCGCCCACGCTTTCTACACCGGCAAGGTCAAGGACGGCAAATTCGCCGACTTCGAACTCCGCATGGACGTCATGACCGAGCCGAGCGCCAACGGCGGCATCTTCATCCACTCCGAATGGCAGGCGGAAGGCTGGCCGGCCAAGGGCTACGAAGTGCAGGTCAACAACACCCAGAGCGACTGGCGCAAGTCCGGCGGGCTCTACGCCG
>CAZVSA010000046.1:0-18134 GCA_964629955.1 uncultured Luteolibacter sp.
CCCGAACACCTGTTAACGATGTGACCGGTCTGTACACGGCGGTCTCGCCCTACCCTGCCGGCATTCTGCCCGCGCCACACAATCAGCCCCCTCCACCATGAACGGCCCGGAAGGCGCGGAGAAGCTTGGCGGAGGTCTCGGAGCTGAACATCATCAGCCCGGCGGCGGTGCAGGCGGCGTCTTTGTCCATATCCTGCTGCCTGATCTCACGGGCGGCGAGATCCGCAAGCAGGCGAATGCACGCGGTGGCGAGATATACGCTTTCTTCCAATTCGTGCCAGGGATCGGGCGAGATTGTGGGCGATTCGGGGATTTTGGTCATGATTAGTGGTTTAGTTAGTAGTTTGAGGCACCCCCGGTAAAGGGGTGCCGGGTGTCAACTACCGCCACTAAGCGGCGACCGGTATTTCCGTTCGCACGGTATTGTATTCCCGGTTCTCCACCCGGCTTTGAAAAGGGCCGTTGGGGAAAGGACGCACAAAAGCCGTCTCTCGGGACGGCCACCGTTAGTGGTTGTAGTTCTGGAAACATGATTGCTCCCGGTTCGCTGTCAATCCGATTCTGAAAAGGGAGCGCGGGCATCCTGCCCGCCTTATTTTCCGCCACTGCGGGCAGGATGCCCGCGCTCCCTTCCTCTTCCCGCTGCCGCGTCCCGCCGCAATGCACCACGGCCTGCGACGAGACGTCGCAGCCACAGTTTGGTGGCCGTCGCTTCGCGCGCCAGCGGTGGGAGGATGGCTTGATCTAATCCCAATCGGCTTTTATCTTGTGCTTTGCAAGGTCTGTCCGAATGTTGCTTTTGATTCGATCCACGTCCTCAGCGCTCAGAAGCTCATTTTCATGTGGTGGCTCCCATGACTGGATGCTTCCCCCGTATATCACCATGTCATACTTGGGACCGGTGAGCATCTCGGAATCTATGCGCATCAATCTATCACCTTCCTCATAGATAAGTCCAGCTCTACCTGTAATTTTGAGCTTGAATATTTTTTTTCTTCCAAACATAACTTATATTTATTAAGGAGCCAAATGATAGTTAATATTCACCCCCTTCTTCAGTAGCTGAGGGTATTCCTTTGTTGCCCAAACACTTTCCAATCTTACCCCACGAGAGGAAGAGTGAAAAACATCGACTCCCTGTCCCGCTCCTTTTGCAAATCGCTCGGAAGCCATATTCCAAAAAGATTTCATGTATTTGAAATTTTGATCTGTGGTCAGAGAGTCGAGAATCTTCCCTGTATGCGTCATTTCCAAAAACTTTTGATTTGCGGTCCAACGTTGGGTATCTGTCATTGTGTCCCAAACATTAGTTGGAATATCGAATCTTCGATGTCCGAGCGTGTCGGCCATCTTGGAATACTCGGGCCAATGTCCCTTAATTTGCCTCCCTTAATTTGTTTATTGCAGGCACTTTAAGTTATTTTCTCGAATAGACCGGCAAATGGAGGCTCTGGCCAGATTAGGCGCCAGACTTGCGAGCTAGGTTTATGTTTAAACCACTTTTCCTTTAGGCCTCCTACTTCGTTATACGACTTCAAGACAGGCACTTCTTCGACGATTCCCACTGAAATCTGATCGCGTAACCATTGTTCAAAGCGGTTAAATTCGTTCCAGCCGTCAAAGTCAGCAATGCATTCCCAAGGGCAAGTGTTCATCTCGTTAGCCATGATCGATTTACTTGAGGAATAAATATTTGGCTCCCACCACCCATCAAGTTCCCCTGCGGTGCTGCAAAGCCTTCGTAAATTGTGGTCCCCCTCGGGACGCTAATCGTAGAGACATTTTCAGCTGTGTTGCCCCATTTTGGAAGAAGTGCGTTGTCAATCCGGGTTTGGAGAGGACCTGCGGGAGCTGTTCTGGTCCAATAAGAACCAAGTTCCCCAGCTCTACCACCATAAGATCTATAAAGCGTGGTCGCCTCTTGTGTCACCATTTGAGTATATGATCCGCCTCTGAACGTAGCGGCAACTCCTTCTCCCAATGGGCCTGCTCCCGTAGTCGGTCCCCACCGCGTTGCATTATTTGCGACTCCCGAAAAATACCCGCCCGAGACCGCCGACACTCCTTTGTATCCTCCGTAAAGCGTGGCGGCTCCTCCGGCGATCTTCGCTGCACCGATGTAATCCCCGAAGCCGGGGATCGCGCTGGCCACGTTCACCGCGGCATCGACGTAGTTGCCGCGTCCGATGCTGATCCCGGCGTTGACGATGTCGAACGCCGCTCCGAACACCGGAACCATCCCGAGAAAGCTCAGCGTGTTCTGCACCGAGTTGATCGCCCCGGTGATGCCGAGGCCCAGCGGATCGACGAAACCGATGGGGTTGCCCGCGGCGTAGCCGTACCAGTTCATCCCTTCCTGCGCGGGGTCGGCATTGAGGAAGCGGCCGATGAGCGGATGATAGTAGCGGTTCCGCATGTAAAGCAGGCCGTCCTCATCCGTCTGGTTGCCGAAGAAGCCGGTGAAGAGGAACGGCGTGTCATGGAAGGTGCCGTTGCGGTTGATCCGGTGGTCGATTTGTCCCCACGGGGTGTAGCCGATGCGCTCGATGACGGTGGCGCTGCCGTCCGTCAGCGCGAGCGTGCTGCCGGTGGCGTCGTGGTGGTAGCTGACGGTTTCCCCGCTGCTGGATACCTCGTAGAGGAGGCCGAGGCCCCAGACGTAACGGGTGGTGATGCCGTTCTTGGTGCGGACGAGGACTTTCGACAGGGCGGAGCCGGTGTCGGTGACAAAGGTGGTGGTGTCCGTGGCGGTGGCGAGGGCGACACGCTGGCCGTCGGCATCGTACACATAACTCGTGCCGAGTGCGGCGGTGAGGCGGTTGCGGGCGTCGTACGCATAGGTCTCCATGGTGGGCGGGACGCCCACGCTCCTTGATGAGGGACCGGTGGTCATGTTGCCGTCGGCGTCGTGGATGACCGTCTGGCCGTCCCAGGTGGCGAGCTGGTTGTCGGCGTTGTAGGTCATCACCGGAATCGCGGGCGGGTCGGTGCCGCTGGTGCGTTTGGCGGGAAGTTGGTAGCGCCACGCCATTTCGTCGCTCGGGTAATAGCCGTGCTTGTGGACGAAGATGAGTTTCATCCCGGGGCCATATTCCTCGACCACTTCGGGGCGGCCGGCGGCGTCGTATTTGATTTCCCTAACAGTGTTGTTGGGGCGGGTGACTTTTTTCAGACGCCCGTCCTTGTGCCATTCGTAGCCGGTGATGCGCGGGCTGGCGGTGGAGTCGAGCTTGTCGATCACCTGCTTGAGATTGCCATCGTTCCACCAGGTGTATTCGACATGGCCGGTTCCGCTTTCGCTGCCGCCGGGGTAGATGATTTTCCAGATTTTCCCGCTGGGGTAGTGGCGGTAGCCGATGGTTTGGCCGTTTTCGTCGGTGCGGGATTTGAGCCGGTTCTGCCGGTCGTAAGTGCGGGTGGTGGTTTTCGCGCCGGGCACGCCGGTACGGGTTTCGCTGGTGGCGAGGAGGTTGCCGTTGTTGTCGTAGCCGGTGTGGCTGATGGTCCCGACGGGATCGCTCACGCCGGTGAGGCGGCCGGTGGTGGCGTGGTAGGTGAAGTTCGCCACCTTGCCGGAAGGCTGGGTGATTTTCGTCACCCTGCCGCGGTGGTTGTATTCCGTCACCTGGGCGCGGCTGGCGGCGGCATCGAGCGGGGTGATGACGTGGGTTCTCCTGCCGAGCCCGTCATAGCGGAATTCCCACACGTTGCTTTTCCGGTTGGTGTGGAAGCGGACGCGGCCGGAGCGGTCGGATACTTCCGAGACGGAGAGCCCGTCGGGAGTGGTGACGATGGTCCGGGGGTGGCCGGAGGGGCTGGTGTCGTACGCCATGCCGCCGGTGCGCTCCGCATCGCTGCCGGGGGAGGTGCCGGATATGGGGCGGCCGTCGCCATCGACGAGGCGGGTGGTGGTGCGGCCGTCGAAGGTGGTTTGGTGCAATTCCCCGTTGGCATGGGGGGTGAGGGTGGTGAGCCTGCCGAGGGGATCGTGGATTTCCCTCTGCCAGTCGCGTCCGTCGTAGAGGATCTTCGTCTCCGGATCGTTCGCCGGGATTCCGTCGTGGCTGCTGGTCCAGGTGAAGCGGACCTTGTTGGTGGCGGAGTGCTGGTGGCGGGTTTTGAACCGCTGGCCGTCGTTGAAGAGCGCTCCGGTGGCGCTTTCGGGGTTCCCCTGGTTGTCGTAGGTGAAGTTCTCCACCGATTGATCCGCTCCTCCGTGATCCCCCGTGGTTTGGGTGATCTGGCGGCGTTTGTTATAGGTGTGGAGGGTCGTGATTCCGTTCGGGTCGGTGCTTTGCAGGAGATCCCCCCTGCCGTTGAAGAGGAAGCTGGTGGTGAAGTTTCCCGATTTGATCCAAAGGGGCTGGCCGTAGGTGGCGTCATACTCGTACTCGGTGACGAGGTTGTTCTGATCCGTGGACTGCGAGATCCGCCCGATGGCCGGCCCGTCGGCTTTGTACAGGAATGCGGTGGTCCCCGCGGGGTCGATGATCTGATCCGGCCGGTCCTTGGGATTGCCGCCATTGTATATGTAATCGGTCTGGTGGCCGTCGGGATCGGTCACGAGGTCGATCCGCCCGAGCGAATCGTAAGCCATGTGGGTGGAGCCTCCGCCCCTCGGGTGGTCGATTTGGGTGATGTTATGCTTGTTGTCGTAATGATAGACGGTGGTTTCGCCGGAGCCGGTCGTCTTTTCGATGATCCGGTCCTCGGCGTCGTAGGCCCAGGATTCGACATTGCCATCGGCGTCCTTCCTGCCGGTGGACCGGCCGCGTTCGTCGTAATAATAGACGGTGAGGCCGCCTTCCGGGTCTTCCTCGGTGTTGGCAAATCCGGTGTAACGGAGTTTCCACGTCGCGGCGGTGTCGCCGTGGTGGTATTGTTCGGCGACTCTTCCCAGGCCATCATAGACATTCTGGGTGACGATCTGGTTGTCATGGTTGCGCAGCCGGACGATCCGGTGCTCGGATGCGGCGGTGCCGCCGGGATCGGGAGGAGTTTGGCCGCCGGGGATCGTGTAGTCGTAATGGAAATTCTTCCCTTCGGGATCGGTGTGGGTGATGAGATTTCCCTCTCCATCATATGCGAAACCGACAAACCGGGCATCGGTCGAATCCGTGATCCGGTCGATCCGGTTGCTGCCGTCGTAACGGAAGGTGTAGCGGCGGCCCGCGGCGTCCTCGACATGGTTGATGCGGTTTTCCGGGGTGCCGGCCAGATAGGAAAATGTCATCTTCCGGCCATCGGGGTCCACGATTTCCTTGATGCGCTGTCGGCTGCCGTCGGTGTTTCCCGCAGCTCTCTCGAAGATGAATTCGTTGCTGTTGCGCTGTTTGAGGCGGTAGGTCCGGTTGTTGCCGGTGCCCGACTGGGTCATCGTCATGGTGGAGCCGGTGGGCGGCTCGAAACCGCCGCCGGGAATGCGGAGGAATTGATAGGTCTGGTCGCCGATGCCCACCGATACGGCGTTGTTGGTGAGCCTGTCCACATACCATCCCGTGACGAGGGCGGCGATGACGTTTTCTTTGACGGAAGCGCCGGGGCGGTAGAGATCGCTGGCGACGGTCATGGCGACGAGGAAGGGAGCCATCTGGCGCGGGGTGCCCAGGCCAAGGGCTTCCTCGGTGGCGGTGCGGTCGCTGGCGCGGATGTCCAGGGAGTGCGTCCATCCGTAGCCGATGCGCTGGTCGTTGCGCCCGCGCATGTTGCTGGAATACTGGCGGGAAAAGGCCAGCCCGCGGGGTGCGCCTTCCACCCCGGTTTCCATGTCGGTGTTGGCGAAGGTGAACGCGCCGGTGGCCATGTCCACCGGATCGCTGCCGAAGAATTTGGGAGTGGAATAACTCGGCGCGATGTAAGGGGTGGTCGTGTAGGTGGGTGGTTTGTAACTGTAACTTGGATTGGTGTAACCGACATTGGTGATGGGTGCGGGCGCGACCCAGCCCCAGTTCGTGCTGTACCCGCCGCTGTATGTGCCGTCGATGATCACGCCGGAATATCGACCACCCCGCAGCACCCAGCCGCTGCCATTCCATTGGCCCTGGGAGACGTTGCGGACCCCCGGGAGGATCACCACTCCGCCCGTGTTCACCCCGTTGACGACGGTTCCGCCATTGAGGGCATAGTATTCAAATTGCTGCAGTTCGGTGTAGTCGTCGAAATCCTCACCTTCGTCCCAAATGCCATTTCCATTTGTATCCGTGAACGGTTCGAGTCCGAAGTTGTAAACTCCATTCTTTGTACTTTCGGAACTATATGTGGGAAGGGACGATTTCATGGCATTCCAAGCCGCCCCCGATTGCACGAGGGCTTTGTCAATCCGGCAAATGCGCTTGTTTCCCGTCTGGTTGGCGCGCCGCAGGATGTTCACGGTGGAAATGGCGGAGCTTCCCGGCTGCAATTGCTCGATGACGCCGTGTTCCATCGCACTCTGGAACATGAAGCCGAGGTGGAAAACATTGTCCATACGGCCGTCCTGGATTCCGTCGGCCGGATAATGGCCAAAAATCTGTAGCCCAACATCAATATAAAAGCAGCCAAGTTCCTGTGAACCCTGTTCCTGCGCCATCCTTCCGAAACGCTGATGGCTGAGATCGATCACCTCGTTTTGCGCCGCCAATGCGGCGGTTGCAAGTTGGGTCTGATAGAGCCAGGTCAGGCTCATGATGTTGAGAATTTCGGAACGGGCTTCCCTTCCCGTGCCATTGGCGTCGGTTTTGAGATGCTTCTGCAATTCCTCGTACCGCATCCGGATCAGGCGATCAGAAGCCTTGAATCCATAAATGATCGCATAAACAGACTGATTGTGTTTCTTATAAGTCTTGGTTTCCCGGTAGGGATTGGCGAAATTCGGATGGGTTACCTTGATGGTGAACGAATAGGTGGGATTGGTCACGGTGGTCCAGGATACCTTTTCGTCATCGATCCAAAGCTGGACTTCATTGCCGGATGCCGCCAGGGCGACCTTTCGCCCTTTCAATTCAGCGGTCGGGATCGAGAAAGGCGGGTCCTGATCCTCAATTTGGAACGTCACCCGGGATTTGAATTCCTCCGGAGGGTTGTCGTAAGGATGAAACCATATTGGCCTATCGGGCAGAGGATAGGCTTCGCCGAGACCGGCGATTTCTTCTTTGATGATTTTCCGGCCTTTGACGATTTCCTCGACGGTCCAACCGGCATATTGCGATTGGAGAGCGGCAAGAAGATCCTGGGTGCGGGCATTGAGAAAATTGCCGATGTTGGCGTTATTCAGATCCACGATGGAACCGTTGCCAGGAGTTCCTCCCGCGGTGGAAAGCAGGGCCGCCCGGTCCTTGCCGGACAGGTTGTATCCGATGGCCGTTTTCAGATCGATTCCGGGGAATTTTTCATATCGTTTGAACGAGGGATCGAGGTCGTAAGTCTCTCCCTGATATTCGACTCCGAGCCAGAACCGGTAGAACCCGATGGACGGGCCGTTTTCCCACCAGACCTCCATCCCTTGGGCTTGCCGGTTTTGCAGAAAACGCAACGCATTCTGGACCCGCATCACATCGAGATCGCTTGCCGGGAACGGATTCGGTTGACCGAAGACCTGCTCGAAGGACCACCCCGGCCACGGCTCGTCCGCCAACCCCAGCCACGCGGGCACTTCGGAGACGGGAACCCAGCTGATTTGATAACGATACTCGATTTGGGAAATCCCCGCGGCCCTGAGCAGTTCGGCCAGCAGGGCGCAGGTGTCCAGATCGTTTCCACTACCCTCCAGCAAGGTCAGTTCCGGCCCTTTCCGAAGGCCGAGATATTGTTCGTAGTCGATGGTGTTCCGCACATGATTGAAGATTTTCACCGGATCGTTGTCCAAAGCCTCCGCAAGGCTCTGGATTTCCCCGGAAATGGCGAGCGGGACTGACATGGGAGCGAAGCCGGACGGCTCTTCCGGCGGCGGCATGAAGAAGGGAGGGGAGCTCTCCTCTCCGATAATGGAAAGAGGCGTAATCCCGCCGCTCGCCGTATTTTCCCACAATGGAGCGAGATAAGAAGGGACTTGCGCGGACAGCGGCGGAACGGGAAGAACCGCGGCGGCGGCCAGCAGAACGGGAAGGAAGGATTTCGGAAGCATGGGGGAAAATCAGTGGGAAGATTCAAGATTGCCTTCGATGTCGAAGACGAAGATGACATCATCGGCCTCCGTCAGGCGGCCCATGCTGTCATAGGAAAAATTCGAGCGTTTCGACGAATCGACCGTCAGGTCCGTCGTGGGGTCCTGCCCGGCCTGGATCGCGAAAACATCGCGGATGCCGTTGTCGGTGTTGGACCCGCTGCCGTCGGTAGAAGTGAGATTGCCGAACCAATGTTCCTCGATGGCGTCATGGATTCCGTCGTTGTCCGCATCCACCCAGGCGAGCGGAGCGAATGGATCGAGGCCCATCAATAATTTGATGAGGCTCCCGACGCCATCCTCCGCGAAATCCTCCAGTTCGGGATCGGTCGTGGGCAGATCGGTATGGCTGTGCCGGATGAAGAACCTCGATGTGGAGGAAAGGCAGCCCCTGCTATGAATGCCATCGGAAAAATCCACGAACGGAGCATACGCCCAGCTCTCAAGATCCGTGCTCCATTGGAAAAAATAGGACCGGCCGTGGATGCCGCTCCAATCGGCGCTCCAGCTGCCGCCCGATCCCGCATGGAAGGAGATCGCATCCGGCGGCACTCCGTGATCCGCGGACAATGACGATGCGAATGTGAATGAGAGAACTGTCAATTTGGCGGGGAAGTTCATGAGATTGTACAGGGGGGAGGGATTTTGGGTTATTGAAACAAAATGATTTGTGATGGGAATTTTTAACCACGGATTTTACGGATTTTACGGATTTCAAGAAACCCGTCCGATGGATTCTTTTAATCCGGAATTTCAAATGTTGAGTCAAATTTCACTGATTATACCGATTGAAGAATTTCCATAACAACCTCTTAAAAAATCCGCGTAATCCGTGTGATCCGTGGTTTCTCATCGAATTACCCAACAAATTCCACCTGTTATCGTTTTTTTAAACTACGGACATTTTTGAAGGCGAAATGGGATTAGTTGCGTTTCCAGAATTGAATTGTGATATCCCCGGGCTCCGGAGGGTTCGCGCGAAAGTGCTCCCTGCGTTCCCCGGTGGCTTTTTCCCTGGCGTGGAACGCTTCTTCCATGGTTTTTCCGCTGGTCCTGTATAAATCGTGTACTTGCTCCAATACGTCCATTGCGGGACTGTCGGCATCCCCTTCCACGACAAGGAAAACAGGCCCGCTTTCCGCAAGATCCGGCATCGGGGGGATCTCCGGAGATTGCCAGGTTCTCCCGGAGCGCGACGCCCATTGCCGCATCCGGTCCGTATCGATGTTGCTGACGCCCATCAGCAATCCATGATCCTGAAATGTATCATCTCCGAAATGGACGCGGTAGAGGCGGAAGCCCGAAAAATGGAGGAAGTTCAGATTGCTCCAGGCGATCACTTCCTGATCGGCCCGGCCGTTCGGATAGATGCGGAGCAGCGTTGCCGATTTGTTATAAACGGTCGCGGAGATGAAAGTGAGATCGGTTCCCCGATGATTCTTTCTTTCCTCTTTGAGGCGGGCGATGACGGCCGGATCGCCCGGCGGCAGGGCGGGAAGCGGAGGTGGATCGGGCAGCGCCGGATCATCCACCAGATTCACCGTAATGTTGATGGTTCCGGCGACGGGAGGAAGGCCCGGCATCGGGGGGGACTCCTTCACGTCCCGTTGGAATGTCCGCGACTGCCGGACGTTGAACCGGATCGGTGCGGGCTCCGGACGCGGCTCCGCGGGCGTTCTCCGGATGATCGGTTCGGGAATCTCCACGTCCCATTTGGTCTCTACGGGTGCAGCTTCCTGGGCTGCCAAAGGAATCAGGAGACCCAAAAACGCGGCGGAAACGGACGGAATTTTCATATGTGACGATTCTCTACACGGGGTTTTTGTTGTCGATGCCCTTCGGGCCGCCGCGACGACGGGTTGAGCCGAGGACAATCATTTCTCATACTATAGTCAAGGGAAAGATCTGAAGCGGCCCGTTATGCTTGTTGGCTTGAAACCAAGCGATCACCCGAATTTGAAACCCGTTGTCGGCCGGATCGTAGCCCGGTTCCGGTCGGATGCCGGCATCACACAGGAAAAATTGGCGGAGGCCGCCGGTTTGGACGCCGGTTACATTTCCCTGATCGAGAATGGCCATCGGATGCCCACGGTCGATACGATTTTCCGCCTCTGCCGTGGAATGAACGCGTCGCCCGCCGAAGTGATCCGGGAAATTGAATCGGCGGCAAAAGGCCGGTGAATTCCGCATCCACCGCCTTTCCTCCGAAAATTCGTCCCGCGCGTGGGAACGTTACGGGACATCCGCCGCCGGAGCTTCCTCCGCGTCCGGGGAAGCGGCGGAAATCCTGCGGATCGTTTCGAGAATCAACGACGAATGGACCGCCTTGCCGAGGCCGAGGGAGTGTTTGATCTTCCGGGATTCCGTCGCGGATTCGATCGTTTCGTTGTCGTCGATTTTGGAGGTGACGAGGCCGGCGATGACGGGTTCACCGTCGCGCTCCAGCAGCACCGGTCCCCCGCTGTCCCCGCTCCATGCCGTGAAATCGATCAGAAAAACCGGGTGGTCCTCCTCGGGATAAACGGGAAAACTCGCAACCACCCCCTGCCTGGCCACGGGGAAACCGGCGGGACTTGATTCGAACCGCGCAGGATAGCTGAGGACCATGGTTTTGCCCCCGTATGCCAGGCCGGACGCCTCCAGCGCATTCAAGGACAGGGTGGCGTTCTCCTCCGGAACGCCCTCCGGAAACGACAGCCGCATGGCCGCGATGTCGTGCTCGGGATGCTCCGTCCACAGGTCTTTTTTCCCCTCCCGGATTGCGATGGGGTGGTCGGACCGCTCGTATTTCCCGTCCGCATCGGGTTTGCGAAGCACGAGGATCGATTTTTCCCCCATGGCCATGCCCAGCACATGGGCGGAGGTGACGAGGTAGATTTCCCCCGTGGCGGGATCCTTGAGCAGAAAGCAGGTGGCGGTGGAGCTTTCGTTGAAAAGCTTGAAGGTGGCGTGCATCGCCGTTTCCAAATACGACGGCGCGGGAGCCGTCTGGGCGGAGAGCTGCGGGAGCACGGCAAAAGCCGCCGCGGAAAGGAGGATGGAGGGAACAACGGACGTTTTCATGACAAGCCTGCCATGAAGAACGGGCGGAAGCGCGCCCTTGTTTCGCGATTCCGGCATTGCCCGTCAAATCGTGGTGTTCGTTAGATTTCGGACCGGCTCCCGGTATCCATTGCCATGAACGCGACCCGCTCCCTTTTCATGATGTTCCGGCTGGCGGCCCTGCTTGTTTCCGTTCCGGCCGCATATGCCGGCATCGAGGTCAGCCGTTCCGTGGTTCCGGTTTTCAATGATGGCAGCGAGTCGCTTGTGTGCGCGTTCCGCTTCCCCACCAGCGAGCCGCGTGTGGTGACGGCCGTGACGGTATCCGGCGAAGGCACGACGGATCCGGCGGACATCGCGGGCCTGGGCATCCTCCATCTCCGTAGGGCGGGCGACCGGTGGCTGGCGAAAACCACGGAATTCTCCCCCACCATGCGGCTGACGCCGGAAGCACCGGAAGGAATGGAGTTTCCCGCGGGAAACCACCTTTGCCACCTGATGGTGTGGACCCGCCCCGGGGCCGATCCGCTCCACCGCATCGGCCTGCGCGTGACAAGCATCGAGTTCTCCGATGGAGAGATCCTCCACGCCGAACTTCCCAAAGACTTCCAGCCCTCGCGGCTGGCGTACCGCATCCACCGGCGCGGTGAGCACGGGTGCGATACTTTCCGGATTCCCGGCCTGGCGCACGCCAATGACGGCACTCTTCTCGCGGTGTACGACATGCGGTACAACAGCCCGAAAGACCTCCAGGAACACATCGACATCGGCCTTTCCCGTTCGGAGGACGGAGGCCGCACCTGGTCCGCCCCCAAGCCGATCATGGACATGGGCGAACACGGGGGAAAACCGCAGAACGAGAACGGCATCTCCGATCCCAACATCCTCGTCGATGCCCGCACCGGCGAAATTTTCGTGTCCGCCATCTGGTCACACGGCCGGCCCGGCACCCACCAATGGCACGGCAACGGCTCCGGCCCGGGGCTCGGCATCCACGAAACGGGCCAGTTCGTGGTCGTGCGCTCACAAGACCACGGAGCCACCTGGAGCGAACCGGAAAACTGGACGGAACGGTTGAAAAAACCCGAATGGTGGCTTTTCGCCCCAGCCCCCGGCAATGGCATCACCATGCGCGACGGCACGCTCGTCATTCCCTCCCAAGGCAGGGACCACGAGGGCCATCCTTTTTCCAACATCCTGATCAGCAAGGACCGGGGCGTCACCTGGACCGCATCCTCCTTCGCCCGCCACGATACCACGGAAAACGCCGTGGCGGAGCTGGACGACGGTTCCCTCCTCCTCTCCATGCGCGACAACCGCAACCGCACGGACAAGAGCGACCGCAACGGCCGCGCGATGTCGGCAACCCGCGATCTCGGCGCCTCATGGCAAATCCACCCCGCGGATCACGGGACGCTTCCCGAGCCGGTCTGCATGGCCAGCTTGATTTCCCACCAATTGCCCGGCGGGCGCCACCTGCTGCTCTTTTCCAATCCGAACGACAAACACCAGCGCCGCAACATCACCATCCAGGCCAGCTTCGACAACGGCGAAACCTGGCCGCACCGCCTCCTCCTCGACGATGGACCGGGTTACGGTTACTCGTCCCTCGCGATGGTGGACGACGAAACCATCGGCATCGTTTACGAATCCTCGGTCGCCGACATGATTTTTCAGAAAATCCCCCTCTCCGATCTCATCGGCCAATAGGCCACAGGTTTCGGAGCCTGCTTCCGATAATGTTCAAGCGAACATAAAACAAAAATCCGGCGAAAGAGTGGAGATTCATCCCAATCCCTTCGCCGGATCTTATAGCCTTTCCTGTCACGTGGCTTTCTTGAGGAACGAAAGCAGCGCGAGGATCAGAAAGATGATGAAACAGACTTTCGCGATCGTGGCGGCAAGCCCGGACAAGGTGCCAAATCCGAGGATCCCCGCTACGAGAGCGACGACGATGAAAACAAGTGCATAGTGTAACATATCATTCAGGGAGTTTATAACCGGATTCACCATCATCCCTTTTCCTCTGACATCCAGCACCTTCGCGGAAATTACCGGGCACAATTCATACACCCCCCGGGGCTCGTCTCCTTTCTCAACAGCCCGGCACTCCCGTTTCCCGGCGTTCTCTTTCGAGTTTTTCCAACCAGACCATCAGGATCGCGATGTCAGCCGGAGTGATGCCGGGAATCCGGCCCGCCTGGCCGACGGTCTCGGGACGAATTTCCGAGAACCGGAGCTGGGCCTCCTTTTTTAATCCGGGGATCGCCGTATAATCCAGCGTTTCCGGGAGTTTCCTGCCCTCATGGCGGGCCATGCGCTCGATCTGGCTTTTCTGCCTGCCGAGGTGCCCGGCGTATTTGATGTCCGTCTCCACCATCGGCCAAAGTTCCACATGGAACCCGGCGCGGAGGGATTCCGGCAGATCGGTCCAGAAATTTTCGCTGCGGCGCAGCCACTGGTCGAGCTTCACTCCTTCGTACGTGGTCCGGCGGACCCAATCGGAGGCTTTCTCCAAATCGGCCTGCTTCGCACGAACCCGGCGAAGGCGTTCGCCTTCCACAAGACCCGTTTCCCCGGCTTTGGGCGTCAGGCGGAGATCCGCGTTGTCCTGCCGGAGAAGCAGGCGGTATTCGGCCCTGCTGGTGAACATCCGGTACGGTTCCGTGCAACCCTTGGTGACGAGATCGTCCACCATCACCCCGAGATACGCTTCATCCCGCCCGAGCACGAATTCGGGCTTTCCAAGCACCTTCAGCGCGGCGTTCGCCCCTGCGATCAACCCCTGCCCCGCCGCCTCCTCGTAGCCGGAAGTGCCATTGATCTGGCCGGCGAAATACAACCCCTCGACGCGCTTGGTCTCCAAAGTGGGCCGGAGCTGGGTCGGCGGGCAGTAATCGTATTCCACCGCATACCCCGGGCGGAGGATCTCGCAGTTTTCCAGTCCGGCGATTGTCCGCAGAAACTCAAGCTGCACCTCATAGGGCAGCGAAGTGGAAACCCCGTTCACGTAATACTCGCGGGTGTGCCTCCCCTCGGGCTCCAGAAAAACCTGATGCCGTTCCTTTTCCGCGAAACGAACCACCTTGTCCTCGATGGAAGGGCAATAACGGGGACCCACCCCCTCGATGACTCCGCAGTACATGGGAGATTGGTGGAGATTCGAGGCAATGATCTCGTGCGTGGCCCGGTTCGTGTAGGTGATCCAGCACGGCATTTGTTCCACGTGGAACGCCGGATCTCCCCATGGATTGAGGGTAAAGAGATCATCCGGCCCTTTCCGCAGGGTATCCGCCATGAAACTGAACCTGGGCACCGGGGTGTCGCCATCCTGCCGCTCACACCGGCTCAGATCCAAGGACCGGCCATTGAGACGGCAGGGCGTGCCGGTTTTGAAACGGTCCAGCTCGAATCCCAAACGCTTCAGGGCATCGGAAACCGTGGAAACCGCATCCCCCATCCGCCCGCCCTTCTCATTGCGCAGGCCGACGTGCATTAGACCCCGCATGAAGGTGCCGGCGCTCAGAATGACCGCCTGTCCCTCGATCTCCATGCCCAGAGAAGTGGCGATTCCCCTCATCCGGTCATTTTCCACCAGAAGATCCGCCACATTCCCCTGATGGATCTCAATTCCCGGAGTGCTCTCCAGTTCATTCTTCATCCGGAACTGATACGCCTTCTTGTCGCACTGCGCCCGGGGAGCCCGGACGGAAGGCCCCTTCGAGGCATTGAGCATGCGCCATTGGATGCCCGTTGCATCGGTGTTGAGCCCCATCACCCCGCCAAGGGCATCGATTTCCCTTACCATGTGACCCTTGGCCAAGCCACCGATGGCCGGATTGCAGGACATCTGGCCGATCGTGTCCAGATTCTGCGTCAGCACGGCCACCTGACACCCGAGACGTGCGGCTGCCATCGCGGCCTCGACACCGGCATGGCCGGCACCAATTACAATGACATCGTAGCGTTTCGGGTAGCGGAACATCGGGGCGCGCACCATAGGCCGCGGGAACCAGCTCTCAAGCCCGGAAATCCGGAACGTTCCACGTGGAACATCAGGGGGCGCGATCCAGAATCCCCGCGGACGCCCGGGGCAAAAGCTCATCCAACTGAAATTCCAGCATCTCCTCCTGATTTGCCAGCACCACTCTGGGCACCCCGAACTCCGCCAGCACCTGCCTGCACGCCCCACACGGAGAAACCGGCACCCGGGTATCCGCCACCACCACGATCCCCAAAAACTCCCGCACACCCGCAGCCACCGCCGCCGCCACCGCCACACGCTCCGCGCAGATCGTCAGTCCGTAGGAAAGATTCTCCACATTGCAACCGGTGAAAACCCTCCCGTCCGCCGCCAACAACGCCGCCCCCACCTGGAACTTCGAGTAAGGGGCATGGGCATTTCCACGCACCGCCCAGGCCGCCTCGATCAAAGGTTTCCAATTCATGCCGGAAATCCTAGCGAATCCCCCTCCGCCGGGAATGAAAAAGCCCGGTCCGGGGGAAAAATTCCCCTCGCCGATTCCGTGGTTTTATAGATGCTTTCCCCATGCACCGCTGGCTTCCTCTCTGCCTCATCCTCGGCCTGCTGATCGCATTCCGTGTTTTGGGCGGCATCTTTCCCGGGGATTTCCCCAATTTCCAACCGCTCCCCGCGATCCTGCTTTGCAGCCTTGTTTTCCTTCACGGCTGGCAGCGCTGGGTGCTCCCCCTCTCCATCTGGCTGGTAACGGACCCCCTCACGAGCCTGCTCCAGGGCCACCCCGCCATCGGCCCCCACCACGCCAGCCTGATTCCCGGGCTGCTGGTCATCATCGGCATCTCCTGCCTGGCCCGCCGCCATCCCACCACCCTCTCCGTGCTGGGCTCCGCCGCCGCATCCGCCATCGCATTTTACTTCCTCACGAACCTCGTATCCTTCGCCTTCGATCCCCTCTACCCGAAAAGCTTCGCGGGCCTCCTCCAGGCACAATGGACCGGCCCCGCCGGCTACGGCCCCACCTGGCCGTTTCTCCGGAACCTGCTGGCGGCAAATCTGCTTTTCACCGGCATTTTTCTCGCCGCCCGCGCCCATCTGCCGCGGGAAATCCCCGCCCCCCTCCCGGGCCGCACCAGATAAGACTTGCCTCCCATCCCCGCTCCTTTCTTAGTCCCTCCACTCTTTCCGCCCATGTCCAGCGCCGCCTCCGCCCAACTCGATTTCTCCAGCTCCCCCATCAACCAATCCCTTTCCGCCGAGCGGAAACTCGAGCTGTATTCCCAAATGGTGCGGATCCGCCGCTTCGAGCAGACCGCCCTCGCCTACTACCAGAAACCCAACCGAATGGGCGGCTTCCTCCACCTCTACATCGGCCAGGAATCCGTCGCCGTCGGCACCCTCTCGCTGTGTGGCGAGCACGACCACAACATCACCGCCTACCGCTGCCACGCCCACGCCCTCGCCGTTGGCATGAGCATGAAGGAATGCATGGCCGAGCTTTTCGGCAAAGCCACCGGATGCTCCAAAGGCAAAGGCGGCTCCATGCACTTCTTCGCCCCCGATAAAAACTTCTGGGGCGGCCACGGCATCGTCGCCGGCCAGACCCCCCTCGGCCTCGGACTGGCCTACGGCCTCAAATACCTCGAAAGAGAAGGCTGCTGCCTCTGCTACCTCGGCGATGGAGCGGTCAATCAGGGAGCCTTCCACGAATCCCTCAACCTCGCCGCCCTTTTTGAAATCCCCGTCGTTTACGTCATCGAGAACAACGGCTACTCCATGGGCACCTCCCAGAACCGCTCCTCCGCCTTCCGCGGCTGCCTCGCCCAACGCGCCGAAGGCTACGACATGGAATGGGATGTCATCGACGGCTCCAACCTCTACGAAGTCCGGGCGAAAACCCACATCGCCATGGAACGCGCCCGCAAACAGCACAAACCCACCCTGCTGGAGATCGACACCTACCGCTACTACGGTCACAGCGTCGCCGACGCCAACGCGCAGAAATACCGCACCCCCGAAGAAATCAAAAACTACAAGGACAACCACGACCCCATCTTCGTCTTCCGCCGCAAGCTCCTCGACGAAGGCATCCTCACCGAAGAAACCGCCGACGCCATCAACAAAGCCGCCAACCAGGAAGCCGCCGAAGCCGTCAAATTCGCCGAAGAATCCCCCGCCCCCACCTTCGCCGACATCAGCACCGACGTTTACTGGGAAACCGACAACAACACCCCCGCCTCCAAAATCGGCCGCCACTTCTTCAACGATTGATTCCCTCCCCTTCCGCCGCTACCCTGCCGCCATGGCCCTCACCCTCGATCAACTCGAAGCCGAAGCCGCGAAACTCAGCCCCGCCGAGCGCACGGCTCTCATCGACCGCCTCCACGAACTCGACGAATCCCGCGACCCGGAAATCGAAGCGGCATGGGACGAGGAAATTCTCCGCAGAAGCGATGATTTCGACAGCGGCCGGGTCCAGGGAATCCCATACGAAGACGCCATCGCCCGGGTAAAAACAAAGCTGGGCATATGAGGCGGGTTTTTCACCCGCTGGCGGAAAATGAATTGGAAAAAATCACCGCATGGTACCAACGCATCGACCCCCGCCTTGCCAGTGATTTCCTGCTCGCCGTCGAACAAAAAGCCGATCAAATCCTGCAAACACCCCTGATTTTCAACGCCCGGGCAAACCGGATCAGACGCGCCAATCTTTCCCGTTTTCCCTATCATCTTCCTTTCAGAATCCAGGAAGACACCATCTACTCGCCATCGCACACAACTCCCGCAAACCCGGCTATTGGAACGACCGGATTTCCTAACTCCCCACCCCACTTCCCCATTTTCCCATGTCCCGCACTCTCACCTACCGTGACGCTCTCCGTGAAGGCCTCGATGAGGAACTCGCCCGCGATCCCAACGTCGTCATCATGGGCGAGGAAGTCGCCCAGTACAACGGCGCCTACAAAGTCACCG